>CAZQVZ010000084.1:0-17353 GCA_964596895.1 uncultured Myxococcaceae bacterium
GAGAAGATGAAGTCGGTGTGCTGCTCCGGCAGGAAGGACAGCCCGGTCTGGGTGCCCTGCCGCCAGCCCTTCCCGGTCAGCTCGCCGGAGCCCACGGCGATCATCGACTGCACCGCGTGGTAGCTCGCGCCGCGCACGTCCGAGTCCGGGTCCAGCCAGCTGGTGATGCGCTGGGCCTGGTGCTTCTTCATCCGGTGGCGCAGGAGCGTGGAGACGGTCTCGTCCCCTTCTGCGCGGACGAAGTCGTTCCAGATCACCCCGCCCACGCTCAAGGCCACCACCACCAGGGCCACGGCGATCCAGCGCTTCACCCGCCCGAAGAGGATGATGGTGCCCGCGGCGAGCAGGAGCATCATCGCGGTGCCGAGGTCCGGCTGGACGAGGATGATCGCCGCCGGCACCAGCACGATGGCCAGCGGCGGCAGGAGCCGGAACAGCCCGTAGGACGGCTCCAGCGGCCGGTGGGTGTCGTGGTAGTAGCGCGCGAGCAGCAGCACCACGGTGATCTTGGTGAACTCCGCTGGCTGGATGCGGATGGGCCCCAGCGCGAACCAGGACTCCGCGCCCTTGGCCGTGTAGCCGAAGAAGCGCAGCGCGATCAGCGAGCCCACGTTCAGCAGGAACAGCGGCAGCGCCAGCCGGTAGAAGAGCCGGTAGTCCACGAGGCACACCGCGACCATGGCGAAGAGCCCCAGGCCCACGTAGATGGATTGGTTGATCCACACCGGGTTCATCGGCGGGCGGGCGGCGGACGCGAGGTTCCACACGCCGATGGCGGCGATGAGCAGCGCCACCCCCACCAGCGGCCAGGGCACGTGCGCGAGCATGCGCCGTTCGACACGGACCACCTGCATCACGGGCTCCCTTCTGGCGGCGCGGCGGCTTCAGCGGCGGGCGCAGGCTTCGCCGTCTCTGCGGCGCCGGGCTTCGGTGCGGCTTCCTTCTTCGGCAAGGCGGCCTCGGCCGCCCTCTCCGGATCTTCGGCAGCGGCCGCGGGCGCGGGCGCGACAGGGGGCGCAGGCCTGGGCGCGCCTGCATCCGGCAAAGCGGCGGGCGCGGCGGCGGCGGGCGCAGACTCCGGCGCTCCGGCATCCGAACCCGGGGCAGGCGCGGCAGCGGCGGGCGCAGGCTTCGGCGCGCGGGAATCCGGGACCGGCGCGGGTGGGTTGGCGCGCGTCCCGGCGGCTGGTGACGCCACTCCTGGGGCCCTGGGGTTCACGCCGGCATCCGGCACCGCGGGGGGCGGGGCGGGGACAGCCGCGGGCCGTGGCACCACGGCTGGCGGTGCCACCACCGGCGCGGGGCCGGGTGGGGGTGAGGGCCGGACCGGAGGAGTGGGCGGGGTCGGCGCAGGAGCAGGTGCGGGCGCCCCCTGCGAGCCACGCTCGAGCACCGCCGCGGGCACCGTGTCGTCCGTGGGCATTTCGCCCGCCGCCTGGGACGCCGCGGCGTCCTCCAGCTTGAGCTCGAAGTACTTCTTGATGAGCGCCATCCCGGTGGGGGCCGCGTCCGAGCTGCCGCTGCCGCCGTGCTCATTGAGGACGACCACGGCGATCTCCGGGTCGTCCGCCGGGGCGAAGGCCGCGAACCACGCGTGGTCGCGCTGCCAGTAGTCTATCTGCGACTTCTTCAAACGCACCGCGCCGAGCTTCACCACCTGCGTGGTCCCGGTCTTCCCCGCCACCACCACGTCCTTGAGCCGGTGCCGGTACGCGGTGCCGCCGGGCTCGTGCACCACCGCCACCAGGGCGTCGACGATCACCTGGCGGTCCTCGGGGCGCATGTCCACCTCGCGCACCTTGTCCGGCGGGAAGGTCTCGAGGATCTCGCCGTGGGGGGACTCCACCCGCTCCACCAGCTGAGGCCGGTAGTAGTCGCCCCCGTTGGCGATGGTCGCGTACACCATGGCCAGCTGCAGCGGCGTCACGTCCACGTCGCCCTGGCCAATGGAGGTGTTGAGCGCCATCCCCTTCTGGTAGCCGCCGGGGGTGACGCGGTTGTGGTACTTCGTGTCCGGCATGTTCCCCGGCACCTCCTGCAGGATGCCGATGCCGGTGGGCGCCCCCAGGCCCAGCTCCTTGCCCTCCCGGGCAATGGGCTCGATGCCCATCAGATCCGCAGCCCGGTAGTAGTAGACGTCGCAGGAGTGCTGCAGCGCGCCCTTGCCGTCCTTGGGCCCGTGGCCCGCGTCCCGCCAGCAGCGCCACGTCCGCCCGCCGAGCCGGTAGCCGCCCGGGCAGTTCACGTGGGTGTGCGGCGTGAAGACGTTCTCGCGCAGCACCGCCAGCGCGGTGACCACCTTGAAGGTGGAGCCAGGGCTGTAGTGCATCTGGGTGGCGCGGTTCATCATCGGCTTGAAGGGGTCTTGCGCCATCAGCCCCAGGTCCCGGCCGCTGATGCGCCCGGTGAGCAGGTTGGGGTCGAACCCCGGCCGCGAGAGCACCGCGCGGATGAACCCGGTCTTCACGTCCACCACGATGGCCGCGCCCGCCTGGCCGGGGAACACGCGGTTCGCCTCCTCCTGCAGGCGCATGTCCACCGAGAGCACCACGTTGTTGCCCGGCCGCGGCTCCACCACCGTCTCACCGATGAGGTCCGAAAGCCCGGGGATGGGCTGCCCGCGCGCGTCCACCACCCGCTTGCGTCCGCCGTCCACGCCGCGCAGCCGGGTCTCGAAGGCCCGCTCGATGCCGCGCCGGCCGATGTAGTCCCCGAGCACGTAGGACTCACCGCGCGCGTTGAGCCGCTCCAGCTCGTCGCCCGTGACCTCGTTCATGTAGCCGAGCACGTGCGAGAGCAGCGTGTTGTACCGGTAGTTGCGGTGCGGGACCGCCATCACCTCGATGCCCGGCAACTCCAGCCGGTGCGCGTCGAGCAGGTCCGCCACCTCCCGCTGCACGTCGATGCGCAGCGGCACCGGCCGGAAGGGCGCGTTCTTCCTGGCCCGCGCCACCAGCGCCTCCGCCTCCTGCCGCTGCTTGTCATCCCACGAGAGCCAGGCGCCGATCTTCGGCAGCACGTCCTCTCCGCAGCGCACGCAGAAGGCGGGGGTCACGTACACGTCGAACGACGGGCGGCTGTCGACGAGGATCTGCTTGCGGCGGTCGAGGATCATCCCGCGGTCCGCGGGGATCCGGACCTCCTTGACGAAGTTCTCCACCGACCGCGCGACGAACTCCTCGCCGCGGGTGACCTGCAGCCGGTACAGACGGACCGAGAGCACCAGGAGCCCCAGGATCATCGCCGCGCCGAGCCAGAGGTAGCGGCGCTTCAGGTCCCGCCCGGCGGTCTGCTTCCCCAGCGTCATCCGGCGGCTACCTCAACAGCCCGAGGCCGGAGTCGTGGCGCTCGTTGCCGGGATCCACCTTGCGCAGCAGCGGGTAGAGCGCCAGCGCCACCAGCCCGGTGAGCAGCACCTGCGCCACGAAGGCGCCAGGGGAGAAGCCCGCGCCGCCGTCGCCGCGCGAAGTCATCCAGGTGAAGAAGACCGCCAGCAGCGCGTGGACGATCTCGAGGCCGGTGGCGAACACCGCGAAGGACGGCGCCGAGCGCACGTCCATCAGGCTCCGCGCGCCGCGGCCGAGCAGGAACACGCCCACCGCGAGGAACGTGTACAGCCCGGTGGGCTGCCCGCTCAGCAGATCCAGCACGTAGCCGATGGCGAAGGACGCCACCGCGCCCTCGATGCGGCCTGCCCGCAGCGACAGGAACGCGATCAACGCCACCGTCACGTCGATGCGGGTGACCGCGAACCCCAGCTGGTGAACCAGGGCCGACTGGAAGGTGAGCAGGATGAGCGCCAGGACCAGCGTGACCGCGAACCTCATGGGTTGGCCTCACTCCTCGCGGGCGCACCTTCGTCACCCCCGGCCGCCAGGGGGCGCAAGGTCCACTCCACCGGCGGCAACACCAGGACCTCCTCCAGTCGGGTCATGTCCACCGCCGGAACCACCTCTGCCGCCTGGAACATCCCGGTGGACTTCCGCTCCACCGTGGACACCTGGCCGACGACCAGGCCCGGCGGGAAGATGCCGTCGGTGCCGGAGGTGATGATGACGTCACCCTCCTCCACGTCTTCGGTGCGCAGGAGGTTCTCGAGCGACAGGTCCCGGTCTCCGCCCATCCCCGACAGCGTGGCCCGCGCCCGCGAGCGCTGGACCCGCGCCGCGGTCCGCGCGTTGGGGTCCGTCACCAGCACCACGTCCGAATACGAAGCGGTGCTGCGGATGACCCGGCCCACCACCCCTTCGGCGGTGACCACCGCCGCGCCCTGCCCGACCCCGTGCTCGGTCCCGCGGTCCAGCCGGATGGACAAGAGCGTGGACACCGGGTTCACCCCGATCACGCGCGCAGCGGTCTCGTCCCCTTCCCGCTCCTGCGCGTAGCCCAGGAGCGCGCGCAGCCGCGTGTTCTCCAGCTCCGCTTCGGTCAGCGCGTTGACGCGGCCGCCGAGCGCTTCGTTCTCCGCGCGCAGCGCTTCGTTTTCGGCCCGGACGCCCCGCAGGGCGATGTAGCCGGTCCACGTCCCCCCCACCCCGCCGAGCATCCAGCCGAACGCGCGCTGCAGCGGAGAGACGACGGCTATCACCGCCCGGTCCACCCCATGGGGCTCACGCGGCGTCTGCCCGCGGGTCAAGAAGGTGGCGAACGGATAGAGCAGGAGCGCACCCACCACGAGGAGCTCTCGATACCGCTTGATGAGCGACAGCACGTGAAGGCGTTCCTCCCGGCGACCTGACCCAGCTAAGGCCGGGAAATCGCTTGCATTTTCACAACCCGGATCCTAGAGAGTCAAGCCCGTTTCAGCCGGCGGGGCATGTGGGATTGCCCGGCCGCCCGCTTCACGTACAGGACGGCCCACGCCCCTATGACCGACTTCAACTCGCGCAGGATTGTTTCGATCCTCTTCATCGCCGCCATCGCGGTGGTGTTCACCCTCTCCTTTGGTCCCGGCAGCCGCGGCTGCGAGGCGCCTACCGGCAGCACGGCGCCCAACGCGGTGGCCACGGTGAACGGCAAGGAGATCCCGGTGGTGGAGTTCCGGCGCTCCTACCGGAACATGCTGAACATGTACCGGCAGCAGGGGCTCTCGGAGCAGCTCGCCCGGCAGCTCGGGCTGCACAAGCAGGTGCTCGATCAGCTCGTGAACACCGAGCTTCTGGCCCAGGCGGCGGAGGGCCACGGCATCTCCCCTTCGGATGAGGAGCTCGCGAAGCTCCTCCACGAGAGCCCCGACTTCCAGAAGAACGGCCAGTTCGACCCGCAGCAGTACCGGGACGTGCTGCGGCAGTACTACCGGAAGACGGACCTCGAGTTCGAAAAGGACCTCCGCCGGCAGCTCGCCGCGTCCCGCCTCCTGGAGACCGTGGCGGAGAGCGCCACCGTGTCCGAAGACGAAGTGCGCGCCCGCTTCCTCAAGGAGGGCAACAGGGCCGAGGCCACCTTCGCCCGCTTCGTCCCCACCATGTTCGCCGAGCAGGTGCCCGCGCCCACCGCGGACGAGCTGGCGAAGTTCAAGGAGGAGAAGAAGGACGCCATCAGCGCCCAGTACGAGCAGAACAAATTCCTCTACCACCAGCCGGAGCAGGTCCGGGCGCGGCACATCCTCATCAAGACCGCCGAGGAGCCCACCGAGGCGGAGCTGAACGCTGCGAAGGACAAGGTGGCGAACCTCAAGAAGCAGCTCACTGAAGAGAACGCGGACTTCGCCGAATTGGCGAAGCAGTTCTCCGAGGACCAGGGCAGCAAGGTTCAGGGCGGTGACCTCGGGTTCAACACCGCGGACGGCTGGGTGAAGCCTTTCAGCGACGCGGCGTTCTCCCTGCAGCCGGGGCAGATCTCGGACCCGGTAGTGAGCCGGTTCGGGGTGCACCTGATCAAGGTGGAGGAGAAGCGCCCGCCGCAGTCGAAGGAGCTGGCGGAGGTGTCCGACGAGATCGCCGGCCAGCTCTGGAAGCGTGAGAAGGCGAAGGACGTGGCGAAGCAGCGCGCGGAGGAGGCGCTGGCGAAGGTGAGGGCCGGGCGGTCCCTGACCGAGCTCTTCCCGCCCAGCGCCGAAGGCGAGCCGCAGTTCAACTTCAACCAGCCCACCGCTCCGGAGGCGGTGGCCACCGGCGAGTTCAACGCGGCCACTGAAGCCATCCCCAAGCTGGGCGTGGCGCCGCAGATCGTCCCGGACGTGTTCAAGCAGGACGCCGCCGGCGCGCTGGACCGCGTCTACGAGGTGGGTGACGCCTTCGTGCTCGTGCAGGTGACCGCGCGGCACAAGCCCGCGGACGCGGACTTCGAGAGCCAGCGGGACACGCTCTTCGCGGACGCGCGCCGCGCCAAGCAGATGGAGCTGCGGGATTCCTTCCTGCGCGCCCTGCGTGAGAAGGGCGAGGTCGTCACCAACGAGCAGGCCATCGACGAGGTGCTCGGCCCCCTCGGCGAGTCCTAGTTCACCGGGTTCCGTACCCGACGCGCAGTCCCGAAGGGGCGCTACGGCTTCGCCACGCGAACGTCGTTGCGCCCCTCTGCTTTGGCCGCGTACATGGCCCGGTCGGAGGCCTCCAGGAGCGCGGCGCCGGAGGACGCGTGGTGCGGCAGGCAGGCCAGGCCGATGCTGGCGGTCAGCCCGATGGCGAGCCCCCGGTCCTGCAGGAACCGGCGTTCGCGGAAGCGGTCCCGGATGCGGTCCGCGACGACGCGCGCCTGCGGCAGGTCCGTCTCCAGGAGCAGCACCGCGAACTCGTCCCCGCCGAAGCGGAAGGCAGAGTCCACCTGGCGGATGCACTCGCGGAGCATCACCCCCACCTCCTGGAGCAGGGCGCTGCCCGCCAGGTGCCCGTGGGCGTCGTTGACCTCCTTGAACCGGTCCAGGTCGAGGAACAGGAGCGACAGGGGGTGACCGAAGCGCTGGGCGCGCGCGGCCTCCCGGTCCAGCAGGCTCCGCAGGTGGCGCGCGTTGTAGAGCCCCGTGTGCTCGTCTATCAGCGTGAGCTCCTGCACCCGCTGGAAGTTCCGCGCGTTGTCGATGGCGATGGCCGCGAAGTCCGCAATCGCCTGGACCGCCTGCAGGTCCTCGTCCGTGAAGGCCGGCGTGCCCGGCCCATTGACCAGCTCGATGACCCCCAGGCTCCGTCCCCGCGAGCGCAGGGGCACCGCGAGCACGGACTCGGTCTGGAAGTGGGAGGCCTCGTCGAAGCGCCCGGAGAAGCGCGGATCCTTGCGCGCCTCCCCGAGCCTGCGCGGCTCGCCGGTGACGAACACCGATCCGGCGATGCCCTCCCCCGGCTGGATCCGCAGGCCCTTGAGCGCCTGCGCCCCCGGGCCCACCGCGATCTCGAAGTAGAGGTCTCCTTTCGTTTCGTCCACCAGCAGCAGGGACCAGTTGGACGGGCGGAGCAGCTCCGACACCTTCTGCATCACCAGCTCCAGCACCACCCGGAGCTCCAGGGTGGAGGTGAGCGCCTTGGCGATGTCGTTGAAGGCGGCGATCTGCTCGACCGTGCGCTTCATTGCGCTCAGGAGATCATTGGCCTTCATGGCGGCGCAGGTTACATGGCGACCCCCATGGGTCAAACGCTCGCCCCGCTCGTGCTCGCCTCCGCGTCGCCCCGGCGCAAGGCGATGCTGGAGGAGCTCGGGCTCACCTTCACCGTCGCCCCCGCGGACGTGGACGAGGCCGTCCACCCGGGTGAGGCGCCCCGGGACTACGTGCGCCGGGTAGCGCGCCACAAGGCCCGCGTCATCAGCGAAGGACAGCCCGGCGCCTTCGTCCTCGCGGCGGACACCACGGTGGTGGTGGACGGGGAGATCCTCGGCAAGCCAAACGATGCGCAAGAGGCGCTCTCGATGCTCCGGCGCCTCTCCGGCCGCGCGCACGAGGTCCTCACCGCGGTGGCGGTGGGCGGACCGTCCGGCGTCCGGGACGCGGTGGTGCGCAGTTTGGTGCACTTCCGGGCGCTGGGGGATTCGGAGCTGGCCTGGTACGCGGGCACCAGGGAGCCTCTGGACAAGGCAGGCGGCTACGGCCTGCAGGGCAAGGCGGGGATGTTCGTTTCGAAGGTGGAGGGCAGCGTGTCGTCGGTCATCGGCCTGCCGTTGGCGGAGACGGTGGCGCTGCTCGAAGAGGCCGGGTGCAGGCTGCCGTGGAGCGCGGCGGGTGTGGCGGAGGAAGGCAGGTCCTCATGAGCACCGTCGCCAGCAGGCTGCAGGACGTCCGGGCGCAGGTGGAGAAGGCGTGTGTGAAGGCCGGGCGCAACCCGGAGGAGGTCACGCTGCTCGCGGTCTCCAAGCTGCAGCCGGACTCGCTCATCCGCGAGGCGCACGCAGCAGGCCAGGTGGACTTCGGCGAAAACTACGCCCAGGAGCTGCGCGACAAGGCGAAGGCGCTCACGAACCTCTCTGCTTTGCGCTGGCACGCCATTGGGCCGTTGCAGACCAACAAGGCGAAGTACGTGGCGGAGGTGGCCTTCGCCTTCCACGCGCTGGACCGCGCGGGTGTGGCCGAAGAGCTCTCGCGCAGGCGCAAGGACACGCTGCCGCCGTTGCGCTGCTTCCTCGAGGTGAACCTCGCGCAGGAGGAGACCAAGAGCGGGGTGGTGCCGGAGGGGGTGGAGGCGCTCCTTCACACGGTGCGCGCGCTGCCGCGGTTGGAGGTGGTGGGGCTGATGGCCCTGCCGCCTCTGGACCCGGACGAAGGGCGCACCCGCGCGCGGTTTGCCACCTTGCGTGAACTGGCGCACCGCCACGGCCTGCGGGAGCTGTCCATGGGCACCACCGCGGACTTCGCGCTCGCCATCGCCGAAGGGGCGACGGTGGTGCGGGTGGGTACGGCCATCTTCGGCGAACGTCCGGCCGCGGTGGCACCGTCAGCCGGCGCCTAGGCCTCGCGCAGCTTCAGCTTGCCCTCTTCGGTCACCTTCACGTCGTACTCGGTGCCGCAGTAGTTGCAGAGGACCTGCTCGCCGTTGCCGAACGGCTCGTCCGCCGGGTTGTTGGCGTTGCAGGACGGGCAGTCGAACTCGCGGAAGCGCGTGGCCGCCCCGCCCTTCGCGAGCTCCTTCTCCGACTCGTCGTCGTCGAATTGATGATGGTCCATGTCGTCACCAGCGGTTCAAGAAGTCGGTGAGCTCCGCGCGGGCGGCGGCGCGCGTGGCCGCCACCTCCTTCAGGTGCGTCCACACCTGCGACCCCAGCGGAGCGACTTGCGCCAGCAGCTCCGGCGGCACCTCGAACACCTCCACCTCACCCACCGCCTGCGCGGAGTAGCCCCGCACCTGCGCCTCCCCCAGCGCCTCGCGCGCGCCGAGCACCTCGCCCTTGTGCGCCAGGCCCACCTCCACCGTGTCCGCGCCCGCGCCCGCCAGAAGCCGGGCCTCGCCCTTCATCAGGAACAACAGCGCGCTCCCCGGCTCTCCCTCTCCGAAGAGCCGGCTCCCATCTTCGAACCGCCGGCCGTTGATCTGCGTGAGCAGGGACCTCGCGGCGCGCTCCCCCAACAGCCGGATGAAGGGCGCGTCTCGCAGGGTGCCGTCTCCAAAGACGCGGTCCTCGAAGTTCAGGCGCCGAAGGCCCACCTTGAGGACCGGGGTCCCGCCGCCCGGGGTCTTCCCCGAAGGTCCACCCGAAGAGCCGGCGCCGCTGTCGGGAGGAGGGCTCAACGCGCCAGGACCTCTGTGGGCGCGAGCGTGCGGTAGCGCCGGTCTATCTCGTCCATCAGCTCGAAGAACGCGTCGCCGTAGCGGGGGCCCTCGCCGTGGGTGTAGCCCTGCCCGTTCACGTAGAAGGTGCCGCGGGCGCACTCGCGCTCGAAGCCCGGCCGCTGGCCAATGGAGGTGCCGGCCTCGTCGGTCTCGCGGCAGTCGCGCTCGCCGGTGGCGGCGTTGCGGTAGCAGCAACGCCCGGAGGGGAAGACGATGATCATCGGCCGGAGCCTGGCCTTCTCGCCAACCATGTAGCTGTCGGCCACCAGCGCGCTGGAGACGAAGCCTGCGGGCTCCATGCCGTAGCCGTGGAGCATGAACAGGACCGGGTAGCGGGTCTCGGCGTTGGCCGCATCGTCGTAGCCGGGCGGCAGGAACACCGCGAACTCGCGCCGGGCGCCGAGGATCTCGGAGTCGTAGCTGTCGATGATCTCCCGGTCCCCGTAGCTGGTGCCGCCAAACGGCGTGACGGGCCGCGGGAGGGTCCCCCAGCGCGCGCCGGCCCAGGTGAACAGCGAGTACATCCGGTTCACCATCTGCCCGGGCGTGCCCACGTGGTCCCCCTCCCCCTCCACGCGGTCGTCGTCGGTGGGGTTCTCCTTGCCGTAGAGCACCGCGAGGTTGGGCGGCAGGTTGCCCCAGCGCTTGCCCCAGGGGTCGAAGTTGCCGGTCCGCGCGTCCACCATCCCCGGCAGCTCCAGGTGGTCCCGGAACATGGCCGCGCGCTCCTTCTGGAAGTGCATCACGGTGCCGAAGAGCTGCCGCGCCGAGAGGCCGAAGTTGAAGAGGTCCCGGATGCCACCGTCGGTGAGGAGGTCCAGCCGGGCGCGGCCCTCCGGGCTCCAGGCGCGGTACTGCGTGCGCGCGTCCAAAGAGAACAAGGTGCGCCGTCCGCTCGACACGTCGTATTGGCCGTTGGCCTCGCCGAAGTCTCCCGTCCCCGGGACGCCGTCCAGCCCGTGGTCTTCGTACGGCTCGCCTTCGTCCCAGACCCAGTTTCCTTCGGTGCCCAGGGCGTTCGTCACCGCCTCGTAGTTGTCCCCGTTGGGATCCTGGGCAGATGGATTTTGCGTGTCGAGGCAGCCGCCGTTTCCATCTTCGTACGCGTCCGCGCAGCCGTCCGAGCCCACGTCACCGAAGCGCTCGGCGCCGTTGTTGAGGACCGGCTCGCCATAGTCGCGGCGGCCGTTGCCGTTCATGTCCAGGGCCACCGCCAGGGTCATCGGCCGCGTGGCCACCCGGCACGCGTCCACCCGCCCGGCGTGGTTCAGCATCAAGAGCGGCTGGTCTGCCTTGCTGGCCACCTGGGCGCTGCCGCCGCCGCGCGCCTGGCAGAACTGCGTGGCGTACGGCGCCTCCTCGGCGAGCGCGAGCGGCGTGGCGATGTTCGCGGGGTCCGCGCAGAAGTCCACCACCGCGCCATCACCCGCGCAGAACCAGGTGCGGGGTTCGCCGTCGCAGAAGGTGATGGCGGCGTACTTCCCGTCGGCGTTGTACTCGGCGTTCTTGAAGCCTTCGAGCACCACCGGGTTGGAGCAGTAGTCCGCCGGCGGGCGGCGCAGGCGCTCCGGATCCACCCCGGGCGGCGCATACGGCGACGCGGGGTTTTCGTAGAGCAGGTTCCCGTACGCGAGCGTCAGGTCCCGGAAGATGTCGAGGTACGCAGACCGGTCGAAGGTGCCGCCGTTGGTGGTGAAGACCCAGCGGTTGTAGTTCTGGTCGTGCTCCCAGGGAATGCGCGAGGGCGACTTCATGCACGCCGAGATCGCCGCCGGGTCGTTCAGCTTTTCGGGGCCCTGCGCCATCAGGGCCTCCAGCTCCACGCGCGTGCAGAAGCCGCCCAGGTGGAACTGGTCGATGGTGCGCAGGAGCATCGCCGCGTCCAGGGGCCCCCCGAGCGGCGCCGCCGCGTCGAACCGGTCCGGCCGCGCCGCCACCAGCGCCGCGCTGCCAATGGCGCCCATGGAGACGCCGGACACCACCCGGTAGGTGGTGGGGAGCTTCGCGGGAGGCGGCTCGGGATCCGGATCCTTGCCGCAGGCGGCCAGGCAGGCAGACACGAAGAGCAGGCAGGCGAGGCGCTGGGGAATCACGAGGGGTTGGCTCCGGGTTTGGCCGGCGTCCGATTGTAGGGAAAAGGGCGGCTGAATGCAGGCGGGCCGCCTCCGTCGCTTGGGCATTGGGTGATGCGGTGTCCCACCCGGGTGGCCTCCCCCTGGCAGGCTGCCTAGATTGGCGGCGCCGGGAGCAAAGAGAGAAGGCGTCCATGAACCGATTTGCGACACTTGCAGGGCTTTGGGCAGCGGCAGCGCTGGGGGTGACCTCTGCGCACGCCGAGCAGCAGAGCGCCTTCGGCCCCGGCGAACAGACCACCTACAAGGTGGAGTACCTGGGGATGCACGCCGGCAGCGCGCAGATCACCGTGGGCGCCGAGACCTTCCAGTGGGGCCAGAAGGTGCTCCCCATCGTCACCATGGCGCGCTCGGAGAGGATGCTCGACTTCTACCCCATCCGGGACAAGTTCGTGAGCTACTGGGACACCTCCCAGGAGCGCTCTGTGGGCTCGGACTTCTTCATGGACGAGAACCGGGTGAAGCGCCGCCAGCGGGTGAAGCTGGATCACGACGCCGGCAAGGCCACGGTGATGAAGCAGGACGAGGGCAAGGACGAGCGCGTGGGGACCCACGACGTGGCGGCCGGCACCTTCGACATGGCCGCGGCCACCTTCGCCCTGCGGAACAAGCCCTTCGCCATCGGGGACACGTATGAGCTGCCGGTGTTCACCGGGCGGCGCAGCTTCACCCTGAAGGCGACGGTGGAGGGCAAGGAGAACCTCACCACGCCCCTGGGCAAGAAGGACGTCTACCGGGTGCGGGTGCAGACCGGGTTCGACGGCAAGTTCGTGGCCAAACGGGACATCCTCGCGTGGTTCACCGCGGATGACGCGCGGGTGCCGGTGAAGATTGAGGCGGACTTCGTCCTCGGGACCATCCGGGCGGAGCTGCTCGACTACAAGAGCGGGCGGCGGTACGCGCTGTCGCCCGCCCACACGACTCCTGTGGAGGGGTCAGGCGGCGGGTGAGGCATGGCGAGACGGGGTGCGTGGAGGGGGGCGCTGTGGGCGGTGGGCATCCTGGGGGCGAGCGCAGCGGGGCTGATCCTCACGCTGGGCGCGGGCGCGCAGGCAGCAGGCGGCCCAGGCTCGAAGGCGCAGCAGAAGGCGGCGGGGACGACGGGCGCGTGGGCCCGCGCGGTCTCGCCGTTCATCAAGATAAGGCCCGGTGAGGATCCGGCAGGCAGCGCCTCGTACGCGCTGTCTCTGGCGCGCGGCGAATGCGAAGGCCTGCAGGTCTACGCCGCTCCGCCTTCGGCCGGTGTGGACGCCCACGCAGAGCCGCTGAGGCGCGCCGGCAAGGCCCAGAAAGACGCGGGCGAGCCGCTGGAGCCGCGGCTGTACCGGGTGGCCTTCGTGGAGGTGCGCACCCCGTCCAACGTGGAGGGCGCGGTGGGGCTGTGGCCAGACCCGCTGATCCCGGTGAAGGACGCGTACGTGGGCGAGCGGCGGCGCGCCCTGCCCCACGACTCCACCGAGGCGCGGCCCTTGTCGGTCTACGTGGAGGTCTGCGCCCCCGAGTCACAGCTTCCAGGGGACTACGAAGGCGCCATCGTCCTGCGGGCGAAGGACAGAAAGCCCGTGCGCATCCCCCTCACCGCGACGGTGCAGCCCTTCGCCCTGCCCGCCACGTCGTCTTTGCCCTCCAGCTTCGGCATCTCGACGTTCTCGCTCGCCACCGGGCACAAGGTGGACGCGCTCACCGACGAAGGGCGGGGGCTCCTCTTCCGGTACGGGCAGGCGGCGCTGATGCACCGCTTCAGCCTGCACGGCATGGGCATCGACCCGCCGCCCATGCGCTTCGAAGGGGGCGAGGCGGTCATCGACTGGAGCGGCTACGACCAGGAGGTGGGCCCGTTCCTCGAGGGCAAGGCGCTGCCGAACGGCGCGCGCTTCACCACCACCGAGGTGCGGAAGAACCCCTACTTGAAGACCGAGGCCGAGCGGCTCGCGTACCTGCGCGCCTTCCGCCGCCACTTCGACCAGAAGGGCTGGACGGCGCAGCTCTTCTATTACGCGAAGGACGAACCCAGGCCCGAGGATGTGCCGCTCGTCCTGCGCGAGTCCAAAGAGGCGCGCAGCGTGGGGAGGCTTCCGGTGATGGTCACCCACTGGCTGGATGAACAGCTGACGCCGGCGGCGGACATCATGACCCCCACGCTCAACTGCTTCTTCGAGCGCCCGGGGACCCAGACCTGCCCGAAGGTGTCCTCGCTGGAGTCCCTGCGGCGCACGGTGGGCTCCAAGCGGCAGATCTGGTGGTACCAGGCCTGCAACGTCCACGGCTGTGACACAGGCCCCTTCGGGGACCGGGAGCTGGACCGCGTGTACTCGGGCTGGCCTTCGTACATGGTGGACCACCCGGTGACCTTGAACCGCGCCATGGGCGTGCTCGGGTACCTGACCGGCGTGGACGGCGAGCTGTATTACGCCACCGTCTACGCCTACAACTTCCGCGACCCGTGGGAGGAGGGGGTGCACGATTTCGGCGGCAACGGGGACGGGACGCTGTTCTACCCGGGCACCCCGAAGAAGATCGGCGGCAAGACGCACATCCCCGTGGAGTCCCTGCGGCTCAAGCACCTGCGCGACGGGCTCGAGGACTACGAATACCTGCGCGCGCTGCAGGCGCTGGGCGCCGGAGACTTCGCGAAGCGGGTGGCCCGCACGCTCGCCCCCTCGGGGTTCGAGATAGAGCGGGATCCCCAGAAGTGGGAGGGGGTACGCGCCCAGCTCACCGAGCGGCTGCGGGCCTTGTGGCGGGCGGACGAATACGGCCCGGGTGCGCCCGTCGAACGGGCCAAATGACGAAGCCCGCCCTGCTGCCCGCCCTCCTGCTCGTCTCGACCGCGGCCTTCGCCCAGGCCGCGCCCGCCCAACGGGCGCCCACCCCGTCGGACGCACAGTGCCCGGGGCTGGGGGCGCCCGAGGGCACCCGGTACTTCGCGGTGGGCGAGTCGCTCGAATACGACCTCGACGCGATGGGCGCCGAGGCGGGCAAGCTGACGGTGAAGGTCCTGCCCCAGAGGAACGGCGCGCTGCCCATCGAGGTCACCGCCCACACCAACACCTTCTTCTCCAAGGTGCGCCGGGTGAAGGCGGAGGCGATGAGCTACCTGCACCCGAAGACGCTGCGGCCCCAGCGCTACACCGAGGACGCGCTGGAGAACGAGGTCCACCGCACCGCGGATGTGCGCTTCACGCCGGCGTCGAAGACCGCGCGGCTGGACTGGGTGACCAACGGGCGGCGCGGCAAGCGGACCTTGAAGTACGGCTCGGACGCGCTGGACCCGGTGGGGGCCATCTTCCTGCTCCGCCAGCTCCCGCTGAAGGAGGGGATGCCCCTGTGCTTCGACGCCTACGCGCTGCGCACCATGTGGCGGGTGAGCGGGAAGGTGGTGGGCAAGCAGAAGGTGTCCCTCAAGGTCGGCGAGTTCGAAGCCTGGCACCTGCAGGGCGAAGCGGTGTCGCTGGAGCGGCCCTCCTGGCGGCGCGAGGTGCACCTGTGGGTCTCCGCGGACGAACGCCGGCTGCCGCTCGCGTCGGTGGGGATCCTCGACCTCGGCGCGGTGCGCGCCACTCTCGGGGCCTACAGCCGGAAGGACGGCTCGGTGAAGGCGGAGGGCAAGGAGAGCCTCAAGTGGTAGGCGGAGGCGAAGGATGCGACTTGAGGTGACCTGCGGCCTGTGAGAGCCGGCGGCGAAGCTGGCTCACCACCACCATCAGGTATTCGAGCCGCTCGAGCACCCGGAAGTCCTCGCTGGCGTTGATGAGCGTGATGGGCCGCAGCTTCTGGGCGCCCAGGGCGTCGAGCACGTCGGTGAAGTGGGCCTCCACCTCGTTGATGGCCAGAAGGCCCTCGCGCAGGTCGTCCTCGAGAAAGTCGAGCACCACCCGGGCGTCCTCCCGCTCGCTGATCCGCGCGCGCAGCCGATCCACGGCGGCCCGGAGCGGGTCGTGACGCCTCGAAGTCACTTCGGCGTCGCGCTGCGCTTCGTCGGTACCGGAAACGGACGAAGAAACGGCGAGAGAGGCAGTGCTCATCTGGCAAACGCTACAGGCGGCTACGGGGCCCGCAATTTTTCGGACGGGGCCTTCACGGCGCCGCGTTGGCCGGCGGGATGCCCGGAGGAAGCGGCGCGGCCGGCGCAGCGTTCAACGGCTGCGGCAGCGAAGGAGCGCCGTTGGGCCCCGTCTGCGCGTTGGCGGGAGGGATCCCCACAGGCAAGGGCGTCACCGGGAGCGTGACCCCGATGGGCGCTGCAGGCGCGAGCAGCGGCGCCTGCCCCGGCGGCGGCGTGGGCAAGAGCGGACGCGCGGGCGCGGCGTTCAGCGGCGCGGGCGAGGCGGGCAAGGGAACCGCGGGGATGGCGCCTGGCACCGTCAACGGCAGCTCGTCGCGCGCGCCTTCGAACAGGGGGGGCGCAAGCTCGGTGGACGCGTCCGTCCCGGAGAGGAACCCTCCGCCGCCGCCGGTGGACACCTGCGTCTGGGTCACCGGCACCTGCGCGAGCCTCGGCACCTGCTGGTCCCGGATGGAGATGGCAGGGTTCTCGAAGACGGCGAGCAGGTAGCCCGGCAGCACGTCCGACGGCACAGACGGCACGTACACCACCAGCTCCGTGTCCTGCGCCCGGGCGGCGGGCAGCCTCCGGTGGGTGTCGTCATCCGCATGAATCCCGGCGGCGAGCGCGAAGATCTGCACCGGCGCCCGCTGTGCGATGACGCGCCCGTTGTGCAGCACCCGCCCCACCCCCACCACCGCGATGGCGGCGCGCGCTGGAGGAAGGCCCACAGGCCCCAGGCCCGTTCGTCCGAACACCACCGGCCCCACCTGCACCCCGCCGCGCAGGGGCGCCGCCACCCCGAGCAGCCGCAGGTCCGTCCCGTCTGGCACGCCGGCCTGGGTCACCTCCACCGTGAAGCGATCCACGCCTTCTCTCAGGGTGGCGGAGAAGCGCACCGCGTCCCCATGAAGGGCCTTCGGATCATCGGTCCGGTCGCGCACCTCAAGGGAGGCCTCGCCGCGCGCGTTCTGCGACTGGTCCACCGAGGGGTCTGCGCCGGTGGACAGGAACACCTCGCCCCCCGCGCTGCTCGCCTGTGCGGCGGCGGGCACGCCGGCATCTGGCAGCGCCCCGCCCGGCTGCGCCAGGAAGGTGGCCGTCAGGGCCGTTGAGACTGCGAACGTGAAGACACCCATGCCAAAGCCTCCCGCACCGCAAGGTAGGGCGGCGGGAGGCCGGGCGGGTCTTCAGCGCTGAACGGTGGCGTGGCTGGCCTGCTGGGCGGCCAGGGGAGCCAGACCGCTAGATCAGCCCGCGGGCGCGGCGGATCTGCTCGATGGTCTTGTTGTACTCGATGTCGAAGGCCGAGGTGCCCTCCTGCAGATGCTTCAGGCGGGAGCGGGCCTCCTTGTCGATCTCTTCGTCCACGTCGAGGTGCTTCTTCATCAGGACGTGGATCTTCTGCCGGAGCGTGTTGTCCGGCGAGTAGACCTCTTCGACGTTCCGGCTGATGAGCAGGAACTCGATCATCTGGTTGATGGTGT
>CAZQVZ010000085.1:0-17282 GCA_964596895.1 uncultured Myxococcaceae bacterium
AGCCGAAGCGCTCGCGCGCCACGTCCGCCAGGTACAGGGTGCAGCTCTTCCGCTTGCCGTCGTGGAACTTCCTGCCGCTGCGGTCCGCGCGGAAGTGCGCTTCGTCCCCGGGCTGCTGGAAGGCGGAGACGTGGTGGTCAAACCACCAGGTCAGGCGGGGGTTCTGCGAATACCGGAAGTCGACGATGGCGTTCTCGTCGCCGTCGAACACCGCGTCGTCGATGGGCGCGCCCCCGGGCGTGTGGTGCAGCCCCTGGTAGGCGATGTCCGCGTGGGGGTTCACCTTCTCCCGGTAGAAGCGGGTGAAGACCGCGGCGCTGGCCGCGCCGTCGAAGCAGTTGTCGTGGAAGAGGACCTTGAGGCGCATGGGCCACGGTCTTACTTCAGGGACAGCCCCGCACCCACCTCCTCGAACACGCGCGCGCCCACGTCCGTCCCCGGGACGACGCCCACCACCGCCAGCGCCGCGAAGCGCCCATCCGCGAGCTTCCCGCACGACAGCTTCCCGGTGGCCCCGGAGAACGTCCGCAGCTCGTAGACCACCGCGTCCGGTGCCAGGGCCTGCGGCGGCCGCTCCGGCAGGGGGCGCGCTTCATGGGTCCCGCCCAGCGCGTGGTGCAAGGACGCGCACCCGGCAATGGCCTGCGCTTCGGCGTCCCGCTTCACGAACAAGAGGCCCACGGTGCGCAGCGCGCCGTTGGCGAAGCCCACCGAAGAGCCCCCCGCAGGCGTCCGCAGGTCCCGCGAGAGCTCCCCGGGGTTCGCGTGCGACCAGCCCACCGGCAGGGTGAGCCGGTAGCCGAACCCGGCGCTGCGCAGCTCCTGCCTGGGGCCCGCCACCGCCGCCTTGCCCTGCCCGTCCAGGAACAGGAGCCCCACCGCCGCGCCCGCCGCCACGAGCCCCAGGAGCAGGGTCACCGCGCGCCGGCCCGCGGACGGCTCACCGACGACGGCGGCGAGCCCCACCACCGCGTGCGCCGCGTACGCCCCGTGCACGGGCGAGAGCAGGTCTTCGCGGCCGAGGTACAGCGCCGCGCCCAGCTGCGCCACGAACGCCCCTTGCGCCAACAGCCGCGAGGGCCCGAGGTTCACGACCAGCAGCAGCCCCACCAGCAGATTCGCGAGCACCAGCGCGTAGAGCCAGAACGGCGGCTCCGCCTCCGTGAAGAGCCCCGCCGCGCGCAGGAACCAGATGGCCGCGCCCGCGAAGAGGAGCACGGAGCCCTGCCAGGGGTGGGCCGTGACCGCGCTTTCGATGTGCCCGCCGAAGACGGTGGACTCGCTCTCCTTGACGTCATCCGGGTCGAGGAAGCGGTTCTTCGCCTTCTTGTACGTGGGCAAGAACGAGAAGGGCTCCTGGCAGACCGGACACTCCTCCGCGCCCGGGGGAATGGGGCTGTGACCGCAGGCGGGGCAGAGTGTCTGTGGAGCCAAGGTTCCTCAGCGTTCGTAGTTTGCGCGGCGCATCACCCAGCTCATGCCGCCCCGCCCGTCCCGCACCACCATCCAGAAGCGGACCTCGCGGCCTTCGCCCTGCTGCGGCGGGGTCCACTCGGCCAGGTGCCGCGGCTTCCCACCGCCGAAGTCCGCGCCGCCCGTCTCGTTCGGAGAGAATCGACCGAAGTCGGTGTGCCACGCAATCATCCAGCTCTCCTCGAGCACCACCGGCTGCAGCTCGAAGGAGGGCACCACGTAGGTCTCCTCCCGGTCGGTGAAGTCCACAGGCTCCACCTCGAAGGGGCCCGCGCCAAAGAGGGTGGGCACCGCGTCTTCGGTCCAGGGCTCGCCGTTGAGCAGCAGCTCCGGCAGCGCGGGGTTGACGTTCGCCGTCATCGGCGGGTCGTGGGTGGGGAAGAAGGGGCAGGAGTAGACCATCAGCTTGCGCGCCCAGATCTCCTCTTCACCCGCGCGCACGTGCAGGTACAGCGGCACCCTCACCCCGCCCAGGCCGCGGAAGGTGTCCTCCTCGAGCACCCGCTGCAGGAGCGGGACGTTCTCGGCGTTGAAGCGGCCAGCGAGGTTGGTGACGGTGGCGGTCCATTCGCCGCCGGGGTCTTCGCCGGAGGCCAGCGCAATCCGGTCCACGCCTGTGCAGGTGGACAAGGACGGATCCGCGCAGGCGTACAGGTCCCACCGCACAGGCCGCCCCTCCCCCGCCGGGTCCAGCACCAGCGCCCGAAGCTCGAGATCCCCGGAGATCTGCCCGAGGAAGGCGAGCACGTCCTGCCCCTCCAGGTCCTGGGGGTTGGAGAAGTCCGGACACGCGTCCGCCATCCGCTCCGGCGGCTCCAGCTGCATGCCCAGGACGCGCAGGTCCGACACCCGCGAGGGCACGTCATCCGGAGACGCGCACCCGAGCGCGACGCCCAATCCCAGGAGCCCGACCCACTTCGCGGTCTTCATCAGAAGCTCCCCCGGACACCAATCACCGGCAGGAAGGGCACCCCGGGCACATCCACCTCCAGCCTCTGCCGGTAGTCGGTGAACGTCGCCTCGAGGTTGCGCTGGTTGTAGACGTTCTGGATGTCCAGGTAGGCGTTCAGGGTCCAGCTCTCGAAGAGGAAGTTCCGGTCCAGCCGCAGGTCCAGCTGGTGGAAGGCCCCGAAGCGCTCGGACTGGAACTCGCCGCGGGTGCCGCGGTAGCCGTTGGAGTCCACGTTGTAGATGTCGTACCGGTGGTCCAGAGGCGTGCGCGGCCGGCCGGTGACGTAGCGGAAGCGCGCGCCCACCTCGAAGCCGTTGGGCAGCCGGTAGCTGCCGACCGCGGTGAGGATGTGCGTCTGGTCGAAGAAGGCCAGCCGGTAGTCTCCGGACGCAGGGTCGTTCTCGGGCGCATTCACCCGCCGCTGCTCGGAGCGGTTGAGCGTGTAGGCCACCCACCCGAAGAAGTCGCGGGTCACGTCGTGCCGCAACAGCACCTCCATGCCGTACGCGCGCCCGAGCCCATCATTGGCGAAGGGGTAGCTGGTGAAGGAGCCGTTGGGGTTTCGCACCAGGTCACCGGGGGACACGGTGAGGTCGTAGCGGCGGTTGAAGTAGCCGGTGACGTCCACCCGGATGGCGTCGGTGAAGCGGCGCTCCACGCCCAAGGAACTCTGGAACGCCTTGCCGTGGTCGAGCGCGGGGTTGCCCAGGGGCGGCGCCTCCAGGTCCGTCAGGTAGGGCGGCTGCGTGTACAGGCCCAAAGAGCCCTTGAAGGCCCAGGTCTCCGAAGGATCCCACCGGACCCAGAGCCTGGGCTCCACCTGGTTCCGGTCCTGGCCGTTGAGTCTCGCCCTGCTCGCGCGCACGCCGGGGGTCAAGGTCACCTTCGACAGCTTCAGGTCCAGCTCCGCGTAGGCCGCGCCGTCGAACCCGTTGATGGTGCGGCGGACGGACTGCATCTGGGGCAGGGGCTCGGCGCCCGGGAAGGGGACGTACTGGAAGCCCGCCACCACGGGGATCTCCGCCTCGCCGCGGGCGTGCTCGAACTTCACGTCGAGGCCGGCGCGCGCGGTGAGGAAGCGGTTGATTTCGAGCTGGGCGTCCTCGCGCAGGCCCAGCGTGTAGATCGTCGCGTCGAACGAGGCGATGCCGAAGGAGAAGGACGCGAGGTCGTAGCCCGCCCACGGCGTCAGCACCGAGGTGAAGTTGCCGCTGCGGTGGGTCCAGTCCCCCTTCACGCGGTGGAAGAGCGTCTGCGCGTCCAATTCCACCGGGCGGTTGATGGCGCCGCCGGAGGCCACCACCTTGAGCACGTCGTCCGAGCCGAAGGCCATCACGTAGTAGCGGTTCTTCGACTCCTCTCCCCGCTTGCCGCCGAGGTCCATCCGCACCTGGTAGTCCCAGTACCGGGGCAGGACCACCAGCGCGCCGCCCTCCGGATCGTTGGGCAGGACCAGCGGCAACAGCACGTCGATGTAGCTGCGCCTGGCCGCCGCGGCGACGGACGCGCCTTCCCCCACGGGCGCCTCGAGGAACACGCCGGTGTCGAGCAGGTCCACCTTCAAGGACCCGTGCCAGGTGTCGGTGGCGCCCTTGCGAGACGCCACGTCCACGATGCCGCCCAGGGCCCGGCCGTACCTCGCGCCGAAGCCGCCCGGGTAGAAGTCCACCCGGTCCAGGAACTCCGCGTTGATGACCGACGGCCCGCCGCCCAGGTGGAAGAGCAGCGGGATCTCCACGCCGTCGAACAGGGTCCTGGTCTGGTCCGGCGCAGCGCCGCGGACGATGAGCGCGCCGGAGACCAGGGGCGGTCTCGCCACGCCGGGCATGTTCTGGATGACCCGCACCGGATCTCCAAACGTGCCGGGGACCTTCTGCAGCTCGGCGCGCTCGAGCGTGCGGCGCACCACCTCCTTGCGGTCCCGCTTGGCGCGGACGGTGGTCTCGTAGCCAATCGCCTCGGGCAGCAGGTGGAAGACGACCTCCACCGAGCCCCCGGGTGGGAGCTCCTCGGTGGTGCGGTACAGCTCGTAGCCCTGCGCCACCACCCGGACCTCGCAGGTGCCAGACGGCGTCTCCAGGGAGAAGCGGCCCTCTTCGTCGGTGAGGGCCTCGGGCGCGTCCGCGTCATCTCCGCAGCGCACCGTGGCCGCGGGGACACGCTTGCGGCTCCCTCGGGCCACCACCTCACCGAGCAGGACCGACGAAGGCTTCGCCTCCTCCACCACCCCGCCATCGGGCGCAGGCTCGGGCGCTTTCGGCTCCAGCTGGAAGTGGTAGACGTACTCAATCTGGACGGGTGAGGGGACGTGGTCCACCTCCGCCGGGCTGAAGCGGAAGAGCCGGACTGCCTCCAACGCTGCCTCGTCGAAGCCGTGCCCTGCCGGCTCCACCACCTGCGCGTCGCTCACCGCGCCCGTCTCATCAATGGTGATCAACAGCCGCACCGAGCCGGTGAGGCCCTGCGCTTCGGCCTCCAGGGGATAGGGCGCCTGGACGAACTCCAACAGCTCAGGCGGGCGAGTGAGGACGGGGACGTGGACGCCCGCGTCCGCTTCATCGCGGCGGACACCGTCGTACGCCCAAGCAGAAGCACCGATGAGGAGGCACGGCAGGAGCCCCGCCTGGAGGATGACGATGAGGAGGCGTCGCACGAGCGGCGGCATTTAACGAGCGGCTCTCCGAGCGGGCAACCGCCATCCGCCTACAGTGAGAGTTACAGCGCCGCGCTGCGAAAACCGCATGCGATTTCAGCAGGTTGCGCGTGGGCTGAAAAAAGGAAAGCAGGAATGGGGGGGCCAACCCGTGCGGCTGAACGCTCGAACCCCGCGGATTCTGTCGATCAGGCGAGGCGGCACGCTGCGTGCTTGAGACTCTTCCCGAATCAGGCAGCAACCACCCACGCATCACGTCGAGGAGGACGGCCATGGCGAAGAAGACGGTTGGGACGCAGCGGATGGGTCGCAGGGGCATGCCGAAGACCCGTCGTCACGAGGCGCGGGCGAAGACGCTGACCCTGGGGGACCTGGTGGCGGCGGCGATGGACGCCTCCGGCGGCGACGCGAAGAAGGCGGGGATGGTGCTGGGCTCGCGGGAGATGTCGCGCGCGCTCGGGCGGAAGATCGTCCTCGTCTAGTTCGCAGCACCAGCAGCAGGGCGGCGGCGGTTTGTGAGGGGGGCGCAACGGGGCGCTCCGGAGTGAGGGGACGGACGGCGGATGGCGCTACTTGTCGGGTTCGCGTTGCTGGCGTTGGTCTTCTCCTTCGCCTGCTCGATCTTCGAAGCGGTGCTGCTCAGCGTGACCCCGTCGTTCGTGGGGAGCTGCGAGAAGCACCCTTCTCCCAGGCGGCAGCGCACAGGGCGCCTGCTGCACAACCTCAAGCAGGACGTGGACCGGCCCCTGGCGGCCATCCTCACGCTCAACACCATCGCCCACACGGCGGGCGCGGCGGGCGTGGGTGCGCAGGCGCAGAAGCTGTGGGGGAACTCGGCGGTCACCGCGGCGTCGGTGGTGATGACGCTGCTCATCCTGGTGCTCTCGGAGCTCATCCCCAAGACGCTGGGCGCGCTGTACTGGCGCAGCCTGACGCCGGTCACCGCGCGGGCGGTGACGCTCCTCATCTACGTCTTCTATCCCTTCGTGCTCTTCTCGCAGGCGCTGACGAAGGTGCTCGCGCGCGGCAAGCCGCAGGCGGAGGTGAGCCGCGAAGAGCTCGACGCGATGACCGAGATGGGCCGGCGCGAGGGCGTCATCGACGAAGACGAGAGCCGGATGATGCGGAACCTGCTCCGCCTCAAGAACCTCACCGCCAGGGACGTGATGACGCCCCGGCCGGTGGCGGTGATGTTGTCGGAGGACCAGGTGCTGAAGGCCGCGCTGGAGTGCGTGGTGGAGGCCCGCTTCAGCCGGCTGCCGGTCTACGGCAAGGACCGGGACGACATCCGCGGCTATGTCCTCAAGAGCGACCTGCTATTGGCCGCCGCGCGCGACGAGTTCTCGCGCAAGGTCTGTGACTTCCGAAGGCCGCTGTCCCACGTGCCCGAAGGGGTGCCCCTGCCCGGCGTGCTCGAGCAGCTGCTCGACGGCCGCGAGCACATGGCGCTGGTGGTGGACGAGTTCGGCGGCACCAGCGGTATCCTCACCCTGGAGGACGTGGTGGAGACGCTCCTGGGGACGGACATCGTGGACGAGACCGACGCCGCCAGCGACCTGCGGAGCCTCGCACGGGCGCGGTGGAGGCGCCGCGCCCAGGAGCGCGGGCTGACGCTGGAGGGGGACGGGGGCGCCCCTGCTCCCGGCGCACCTGACGGCGGAGACGGGGACCAGGGCGCGGGGGCGCCGCACTGAGCGGGCTCGTCGACACGCACTGCCACCTGGACGCCGCCCGGTTCGACGAAGACCGGGAAGAGGTGCTCTCGCGCGCGTGGGACGCGGGGCTCTGCGGCATCGTCATTCCTGCCGTGGCCCCTGCGGACTGGGAGGCCCTGCTGGCGCTGCCTGCGAAGGACGCGCGGCTGCAGGTCGGGCTGGGCATTCACCCGCAGCTGTTGCCCGCGCTGCCCGAAGCCGAAGACGAGCTTCACCTCGCCCGGCTGGACGAGCTGCTCGGACGCGGCGTGGCCTGCGCGGTAGGCGAATGCGGAATCGACGGTGCCACGGCACAGCAGGTCCCGCTCGAGCGGCAGCTCCGGGTGCTGCGCGGCCATCTGGAGCTCGCCCGAAGGCACGAGCTGCCGGTGCTGGTTCACTGCCTGAGGGTGCAGCCCGCCCTGGTGGAGCTGTTCAAGGAGGAGAAGCTGCCGGAGGCGGGCGTGCTCCTGCACAGCTACTCCGGCGGCCCGGACCTCGCGAAGTTCTACGCGCAGAGGGGCTGCTACTTCTCCTTCGCGGGGCCCGTCACCTTCACCGAGGCGCGAAAGCCCCTGGCCGCCCTGCGTGCGGTCCCGCGAGACCGGCTGCTCCTGGAGACGGACGCGCCGGACCAGGCGCCCCACCCCCACCGGGGTGGCCGCAACGAACCTTCGCTGCTGCCCCGGGTGGCCGAGGCCTGCGCCCAGGCGCTGGAGGTGCCGGCCCAGACGCTCGCCCGCGAGACGACCGAGACCGCCCGCCGCCTGTTCCGCCGCCCGTTCGGGGCAGAAACGCGGTAGGACGCGCGTTTCGAGCTCCGTCATGTCGAACGCTGCCACTGCCCTTCCGTCCGAGCCCGCCGCCGAATCTCCCGGCGAGTCTCCCGCCGCGACCAAACCCTTCAAGCTGCACCGCCGGTTCGACCGGTCCGCGCGCCTCATCGGTGACGAAGGGATGCACAGGCTCGCCAGGGCGCGGGTCATCGTCTTCGGGCTGGGCGGCGTGGGCAGCTACGCGGTGGAGGGGCTGGTGCGCAGCGGCGTAGGCCACCTCACCCTCGTCGACTTCGACGACGTCTGCGTCACCAACGCCAACCGCCAGCTCCACGCGACGGTCTCCACCGTGGGCAAGAGCAAGGCGGAGCTGATGGCGCAGCGCTGCAAGCAGATCCACCCGGACGTGGACGCGGTGGCGGTGAAGTCGTTCTACCAGGAGGACAACGCGCAAGCGCTCTTGCCACCGGGGAAGTACGACTACGTGGTGGACGCGATCGACAACGTGAAGGCGAAGCTGCACCTGCTCCACCGGTGCGTGACGCTGGGCGTGCCGGTGGTGAGCTCCATGGGCGCCGCCGGCCGGCTGGACCCCACCCGCATCCGCGTGGAGGACCTGTGCGAGACGCACATGGATCCCTTCGCCAAGGACATCCGCAAGCTGCTCAAGCGGAAGCACGGCATCGACACCAACGTCCCCACTGGCATCACGGCGGTCTACTCCATCGAGCCCAACCGGGACCCGGTGCCGCTGAACTACGACGCCGGGACGGACGGCTTCCTCTGCGTCTGCCCGCGGGACAACGACTTCCACACCTGTGACCACCGCACGCAGATCAACGGCTCGGTGGCGTTCGTGACCTCGGTCTTCGGGATGCACGCCGCCGGCGTGGTGGTGCGAAGGCTCGCCGGACGCCGCTGATCTTTTTCTGCACCCGCCGCCAGGGTCCCGGGTCCTCCCCGCACACGCTGTCTGGAGGACCTCATGTACGCGCGCACCTTCATCATCTCGACCGCACTCGGCTTTCTGCTGGTGGTGGGGACTGAAGGCCCAACGGTGCTGCCGTGCGAATCCTCTGACGCCCCGCCTGCCGCTGACTCCGCCGCACAGGAGGACATCGTGCGCCGGATGATGCTGGAGGACCTCGTCTAGGTCGTCGGCCAGCGCGCGGGCCGCTCCCCTGCCCGCCTGCCTCCGCGTGCCGGGGGGTGCTCCATCCCCCACTTTTCGGGCATGAACACCCTCCACGTCATCCGTTCCGTCGTCTTCGCGCTGCTGCTCGGGACCGCCGGCGTCTCATGGGCGCAGGCGCAAACGCCCCAGCAGGAGCCACCCCAGCCCACCGGACCGCAGCAGGGGGCCCCGCAGCAGGGAGCTTCGCAGCCAGGCGGCACCGCCGTCATCGAAGTGGATCTCGAGGGCGAGGCGTTGCAGGTGCGCGGCCAGTGTCCGGAGCTGCGCTTCTCGCTGGGCGGCTTCGTCGTCACCACCGACGCGCGGACCGAGTTCGACGACGGCGGCTGCGAAGACGTGGTCGAAGGCGCGCGGGTGGAGGTGGACGGCATCGCCGGTGCCGAAGGCGGCGTGCGCGCCCGCGAGGTGGACCTGGACTAGGCCACCTGGGAGGCCGCGCCTTCCCGTCCGCAGACGCGGCGGAAGACGCAGCGGGCGCAGGCCTGCACCTGGTCGGTCATGGGGAAGAAGGTGTCCGGGTGCGGCACGTTCCCGGACGGGTCCGCGAGCAGCGCCTGCATCTTTCCAACGCTCTCCTTCATCCGCTCCTTGAAGCCGGTGATGGCGGCTTCATCCACCTCCACCTCGGTCTCCACGCCGTCGTTCAAATAGACCAGCTGCGCGCGGATCTGGTCGTAGGGCACGCGGTAGCGGGTGGCGACGTAGAGCGCGTAGCCGAGCACCTGGTCGTCGTAGCCGTCCCGCGCCTTGCCGGTCTTCCAGTCCACGATGATGGCGCGGCCCTCCGCGTCCCTGTACGCGAAGTCCGGGATGGCGAAGACCTTCACCCCGTCCACCACGAAGCTGGAGAACTCGAAGCCTTCATCCACCTCCAGCCACTGCTCCTTCGACAGCGAGCGCGCCAGCTGGGGCCAGCGGGAGGCGAAGAACCACTCCAGGGCGCCCTTCGCGGTCTCCCAGTTCTGCTTCCACTCCTCGTTGGAGACCGGGACGTCGTATTCGTGCTCCACGAGCCCCATGAACTCCTTGCGGAGCTTCTGCGTGCGGTACGCCTTCTGCGCGGAGTGCTTGAAGTCCCCCTGCATCAGCCGGTGCATGCGTTCGATGGCGGCCTGCGGCTCCACCGTCCGGCCGAAGCGGAGCGCCGTCAGCGCCTGCTTGATGGCGTCATGCACCACGCTGCCGGCCCAGGTGTAGCGGTTGCCCAGCTTCTTGAGCAGGTACAGCTCCCGCGTCTGCTGCGGCGCGCGCGAATCCCAGCCGCCCCAGGAGCCGTAGTAGTTGAAGTAGTAGGCCCGCAGGCACTCCGAGAACTTTTCGTGCCGGCTCTTCGACCAGGAGAAGTCGTTGGTGATGGTCCGCCCCATGCGAGCCATCCTACGCCCCGGGTCCCACGCGCAGGCACACCCAATCCACACCGTTCTTCCCGGGCGCTGCGGCAAGTCCCCCCAGGTCAGCGGGAACCGGCTCGCCTGCCCGTCCCCGCGAAGGGTCCCGCTCGCATAGAGTGCGCGCCCATGCCCAGCTACGTCGACGCGTTCTTGTTCTCGGTGCCGAAGCAGAACCTCCCCGCCTACCGCCGGATGGCGAAGCTGGGGGCCAGAATCTGGATGGAGCACGGCGCACTCGGCTACTACGAGTGCATGGAGGACGACGTGGACGTCCCCGGGGTGCTGCCCTTCAAGTCCCGCCTCAAGCCGAAGCCCGGCGAGGTGATGTTCTTCTCCTTCATCCTCTACGCGTCCAAAGCGGACCGGAACCGCGTGAACAAGAAGGTGATGAGCGACCCGCGGATGGCGGCGCCCGGGAAGATGCCGTACGACCCGAAGCGGATGAGCTTCGGCGGCTTCAAGGCCTTCGTCGAAGCGGGGAGATGAAGCCCCTGCGCAGCGCGCTGCTCGCCTGGTTCGACGTGCACCAGCGCGACCTCCCCTGGCGGAGGACGAAGGACCCGTACGCCATCTGGCTGTCGGAGGTGATGCTCCAGCAGACGCAGGTGGCCACCGTCATCCCCTACTGGCGCCGCTTCCTGGAGCGCTTCCCCACCGTCTGGTCGCTCGCCGGGGCGGAGTTGCCGGAGGTCTTCGCGCTGTGGAGCGGGCTTGGCTATTACTCGCGCGCGCGGAACCTGCACCGCGCGGCGGGGGTCATCGTCTCCGCGCACGGCGGCGTCCTGCCGAAGACCGCGAAGGCGCTGCTGGAGTTGCCGGGCTTCGGCCGCTACACCGCCGGCGCCGTCGCGTCGATCGCCTTTGGGGAAGGGGCGCCGCTGGTGGACGGGAACGTGGCCCGGGTCTTCTCCCGCCTGTTCGAAGTCGAAGGCCCGCCCGGTGACCGCGCGCGGGAGAAGCGCCTGTGGGCCCTGGCGGAGCGGTGGGTTGGAGGTCCTCGCCCCGGGGACTGGAACCAGGCGCTGATGGAGCTGGGCGCCACCGTGTGCCGCGCGGAGAACCCTTCGTGCGGAAGCTGCCCTGTGCGCGGCCATTGCGCTGCCTTCGCGAAGGACCGCGTGGGGGAGCTGCCGCCGCCGAGGGTGCGGCCTGCGCGCAAGGCCCTGAAGCTCGCGGTGGCGGTGTGCCGCCGCGAGGGGACGCTGCTCTTCGCGCGGAGGCAGGAGGGCGGGCTCTTCGGCGGGCTGTGGGAGCTTCCCGCCGCGGAGCTCACCGAAGGCCTCACCGCCCAGCAGGCCCTGCGCGCGCTGTTGGGCGAGGTCGAATTCGGCCCGGCCCTGGGGGAGGTCCGGCGCACCCTCACCCACCGCGACCTCTCGCTGCAGCTCTTCGAGGTACGCGGCGCGCGCGCACGCTCTCTCCCTCCCGGGCTCCAGGAGTGGCGGTGGGCCGGCGCCGAAGAGCTGGGCGCGCTCGGCATGAGCACCGCGATGCAGAAGGCGGTGGCCCTGGTCCGTTCGCAGGTGGACGCGGCGATGCCCTCGGGGCCAGCTGGCCGCGCCTCACGAAAGGGAAATACTCCGCGGGCACGCACACAGACGCGGAGGTGACCAGATGGCGCGCCACACGCAGCACCCGGGAACGCAGCGGTCCAACGCTCGGAGCACCACCCCCACGGCGCCCGCCAAAGCGGCCCCCGCCAACGAGGCGCAGCGTGAGGCACACCGCGGCCCGTCGCAGGAGGAGATCGCCCGGCGGGCCTATGACCTGTTCCTCGCCCGCGGCGGCGCGCCGGGGAACCCCGACGAAGACTGGCTGCAGGCGGAGCGGGAGCTGCGGCTCGGCCGGTACTGAGTGACTGCCGCATGTCCAGGGGCCCGCTACGGGCCACCTGCGAGCCCTGGGGGCATATTTCGTCCCCCCTATAAAACCATTGGGTCAGGCCCCGCGTGGCTCTGGAGGCCACCTTGGGCTCCAGGCGCGATCTCACCCCCAGAAATCAGCCCATTGGAGCCGCGGCGCGACGGGGGGACATCCCCCTTGTTCCCGAGTCCGCGCTTGCTGTAGTTTTCCCGCCTCATTGGGGGTCGGGAACCATGCGCACGTTGCTCACCGGGGTTGTCCACGCAGTCAGGCCGGCACAGGGAACCTTCCGCATCCCGCTGGTGCTCGCGCTCGCCGCGGCGGTCCTGGCCATCGTCACCGTCGGTTGATGAGCCGGAACACGTGGAAGGTGTGCACCACCTTCCCCCGGTAGGACGTCTCCAGCACCGGCAGCGCCTCCACCCTTTCGAACCGTTGGGCGAGCGCCTGCGGCGGCGGCGGGCCTTCGCTCAGCCAGAGCGCGTCGGCGCCGGTCGGTACCACGGGCTCGGGCCACAGATCGAACTGGCTCTTGCGCGCATCACCCGCCACGCCTGACGGCAGCCGCCCGTAGTAGGCGGCCTGCGCCGCGAGCTGGTAGCTGGGCGCATAGACCGCCGCCGCAGCCTCTTCGCGCAGCCCCGCCAGCACCTCCCAGCCGTGGAGCCGCGAGATGGGCGGCTCTCTTTGCGCGCGCACCACCGGGAGGAGCAGGTGCGAGGTGCCGACGAGCGCGATGAGCGCGCCGACGACCGCCGCCGCCGTCACCCACCGGGTGCGAACGCCGGCGAGCCCCACGCACGCGGAGAGCCACGCCACCGCGGCCCAGTTCGCCTCGCCCCGGCTGCGCAGCGAAGCGAGCCCGAAGACGACGAGCGGGACGAAGACGGCGTAGCGCAACAGCCGCGTGTGCACCGGGTCCTGGCCGAAGCGCTGCGGCCTCATCGCCCACACCAGCGCGAGCACGCCCAGCACGCCCCCGCTCATCGCCACCTGGCCGCCCACGAACTCGGCGAAGGTCGCAAGGCCGCCGCTGCCGCCGAGCCCATGCGCCATCTGGAACCCGAAGCCGAGGAAGTCCCTGTGTGCGTTCCAGAGGATGACCGGGAGAAAGAGCGCGAGCGCGAGGGCGGCGGTGACGAAGGCGCCCGGGCGGAGCCTGCGCCGGGCGAGCGCGTCGGCCACGAACACCAGCGCGAGGAGCACCGCGGGGTATTTGGCGAGCAGCGCGAAGCCACACGCAAAGCCGGCGAGCACCCAGCGCTCCTTGTGCAGCGCCCACAGGGACAGGAGCCAGAAGAGGTGCAGCGGCGTGTCCGGCGTATTGAAGACGCCGGCCAGAATTGCCGCCGGGAGCGTCGCGGTGAGGGCCGCCGCGCGAAGGGCCGCGTCGGTGCTGCGGTGCAGGTCCTTCGCGAAGAGCGCGGCCACCGCGACGGTGAGCCCCCCCTGCAACAGCGCGCCAGGCCGGATGCCGAAGACCCGGATGAACCACGCGGTGAGCGGCGGGTGGTCGTAGTAGCTCCAGTCGAGCCTTTGCGCCCAGGTCCAGTAGTAGGCCTCGTCCGCGTAGATGTCGGTGCCCAGGGCCAGCGCCAGCCGGCACAGGAGCCCCAGCCCGAGCGCGATGACGAACGGCCGCACCTTCATCTGCTGCCTCCGCTCCCTCCGGCGGGCGGCTTCGGCGAGGGCAGGAGGAAGTCGACCAGCGCGCCCGCGGTGCGCTCCGGCGCGTAGCGGTCCCGGCACAGCGCCAGGGCCTGCTCGGCGATGGCCTCCGCCCGGTCTGGCGCGCGCAACAGTGAGAGCGTCGCCTCGGCGAAGGCGTGGGCGTCATCCGCGAGCAGCACCTGCTCCCCGTCGCGCAGCGGGATGCCTTCGGCGCCCAGACGGGTGCTCACCACCGCGCGCCGCATGGCCAGGGCCGTGAGGATCTTGATGCGAACGCCGCTGCCAAAGCGCAGCGGCACCAGCACCGCCCGCGCGCGCGCGTAGGCGGGGCGCTCGTCCTCCACGAAGCCCTCGAAGGTGACGTGGGGGGCAGCGGGCAGGGCCTCCTTCGGCGCCCGGCCGACGACGGTGAGGTGCGCGTGCGGCGCGCCTTCTAGCACGCGGGGCCAGACCTCCCGGAGCAGCCACTGCAGCCCATCCAGGTTCGGCGCCCAGTGCAGGCTGCCAATGAAGAGGAGCTGCCCGTCCTCTCCGGGTCCGGCCGCCGGGGAGTAGCGCGAGAGGTCCACGTCCGGCGGCACGTGGACGACGGAGAAGTGGGGGTTGAGCCGCTGCAGCTCCTCGCGGTCGTCTTCGCTCAGGGCGATGCACCCGTCGCAGAAGCGGGAGAGCGAAGACTCCACCCTGCGGTTGCGGCGCACGCGCAGGGCCAGCTCCAGGGACTTCCCCGGCGAGGCGTGCGCGCGCTGGCGGGCGAGGAGCCGGTACTCCACGTTGTGCTCGTGCAGGACGATGCGGCCTGTGTAGCCAGCCTCGCGCAGCATCCGGCCGTGCTCCGCCATCGACAGGCCGTCCAGCAGGACCGCGTCCGGCTTCTGCCGGAGGATGGCGGCCTTCAGCGCGGCGAAGGTGGCGGGGTTCCACCTGGGCGCGTAGCCCTCGGTGAGGACGCGCGCAGCCCCGCGGAGGACCTTCTTCGTGGCGCCGCCTCTGGGGGAGATCCACTCGTGCGAGTCGCAGAGCTCCTCCAGGGGCTCGGAGACTCCGCGCGGCGCGCCTTCGACGAGCAGGTGCACCTGTACGCCCTGTTGCCGCAGCGCCAACAGCCGCCCGCGCACCACGAGCGCTGCGCCGCTCGAACGGCTGGGGGGGACGGAGGTGACGACGAGGACCTTCGGCATCGGGGCGCGCGGACGTTGCCCGTCCAGGGTGCGCATGGCAACGTCCGCCGCCCGCATGAACCCGGTCGGCCTTTTCTGCAAGAGCTTCCGGCGCGACGTCGACAGGTTCGGCCGGCTGCTCGAGTCGGTGCTCAGGTTCGATGAAGACCGGCTGCCGTTCGTGCTCTCGGTCCCCGGGGAGGACCACGCGCTCTTCGCCGGCCGCTTCGGCAACGCCGGCGGGAGACGGTGGGGCTCGAAGAGGGGCAGGAGCCCCTGGAGCGTGCGTTTCTTCAGTTCGACTCGGACGCGTCCATCTCCCACGCGAGGGCGCAGGGGTTTACGGTGGCGGACTTCGCGAAGCGGTACCTCGGCCTGGCGCTCGCGTCGGGGCACCAGCTCATCGAGACCTACTGAGGGCGCTGCGTAGACATGAGGCTGGGCGGCTTCGTCATCCATGGCAACGCTTCGGACACGCTGGCGGGAGCGTTGGCGGACCTGCGCGCGCTCTGCGACGACGTCGTCGCTGTGGACTCCGGTTCGGACGACGGGTCGGCGGAGATCGCCCTCGCGGCGGGGGCGCGGTCGGTGCAGGCGCCATGGCAGGGCTACGGCTACGCGCGCAAGGTCGCCGCAGAGGCGCTGGTCGCGGCGGGGTGCGACTTCATCCTCTTCCTGGATTCGGACGAGCGCTTGGCCCCGGGTTCGCTGGACGCGTTGCGCGCCTGGAGGGCGGCGCCGGTGGAGGGCGACATCTTCCGGCTCGCCCGACACGACTGGGTGGAGGTGGGCGGCGAGCGCTTCCGGTACCGCACCGAATCCCGAAGGCGGATCTTCCGCGCCTCCCTGGCCAGGTGGGATGCCCGGATGATCGTCCACGAAACGGTGCCGGGCCCACGCGGCGTGCCACTCCCCGCGGCCGTGGACCACCGCTTCGCCACCGACCTGAGCCTGCGCGCGGCGAAGAACGACCGGTACGCGCTGCTGTGGGCGCTGCAGGCCGCTGCAGAAGGGCGCTCAGCGAAGCCTTCGGGGATTCAGCGGGTCGCCCACTTCTTCAAGGACGCGGTGCTCAAGGGCGCGGCCTTCCGCGGCGGCCTCTCCGGCGCGCGCGTGGCGTGGCAGGTCTCTGCCTACCACGCGCGCAAATACGAATTGCTGCGCGACGTTCAAAAAGGCCGCTTCGACGCGCTCCTGGCGCTGTACCGCGAGGAGGACTACCGGGAGCTGTTCCGGCAGGTCACCACGCAGGCGCTTCCTCAGGGTGAGCGCTCTCCATAGCCCCCCGGGAGCGGGCCGGGCTGGACGTCAGCCCCCCTGCCCCGCCGCCCACTGCTGCCTCGCGCCCGCCCCGTCCAGGAACGGCATCACCGTGGGCACCAGCAGGGGCGACATGAAGATGTCGTAGTGCGTGGCGTCCGGGATGATCGCCAGGCGGTGCTTCGACATGTGCTCGCGCGACCAGCCGGCGTCCCGGAGCCCCCCGCCGAGCAGCTTGTAGAAGGAGACGACGTGCTCGGGCTTGTACATGTCCGAGTCCCCGAAGACGATCATCGTGGGCGGAGACAACTTCTTCACGTCCTCCGACCAGTCGCCGTCCTTCTTCATGTACGCGCCCATCTGGTCGAGCAGCTTCGGAAAGTCCTCCGGATGCGGCGCCACCGCCACGTAGCCCGTGTACATGGGCGTCTCCTTCATGAACTCCGCCGCGGCGGCGCTCACCTGGTGCTGCTGCGCGCGGATTTCGTCGAAGAAGCCGCTGGGCGAGTAGCCGGCGGAGACCATCACCAACCGCCGCACCCTCTGGGGATGCTGCATGGCGAGCTGGAAGGCCGCGCCACCTCCGAAGGAGTAGCCGAGCACGTCCACCTGGTCGTACCCGAGCGCTTCCAGCACCACCGCAAGGTCCCGGCCGATGTCTACGAGATCGATGTTTCGATCCCCGAGCGCCGTGCGGCCGTGGCCGTGCAGATCCACGCCGATGACCTGCCGCGTCTTCGCCAACTGCGGCAACACCGGCCCGAACATGTCGATGGAGCCGAGCCCGCCGTGCAACAGGAGCAAGGGCGCTCCCTGCCCGTGCACTTCGTAGTAGTAGCGGAGGCCGTTCGCCTCCACGTAGCCGGACTTCGGATTCGGGGTCTGCATGGGGCTCTTCCTTTCGTTGGCGCTCGCGCTCGCACAGGCCCAGAGGCCGGCGGCGGAGACGATCATCAGTGCGTTCCAGATGTGGTTCATGGGGTGCCTCTTGGCTGGGTTCTTCTCCTCTGACGGACCGGGGAGACCGAACTCATCGGTGGGCTCGTCCCTACTTCCTCCAAAGTTGCGTTTGACCGAGCAGATCTCCCGAAGCGCCCCTCCGGCACCCACCCGCACAATCAGGCCCGGGCCGCCACCGGAAGTGCTTGATTCTTCGTTCGTGCGCAGGTCTTCCGGCCGCCACGGTGGCAAATG
>CAZQVZ010000086.1:0-16882 GCA_964596895.1 uncultured Myxococcaceae bacterium
GACCCAGGTGCCCTCCACGCTGCCCATGTCGATGATCGAGAGCGCGCCATCCGCCGCCACCTCGATCACCGAGTGGATGCGGGAGACCTTCTCGTCGTCCAGGCACAGGTGCGCGGACGAGAGCCGGCCAATCTTGATGATGTCGCGCTCGTAGTCGCGCGAGGCGACCAGGGCGTCGCCCTTGAAGACCTTGAGTGTCAGCGGGATGGGCACGTTGTCTTCTCCTTGGAGCGACCCGGGGGGACTACAGCTCACCCACGGACTGCAGGACCTTGTCCTTGAACTCTTCGCGGATGCGGATCAGGTTGGAGTGCTTCACCTTCTTCCGCGCCTCCACGTACTCGCCGTCCGGCTTGGTGAGGTCACCTTCGATGGTGTCGTCCTCGAAGTCGATCTGCGTGGTCCTGGCGTAGCGCACGTTGCCCTCGCCCTGCTGGGCGAAGACTGCGAGCGGCGCCAGCGCCGCGGACAACCCGAAAATCAGAAGCGCCTTCTTCATTGCTCCACCATCCTTGCTCAGACCGGGCAGATGCTAGCACCGCCTCGGGGACCTTCCAGGACACCTACCCCTACAAACGTCTACCCGCCGCCCTCGCCCGGCTGCCCAGAGGACACCGGGGGCCGTGCGGCGGTTCCAGCGCTACAGGTTGTCCGACGGCTCGTCGGGGTCCACCGCGGAGGGTCTGGGGGCCGGCGCCCGGGCGGGCTCCGGGGCCTTCTCCTTCGCAGCAGCGGGGACGGCCTTCTTCCCGTCGTCCTTCTTCTTGTCGGAGGCCTTCTCGGGGGCCTTGTCCGAAGCCGCCCCTGCCGCCGCCACCGGCTGACCGGAGGCCGCCGCGTCCTGCGCCGCCTGCTCCTTCGCCAGCCGCTCCTCTTCAGCCTTCTGCTGGGCCTCGAGCTTCTCCATCTCCTCCTGCTGGCGCTTCATCTCCGCCTCCAGCCGGAGCGCCTCCTCTTCAGCCCGTCTGGCTTCCGCCCTGGCCTGGATGATCTGCTCCGCGTCGCGCAGGAGCGCAAACACCGGCGCCTCGGCGCGCAGGGACACGTCCCCGCCGGCGAGCTGCATGTACTTCTTGTAGAGCTCCACCGCCCGCTCCGGCGCGTCCTTGTGCTGGTGCAGGATGATGGCGCGGTTGAGGTAGAGGGCCGGGAGGTTCGGGTCCAGCTTCTCCGCGTCGTCGTACGCCGCGAGCGCCTTGTCGAACTCGCCCATGCCCTTGTAGGCCACGCCGAGGTTCACCACCGCCTTCGCGTTCTTGCCGTCCGCCTGCAGCACCTTCCGCAGATGCTCCTCGGCGCCCGGGTAGTCCTCGAGCTCCATGGACAGCCGCGCCAGCTCCACGTGGGAGGGCACGTAGTCCGGCCGCACCTCCACCGCCTTCTTGAACTGCAGCAGCGCCTTCTCCCTTTCGTCCTCCTTGAGGAGGATGAGGCCGACGGTGTGGTGCAGCTCCGGGTCGTTTTCATCCAGCTTGAGCGCGCGCAGCGCCACCAGCCGGGACATGGAGAGCTGCTCGCGGTCCAGGTAGGAGCGCATCATCACCTTGTAGGCGGTGAGCGTCCCCGGCTCGCGGATGAGCGCCTCGCGGGCGAACTGCATGGCCCGGTCATGGTCGTTGTTGCGCCGGTAGATCTCCGCCAGCCGCGCGCGGGCGGACGCGTCATCCGGGTAGTAGGTGAGGATCTGCTGGTAGATCTCCACCGACCCGCGGACGTTGCCGTCGTTCTGCATCATCACCGCGAGGTTCTCCGCCGCCTGCTTCAACGTCGGCTTGCGGCGGAGGGCGCCCTCGTAGTGCTTGATGGCCGCCTCCTTCTTGCCCTGCCGCTCCGCGAGCACGCCGAGGTTGTATTCGGCCTCAGCGAGGTAGCCGTCCTCCGCCAGGGCCGCGGCGAACTTCTTCTCCAGCACCGGGTAGTCCCACGCGTTCGCCCTCTGCTGCGCCTCGAAGGCCTTCACCGCGTCCTCGAAGAGGAGCCTGGCGCGCGTAGAGATCTGCCGCTCCTGGGGCGCGCCGTCACCGACCTGGGGGCCCGCCAGCTTCACGTCCCCCGGCTTGACCTGTCCAGACTTCGACGCGCAGGCAGCCAGCGCCAACGCCGCCAGAAGTGCCCACAGCGGCCGTCCCGTCCTCATCACGTGGCTCCTCACAGCAGGTCCTCCGGCTCCTCATCCAGATCCCGGTTGGGCAGTCCGCCCCCGGAGGGGGCGCCCGGGCGCCCACCGCTCGCCGGCTGCACCCGCGGCGATGCGTCCGGGCCCGAAGGGAGGTTCTTGAGATCCGACAGTTCGTCCTTGAGGCCTTCGGCGTTCGCCCTGGCGGCCTGGGCCTCCGCCTGCGTCATCACCGGGATGGGCTGGATGGCCGCGAGGATGTCCCCGCCCAGCACCCGCTCCGCGGCCTGCGTCAGCTCCAGCCGGTCCTCCCTCATGGCCGGGAACTGGTAGGGCCGGTAGCCGTCTCGGAGCCGGGCGAGCGACTTCTGGAAGCAGTCGTTGAAGATGTCCAGCTCCTGCCCCTTCTGGACGGTGACCGCATAGGCCTCCGCCGCCTGCTCCTTGATGGGCAGGGCCTGCGAGGCCAGTTCGTCCTGGATGGCCATCTGCAGCTCTTCGGGGGCGCCCTTCGGCATGGGGGCGTTCTCCACCGCGTCCGCCATGTGGTGCAGCGCTTCACCGATCTTGTAGAGCGCGCAGATGGCGGGGTCACCGGACTTGAACTGCACGGTCTGCGTGTAGCGCTTCTGCACCGCGCCCATCGCCTTGACCTTGTCCTGGAGCGACTTCTTGAAGTGGTCCGCCATGTAGCGGCCCTGGCCCCAGCGCAGCTTCAGGGACGTGAACGCCCGCCAGTCTTCGTCGGACAGCTCGTAGTGGGCGCGGGCCACCGCGTCGAGCGCGGCGTTGTCGAGCCGCCGCTTCTGCGCCGAGTTGAGCTTCTCGTAGTAGCTCCAGATGCGCCCGTGGATGCGGCGGGCGTCCCTGGGCTTGCGCAGCTTCTCCGCGTAGATCTGCGCGATGCGCCCTTCGGCCATCAGCACCTTGTTCGGGTCCCGGATGTACTTCCGTTCGTACTCCTCGAGGTGCTTCATGGCCCGGGTCCAGGCGCCGGCCTTTTCGTGCAACGAGGTGATGGAGAGGAACACCGCCTCCGCGTCCGGGGAGCTGGGCCACAGCTCCAGGTAGCGCTCGCGGTTCTTGAGCGCCGAGCGGTACTGCCCGAGCCCGTCGCGGAAGACCCCGGCGTTGAACAGGGCGATCTGCGCCTTGGACTCCTCCCAGACCTGCTCCTTCCCGGAAGGGGGCGGCGCTGCGGCCTTGCCCCGCCTGCCGCGCGCGGAGGACCTCTTCACAGGCGCCTTCTTCGCGTTGGAGGACTCGAACCCGCGCACGTACTGCTCGTAGTGGTCCGCGGCCTCCGCGAAGTCACCGATGGCCTCCAGGGCCTCTGCGTTGGCGTAGATGCAGGCGGGGACGAACTCCGACTTCGGGTACTGGCTGATGATCCGCTTCCGCGTCTCGATGGCGCGGTCCAGCATCTTCGCCTGGTAGAAGTCGATGGACGCGTTGAACAGGGCCTTCTCGGCGATCTCGGAGCGCGGGAACTCGGACACGAAGGCGAGGTACGCCTCCGCCGCCTTCGCGTACTCCTTGTTCGCCTCCATCTGGTTCACCAGCTTGAAGGCCGACTGCTCGACCACCTGGGCCAACTGCGCCTTGAAGTCACCCTGCGCGAGCTTGGAGTCCGCGTAGAACCTGCGGGCCCACTCGTTCACCTTCGCCCAGTCGTTCTGCAGGTTGTAGGTGTCGAGGATGAGGTTGGCCGCCAATTCACCGGCCTTCTCGCCGTTCTCGAACTTGTAGGCCGCGTGCTTTTCGGCGATGGCCGCGAAGCGGGGCACCGCCTCGTCGAAGTGGTTGTGGCGGTAGTAGATGTTGGCGACCTTGAAGGCGATCTCCACCTGCTTGTCGCCGTCGGTCACGTACTTGAGGTAGCGCTCCGAGGCGTCGAGCAGCGACTTCCGCAAAGGCGCGATCTCCGCCTTCTTCGCGGGGTCGGACACGTCCGGGTTCTTGAGGGTGCCCTTCTGCTCGGCCTGCTTGACGACTTCGTCCCAGGCGAGCACCGCGTTGTACGCGGCGTTCTTCATCCACTTGCCGGGCTTCTCGCCCTTTTCGATCAGCGCGATGTCCTGCGCGAAGACCAGGGTGTACTGCTCCGCGGACCGGTCGTAGCGCTGCAGGTTGTCGTTCAGGAGCTCCGACCAGAAGAAGCGCAGGTCGTAGGCCTTCTTGTTGTCGGAGAAGAGCGCGAGGTAGTCGCCGTAGACCTCGTTGGCGTAGCCGAAGGTGTCGTCGTCGCGGGTCTTCTTGGCCTCGTTGTGCCAGTTCACCGCGAGGTTCGAGAGCGTGCGCTCCGACAAATCGCGCGCCTCCTCCAGCGCCTTCTTGTCCTTGTCGCTCTTGATGGCGCCGCTCTTGACCACGTCGTCGTGGATGGTGACGAGCCTGCGCACCTGATCCACGGTCATCTTCTTGTTCCCGGCGCGCAGCACGCAGTCCACGATGCGGCCCTGGAAGCCGGGGGCCTCGGGCGACCTTGGCCGAAGCTGGATGAGGGTGTTGTAGGTGAGCGCCGCTTCGCGGTCCTTGCCGTCCCCGTAGTAGAGGTTGGCCAGGGAGCGCAGCATGGCCCACTGCTCTTCGTCCTCGCCGGTGACGCTGCCGAAGTCCGCGCGGGCGTTCCTCGCGGCGCGCTCGCTGCGGGCGAAGGCCTTCACGTAGTCGGCGCGGGCTTCGCGGATGAGCGTGTTGCGCCCGCCCTTGCCGCCGTCTTTTTCAACCGCCTGGGCGCCGGCGAACTGGCCGTAGAGGACGACGGCCTTGAACTTGTCCATCGCCTTCTCGTAGTCGCCCAGGTTGAAGTAGCACCAACCCTGCTTGTAGATGGAGAAGGCGTAGGCCTGGTTCTCGGGGAACTGCTCGGCGAGCTGGTAGTACTTGAGCGCCTGCAGGAGCTGGTCACGCTTCCCCTTGGAGTTGAGGAAGTAGTACTCGGCGTAGGCCAGGTACGCGTCCGGCAGGTACTTCGACACGTTGGGCGGCTTGGCGAACTGCTTGATGAGCCGGCCGTAGGCGGCGAGCGCCTTGCGTTCATCCCCCTGCTCCATCAGGTTGTGCCCGAGGAAGTAGAGGACCTCGTCGGTGCGCTTGAAGTCCTTGAAGCGCTGGACGATGTCCGCGTAGGAGTCGGTGGCGAGCGTCGCGAACTCCTTGCTCTTCTTGAGCAGCTCCTCCTTGTCCGCCTTCGCCCGCTCCTGGCCGGCCTTGTCGCCGGCGTTCATGGCGCGGATGTAGTCGTCGTCCTTGCGGTTGGCTTCGTAGAAGAAGTGCTTGGACTCCTCGAAGTAGAGCTCTCCCATGCGGAAGAGCAGGTCCGGCTTCTCCGGCGAGTCATCCGGCGTGAGCTGGATGATCTTCTGGAGGTTCTCGATCTGCGAGCGGCGCTTGTCCGCCACCTGCAGCTCCACCGAGAGCCGGAACTGGTCGTACTTCAATGCGGGCGCGGCTTCCGCGACGTCCACCTTCTGCCGGGTGATGTCACCCGCGAGGCTGGCGTCCGGCGTCGCGCTCGACGCCTTCTTGAGGTCCTGCTCCTTCACGTCTTTACGCGCCTGGGCGGATGCCGACACCGCGGCGAGCAGCGTGAAGGTCAGAATGTGTGTGCGCATGACGATCCCTGGAAAGCGTCGACCCGCTGGGGCGGCCCTTTTTGATGCCTGGCCGCATTCCATCCGGGTGAGCAAGCCTGCAGGACTCCTTGGGAATTCCCCTTCGAACGACCGCGAATCATTCACTCAAAGCAGCGCGCGGGTCAACCGTAGGTCCCTCTGATACAGGTGGGTGGAAGTCCTATGAGCCTGCTGCCTGAAAGCGCCAGTTTTGAAGAGCGGGTGATGGAGTGCTTCCTCGCACATCGCGGTGCAGGACTGATGATTTCCCCTCTGGACGTGCAGGTGGTGATGGCCTGGAGCGAGCGGGGCGTGCCCTTCGAGGTCGTCGCCCGCGGCATCCGCAAGGCTGCTGAGCGGGCAGTCTGGGATGTGCGCCCGGGTGAGCCTGCGCTGCGGAGCCTGCGGGCCTGCAAACGGGAGGTGGAGGCGGAGATCAAGAAGTGGCGGGCGCGCAGCGCGGGGCGCGGCGGCGAGGCTTCGTCCGGCGAGGGCGCGCCGGATGCGCAGGCACAGGCGCCCGCCCGCGCATCTTTGGAGGAGGAGCGCTGGAAGAAGACGAAGGCCACCGTCGCCCGGCTCTCGCGCGAGCGGCCGGAGGTGGCGACGGCGTGTGCCGCCCTGCTGATGGGGCCGCTGTCGGCGCCCGCGCCTTCGCTGGAGGTCTCGGACCGGGTGGAGGCGTTGGTGTACGCGCGGCTCGTCCGGGCGCTGCCGTGGCCGCACCGGCGGGCGCTCTACGTCGAAGCGGCCGCGCTGTGCGGAGACCTGCGGCTGGGCTCGGCGAATGCAAGGGTGCTTTCGCGGCGGTTCCACCGCCACGCGTTGATCCGGCGCGCGCTCGACCTGCCGTCGTTCTGGTAGAAGCCCGCGCATGTCGACGTGCCAGCGGTGTTCGGGGCGGAAGGTGCTTGTGGACGGGCGGGGCTCGCTGGCCTTCGCCCAGGTGTGCGCGTGCGGCAAGCCGTGCACCGAATGCGGAGACCTCGGGTTTCTGCGGACCACGCGCGAAGAGACCTTCAGCGGCAAGGTGGGACCGCGTCACTACGAGGTCCTGGTGGACTGCGCGTGCCGGCTGCGCGAACGGCGGGTGTCGCTCTTCAATGCGGCGCAGTTGCCGGCGAAGACCGCCGGGGCCACCTTCGAAAGCTACCGGCCCGCGTCCTCGTCGCAGGCGCAGGGGCGCCAGGTGGTGAGCGCCTTTGCGCAGAGGTACGCGCCGGGCGGAGAGACCCGCGGCTTCATCCTCAGTGGGCCCGTGGGCACCGGGAAGACGCACCTGCTCTCGTCGGCGCAGTCGTTCCTCGCGCTGGAGAAGGGCATCAGCGCGGCCTACGTGGAGATCTCGCTGCTCTTCGCGACCATCCGGCGCGGCTTCAACGAGGGAAAGAGCGGCGGGGAGATCATCGGCCCGCTCTCCGAGGTCGAGGTGCTCGCCATCGACGAGTTGGGCAAGGGCCGCGGCAGCCAGTTCGAATTGGACACGCTCGATGAGCTCATCTCCCGCCGGTACAACGCCCGGCGCACCACGCTCTTCGCCACCAACTACTCGCTGGCGCCGGAGCGGCGTTCGCAAGGGGGCGCGCGGCGCTCGGGCTACGTGGACACCTCCCGGGACGCTTCGGGCAAGGGCGGTGAGCCGGAGCTTCTGCGCGAGCGCGTGGGTGAGCGCATCTACTCGCGCCTGTGCGAGATGTGCGACTTCATCGAGTTTCCGCCGGACACGCCGGATCACCGGCGCGGCAGCACCCTGCGTTAGGCGGCGCGCGCCTGGCGCCCCAACAGCCCGTCGAAGACCCAGGGCGCCCGGCCCAGCGCGCAAACGGCGGCGCGCCGCAGCGCCGGGCGCCGGGCGAGCCACAACATCCCCTGGGCGAGGCGCGCATAGGCGGCGAAGTCTGCCCGCCACGTCCGCTCGAAGGCCGCGAAGGCTCCGCGGGTGGCACCTGTGGCCAGCGCCGCAGGGAGGACCTGGGCCAGGCGCGCCGCCGCGCCGAGCGCGAGCGAGACACCCTCCCCGGTCAGGGCGTCCACGTAGCCCGCCGCATCCCCCAGCAGGACCAGGCGGTCCTTCGTCACCGCGCGCGCCTGCTGCCACAAGGGCCCGGCGCCGCGCACCGCAGAGTCAGAGGGACAGCCCGCGAGCCGCTGAGAGAGCCCTTCGAAGCGCGCGAGGAACCGGTCGAAGCGGGCGGGACGCGGCATGGGGCCGTCCTCCCACAGGAAGGCCACGCCCACGCGGTGGGCGCCGCAGGGCGTGACGTAGGCCTCCACGCCTTCGGAGAAGTGGACCTCCACTTCGCGGGACCACGGTTCGCAGGCGAAGTGGCAGCGCATGCCGTAGCGGCGCACCGGCACGGGGGGCCCGTCCAGCCCCGCGTCGCGCCGGATGGGAGAGCGCAGCCCATCCGCCGCCACCAGAACGCCCGCGCGCACGGTCCGCTCCGGGGTTTCGAGGATGGCCGCGTCCCGCTCGAGGCGGTGGGCGCGCACGGCCTCTCGCGGGAAGATGAGGACGCCGCGCTCATGCGCGACTTCGTGCAGGACCCGCGAGAGCGCCAGCCGCCGCACCCCCAGCCCCGGCCGCGACAGCGTGCCCACGGCGGAAGAGCCATCCTCCTGCAGGAAGCGGATGCCGGTGAACGGCGCGCAGTCCTCGGGGCCCAGGCGCTCCCTGGCGCCCAACGCTTCGAGCGCGGCCACGCCGGGGGGCATCAGCCCTTCACCGCAGGTCTTGTCGAGCGGGAAGGCGCCGCGTTCGAAGAGGGCCACGCGCAGGCCCTGCGCGGCAGCAGCGGCGGCGAGCGCCAGGCCCGCGGGGCCGCCGCCCACCACCGCCACGTCACACCTCACGCGCCGTCTCCAGCACCGCCCGAAGCCCGCCGCCGGAAGGCCACGAGCGACTTCGCCAGCTCCACCGCCACCCGCGGAAGGCCTGCGCTGTTCGGAGCCGTGAGCTCGCCGGTGAGGAAGCGGCGCAAGGCTTCCCTGCGGCGCAGCTTGCCGCTGGAGGTGCGAGGGAGGGTCCCCGGCTCGATCAGCTTCACATCGTGGGCGCGGATCCCGGTGCGCTCCAGGATGGCGGCGCGGATCCGCTCGGGCAGCCAGGGAGAGGGCGGGACCTCCGGATCGCGCTCGGCGAGCACGAGGAGCTCTTCGCTGCCCGTCGCCTCCGGCACATACCCCAGCGCCACCGCGCAGCCGATGCGCACGCCGGGCACTGAATCAAGGCACTCCTCGAAGAGCTGCGGCGGATGGTTGGCCCCGCGGATGATGACCAGGTCCTTCGCCCTTCCACACACGTGCAGCTCGCCGTCGGCGACGAAGCCGAGGTCTCCGGTGTCCAGCCAGCCGCCCTGCAGTGCGCGCGAAGTGGCCTCCTGCGCCCCGAAGTACCCCTTCATCACCGAACCGCCGCGCACGAAGATGAGCCCCACCTCGCGCTCGGGCACGCAAACGCCGAGCTCGTTGCGCACCTCGACCTCCACGCCGTGCACCGGCCGCCCCACCGACGCCACCTCCCGCGCGCCGGGCGCGGCCCTCCCGCGCTGCGCGAGCGTGAGGGGATCTACGGACTCGGTGCGGAAGGGGGCCCTGCGCGCGGAGAAGGTCACCGCCAGGGAGGCCTCGGAGAGCCCGTACACGGGCATCAGCGCCGCAGGGTCGAAGCCCACGGCCCCGAAGCGCTCTGCGAAGCGGCGGAGCAGCGGCGCGGACACCGGTTCGGCGCCGTCGAGCGCGTACTTCCAATGGGAGAGGTCCACCCCTTCGAGCTCCCCGTCCTTGATGCGCTTGAGGCACAGCCCGTACGCGAAGTTGGGCGCGACCGAGAGCGTGGCGCGGTGGCGGGAGAGCGCCCGCAGCCACAGCGCCGGCCGCACCAGGAACGCTTCCGGCGGCAGGAGCACCAGCGGGCCCGGGTAGAACGCCGCCAGCAGCAGACAGCCGATGAGCCCCATGTCGTGGTACAGCGGCAGCCACGAGACGCCGAGCTGGCGCGTCCCCGGCAGCTCCGGAAACATCGCCTTCAACGTCGCGCACTGCAGGACCAGGTTCCGGTGGGTCAGCGCCACCGGCTTCGGATCCACGGTGCTGCCGGAAGAGAACTGCACCAGCGCCAGCGCGTCTTCGCCGGCGGACGCGTCGAGCTCGCCGGGCGAGTCGTCCAACAGGTCGCTTGCGGCCCAGAGCGCAGGTCTGGCCTGGGCGTTGGCCACGGTCTGCCCGAGCAGCAGGCGGATGCGCCCGTCGGTCACCAGGACGGAGGCGCCCGAGACGTCGAGCATCCGCGAGGTGGCCGCGTGGTACTCGTCCATCCGGCCCAGGCGCACCGGCGGGTAGAGCGGCACCGGCACCGCGCCCGAGTAGAGCGCGCCGAAGAACGCGTCCGGGAACGACGGGCAGGTGGGCAGGATGATGGCCACCCGGTCCCCCGCGCTCACCCCCCGCGCCCGCAGGCTCCCCGCCACCCGGCGCGCGCGGCGCTGCACTTCCCGCCAGGGCAGGATGGTTTCCCGCTCCTTCGCGTCCACGAAGGTGAGGGTCTCGCCCGAGCGCGCGGCGTTGTCCAGAGCGGCGCAGACGGTGGCGAAGGGCGACGGCGGCTGCGGCGGACCTTTGAGCCTCATCCCTGCTGCTCCTCCATCCGCTCCCCCACGCGCTGCTGCACCAGCGACACCAGGTCACCCACGGTGGTGAGCGTCTGCGCGTCGGCCTCGTCGAGCTTGATGCGGAAGGTGTCTTCCAGCCCCACCGCGAGCACCACCACCGTCATCGAGTCCAGGGCGAGGTCTCGCGCCAGCTCAGCGCCCTCCTCCACCGGGCCGTCGTGGTCCAACTCCTCGCGGGCAATGGTCCGGATGACGTCCAGGATCGCCGAGCGCTCGGGGACCTGTGGCTCAGGGGCGCCGGGAGACGGGGACGAAGCGAGGGCGTTGGGCGAAGGCAGTGGCATAGGCGGCTCCGAGCGCGCGCTCTTCGGCGCGGATGCGGAAGGTGAGGACAGCGGCGTTGGCGAGCGAGAAGACGACCGCGCAGACCCAGGCGCCATGGATGAGGGGCACCACGAGGAGCTCCAGGACCACGGCGACGTAGTTCGGGTGGCGGATGAAGCGGTAGGGCCCGGAGGTCACCGGCAGATCGCCGGGGACGAAGATGATCCGCACGTTCCAGCGGTCCCCCAGGGTGGCGATGGCCCAGTAGCGCAGGGCCTGGGCGCCCACCGCGGCGACGAGCGCCACCCAACCGGCGGCCCCCGGGAAGGCGCGGTCCTGGAGCAGGACCTCCGCGCCGCAGGCAAACAGGAACGCGGTGTGCATCAGCGCCATCACCCGGAAGTGGCCCTGCCCCGCCTCCACCCCGCCCCGGGCGAAGGCGCGCTGTGCGTTGCGGCGAGAGAGGGCGAGCTCCACCAGGCGCTCGGCGCCGAGCAGCCCGAGGAAGCCGAGGTAGAGCCAGACGCTGGTCACCATTGCAGGAGCACCAGCTCCGAGCAGAAGCCCGGGCCCATGGCCATCATCAGGCCCAGGTCGCCGCGCTGCGGTTCGTCGCTCTCGAGCAGCTCGCCGAGCACGAAGAGCACCGAGGATGAAGAGAGGTTTCCGACCTCGCGCAGGGACCGCCAGGACCGCTCCAGCGCCCCGTCCGGCAACTCCAGCGCGCTCTGGAAGGCCTCGAGCACTTTGGGGCCGCCGGTGTGGGCGACCCAGTGGCGAATGCGCCCGCGGTCCAGCCCGTGCTCGGCGAGGAACCCGTCCACGTCCCTCTGAACGACGCTGCGCACGAGGTTCGGCACCTTCGCGGAGAGCACCACCTTGAAGCCCGAGTCCACGATGTCCCAGCCCATGATGCGCTCGGTGTCCGGGTAGAAGACGGAGCGGGTGCCGAGGATCCGCGGCCCGCGCCCGGACGCGCCGCCGCCCTGCAGGACCACCGCCGCCGCGCCGTCACCGAAGAGGCCGGCGGCGATGATGTTGGGGATGGAGAGGTCTTCGCGCTGCAGCGTCAGCGAGCACAGCTCCACCGAGAGCAGCACCGCGGTGCCCTCCGGATACGCGCGCAGCCAGTCCGCCGCGCGCGCCACGCCGGCCGCGCCTGCCACGCAGCCCAGCCCGAAGATGGGGGTGCGGCGCATGTCGGTGCGCAGCTTCATCCGGTTCATCAGCCGGGCATCCAGGCTGGGGGTGGCCAGGCCCGTGACGGTGACCGAGAAGAGGTGGTCCACCGCCTCCGGCCCAAGCCCTGCCGCGTTCAGGCCCGCTTCCACCGCCTTCTGGCCCACCTCCTGCGCCACCCGGAGCCACGCGTCGTTGCGCTGGCTGAAGCGCTCGAGCGGCAGGTAGTCGGCCAGCGGCAACGCGAGGTGGCGGCCTGTGACCTGCACGGCCCGGTGCAGCGCCTCCAACCTGTCTGCGTTGAAGTGCTGCTTCTCCCAGGCGGTGCGGAACGCGGCGATGAGCTGTTCCTGGTTCGCGTAGTGCGGCGGAAGGGCACGACCGACGGAGGCGACGCGGGGAGCGACGGACATGGCGACGGGTTGTAGCGGGGCGCGGCCCGTCGCCGCTCTCGCTCCGGGGCGCGACTGTCGACTGGCGCGGCGGGGCGATGCGGCGGGGCGATGCGGTGCGGCTCGGGTGACGGCGCAGCGAACAGTCGGGGCGGCCGCCAGGTTCGGTCCTGGCGCACAGTTACAGCGCCCGGCTGCCGTCCGGGACGCAGGTGGGACCTCGGCGCCTGTGCGCTTCGTCCGCACCGCTTCCGCGCCTCGTCGCGGATGGCTACCTCCGCGATTCCCAAGTCGAAGGAGACCCACCGATGGCCTTGTTGAAGCGCGCAGAGACTTCCACCCACGCCCATGAAGAGGGGGGCGGCACCGATCACCTCCTGCTCGGAGAGGGCGCAGAGTTCGAAGGCAAGCTGACCTTCAAGGGCACCACGCGGATTCACGCCCGCTTCAAGGGCACCATCACCACCGACGACGTGCTGATCGTCGGTGAGAGCGCGCGCATCGACGCGGAGATCAACTGCGGCACCGTGATCGTCCACGGGGAGATCAACGGCAACATCCGGGCGAAGGTCGCGGTGGAGCTGCGCGCGGGCGCGAAGGTGCGCGGGGACATCACCACGCCGTCCTTGACCATGGAGCGCGGCGTCCTCCTCCAGGGCGGCGTGGCGATGGAGAACCGCGACAAGGCGACGACGCCTGCGCGGACGACCCCTGCCCCATCCAAGAACGTGATGGCGGCGGCCACCGCTCCCTAGAAGCGACTACGGACCGCGCGGGGGGCTACCGCTTCTTCCCCGCGCGCCTGCCGGAGACGTCCGTGCAGCTACTCCTGCAGTGCCTGGGAGGTCGGCAGGCACATCCAGTCTTCGTAGAGCGTCGCCCCTGCGCGACCGAGGCCCGCCTGAACGCAGACCTGCCCGTGACGGATCTGGCGCGGGCTGACCCAGTGGGGCGAGTCCACGCCCACCACAGCCGACCCGTATTCGTCGAGACCGCTGTCGTCCGAAGGCCGGAAACGCAGCTTCAGGTGCCAGCCCTCAGGCGGCGGCTCATCGAACTCCATCCGGACGCCGTACCCGCCGCCGCCACGGACCAGTACCGGCACCGGGCGCGGGAGCCCGTCCACTTCCTCCGCGACCTGCGCGGCCTCTTCATTGAGCGCGGAAGAAATGGTCCACCACGCGGCCGAGATCCTCGTGTGGGGACCCGCCGCACCCGCTCTCCGAGCAGCTCCACGACACCGGAGTCCGCGCGCAGGATCCCCACCAGCCTCCACCCGTCCGAAGCGCCGCCGGACAGCTTCGAGCCGGATGATCGCCGTCATGGCCCGGAGGGTATCAAGTCGCTGGTCCACCTCGCGTGTTGAGCCCTCGCCTCCGGGGCACCGCCGCCGTCCACCTACTCGACGTCGGTCACCGCGATGGCGCCCGGCTCGTCGAACTCGCAGCGCGTGACCTGGTCTCCGAAGAGGTCCACCCGCGCGGTGGCCACCACCCGCTCCGGCGTGCGCCAGGTGACGGTGGTCCCCGGCGCCGCGGTGACCTTCGCGGTGACCTTCAGCACCGGGACGGGCCGCGTCTTTTCGTCCAGCGGGAAGGAGCCCGTCAGCCGCAGGGTGACCTCGCGCTCGCTCACCTCCGCCCAGGCGGCGCTGAAGTCGGCGCTCGATGTGGGATGGGCCAGGGCGGTGAGGAGCTCGAGCCCCTCGGGGATCGCGAAGGTCACGTCGCTCGAGACGAAGGTGGCCGAGACCGGCGTGTCTATCTGGGCCAGGGGCGCCACGATCTCGTAGGGGACGATGCCGCCTTCGGCGACCGGGTTGGCGGGGCGGGTCACCGTGTAGGTCACCGGCGTCCGCACCTTGCCGATCACCGTGGCGCAAGTGAGCAGGTGCCGCGAGGACCCGGTCTCATCCAGCGCGTACGGCTGGGGCTCTGGTGAGCCGCAAGCGACAAGCAGCGTCGCGACCAGCACGGGGAGGCGGCGGAGGAGCGGTTCCATGCCCATGGCGGGGCGCGTGTATCACGCGGGGCCCGCGCAGATCGCCCGGGCTGGCGGTGGGGCAGCCAGGCGCGCATGGGCGCCGGCGGATGGCGCGCCCCGTGGGCAGTTTGCCCGGCAGATGCTCCACGAGGACCACTACGCGGTGCTGGGCGTCGACGACGACGCGAGTGCGGAGGACCTCAAGCGCGCCTACCGGCAGCAGGCGCGCGCCTCCCACCCGGACGTGAACCCTGAGCCGGATGCGGCGCTGCGCTTCCGCCAGGTCACCGAGGCCTTCCGGGTGCTGTCGGATCCGACCAGGCCCAGGGCGTACGACCGCAAGCGCGGGACGGTCCGCCGCCGGCCCCCTCCGCCCGCGCACGTCGAGCGCGAAGCCCACGCCGACGTCCAGGTGGCGGGCATCAACCTCGGCGGCCTCCTCGGGATCTCGGTGAAGGTGCGGACGCGGCCGCTCTTCGGGGACGACGACGACTGAACGTGGCGATTCGCGGCGTCCCGGCTCGCGCGCCGGACGGGCACGCTCTGTCACCCAGTTAGCAGTGTAGGCACTGCCCGGCGCCGACGGCAGTGCGCCTGTCTTCACACGCAGTTAAGTCGCGACAGGCCGTCAATACGCCTTCGTAATCCTCGTTTCTACGAGTTCCGCCTCGCGCAGGGGTCCCTCTACAAACCGTGCTGACAGCTTGAAGCGCCGCGCCGCTTGCCCCCATGGTGCGCGCCGCTCGGCTGCTTGCCTGCCGTCTGGCCGAGCTCACCCACTCCAAGGAGCTCCCCGTGAAGAGACGTTTCACTCCCTGCCGCCGCCCAGCACCCGTCGCAGTTCTGACGGCCGCCAGCGCGCTCTGGCTCGCCTGTCAGTCCCCCGCGTCGTCACCCGACGACACCGCCGAGGCCCGCCAGGCCGCCTCGAAGCCCGCGCCCGTGACGCCCGGCCCGCGGCCCATCATCGACGCCCTGTCGGTGGAGCTGCTGAAGACTCCCCTGCCCGACGCGAACGCCCGCCTGTTGGCCACGGTTTCGCCGGCCTCGGCCACCGTGATTGCCGCGGGCGGGTTCCTCATCCAGCCGGACGCCGCGGACCCCAAGCGGGACGTGGCGATGCGCGATGACGGAAAGGGAGCCGACGACACCGCCGGGGACCTGGTCTTCTCCGGCTACCTCACCTGGGACTTCAACGAGCTGCTCCGGCAGAACAACCGGGTCACCCAGCTCGGCGGTGGGAAGGCCGCGGAGGTCACCACCTTCAACGGCCGCGTCGCGGGGACGAAGGGCACAGCCCCCATCGTGGACCCGAAGCAGATCGTCCCGGGCAAGCCCATCGCCATCGACCCGGTGGGGATCGCCCTGGCGATCTCGGTTCCGCATTCGCTCATCATCAATGACCCCGGCGTGGTGGGCGATCCCGTCCGCACCTTCGACCGCTGCAGCGGGTCCGGCACGCCGATGGGCCCCTGGACGTTCGGGCACCTCTTCTCGGAGATGATCAACCAACCCTTGACGGGCGTGGACCCGAACGTCGCCGCGCTGAAGTGGCTGGACACCTGGAACCACAACCAGGAGCTCCACTTCAACTCGGCGCTGCCGCGCAACGTGAACCCGTTCATCCAGGAGTGGCAGAACCGCAGCGGCACCAAGGTGCCCAAGCTCGAGCTCGCGCCGTTCCAGCTGGTCGCGATCGTCAACCGGATGGACCTGCACGAGTCGGTGGGCTACTCGGAGGGCAACGCGGGTGAGCTGCGCTTCGTCTTCGCGCTGGAAGACGCGAACTGCAACCCGCTGCCGATGCTCGTCATCTTCGAGTACGGCAACCTTCCGCAGAAGTGTGACCCCATCACCGATCTCGCCGTGCGCTGGGTGGATCTCGCCAACCATCCGCTGGGCTCGCCCGCCTACAACGCGCTCCTGCAGGGGCTCACCGACGAGGTGGTGACGGCCAACGCCGCGCCCCTGAAGGTCAACCGCAGCGCCCTCAACCAGCTGCGGACCAACGACTTCGTGTTCGACCGCCCGTGGCAGCTGCGCGAGTTCATCCTCCACAAGTCCGGTCTGCTCGTTCCGGAGACGGTCAAGCGCACCCCGGATGAGGACCACGAGGACATCCCCGCGATGAGGGCGGGGCTGGCCTTCGCCATCGACAACAACCTGCCCTCCATCTGGCCGAACCCGCCCGCGTCGATGCCGAACATGCTGACCGGCTCCTTCGACCCGCTGGAGTTCCCCGCCGGCTTCTTCATCCGCGCCATGGCGTCGGACATCCCGCACCCCGGCTTCTGCTTCACGCCGCCCCTGTCGGGCAACGCGGCCATCTCCGGGTTCGACGCACGGTTCGAATATTCGTCCAACACCTGCTCGGGCTGCCACGGCGGGGACCTGAACTCGAGCGGCAACTTCACGCACATCGACGAGCACGGGAACCTCTCCGCGTTCCTCTCCGGGCCCATGACCGCGCCGGACTGCACCTTCCCCTCCTTCACGCGTGACTTCGACGAGCCCACGCGCAGGGCGCAGGTGCTCGACGCGCTGGCCACCAACTCCTGCGTCCGGCTGGCGGCGCTGAGCGAGACGAAGGCCGAGCACTAGCCTTCAGGAGCCAGCCTTCGCAGTGCGCGCCCGGCCGCGTCCGCTCTCCTTCGAGGGCGG
>CAZQVZ010000087.1:0-16769 GCA_964596895.1 uncultured Myxococcaceae bacterium
TGAGCTCGTCGATGTAGCGGGTCACCTCGGTGTCGGTGAGCAGCTTCATGCCCTCCTTCTCGAGCTGCTGGTGCAGCTCGCCCCCGAGCTTGTTCTCCTGCTCGGGTGAGATGAGGACAGAGGCGGCGGCCTTCTCCGCAGCGACCACCGGCCTGGACGCGCAGCCGGTGCCCAGAAGGAGCGCGCAGGCCAGCGCGGAGGTGAGAGACAACGAGACGACGGAAGAACGCATCATGCTCTCCTTGAGCGGTAGAGGAGGGGCGCTATTCACCGGGCCTCGACCGCTGCCCGCCTGCCTGGCCTTCGGCCAGCGCGCCCACCCGTTGCCCCAACTCAGCAAGGGACGGACCTTAGGGGCGGAGGGCTGCGACATGGCAAGGGCGATGTGGAGTGGCGCTATCACCTTCGGGCTGGTGAACGTCCCGGTGCGCCTGCATTCGGCGACGAGTCACAAAGAGGTCCACTTCCACATGCTGCACAAGGAGGACGGCGCCCGCATCAAGCAGAAGCGGGTGTGCAGCCAGGACGGCGAAGAGGTCGGGTGGGACGACATCGCCAAGGGGTACGAGCTCTCCCCGGGCCGCTACGTGATGCTGGAGAAGGAGGAGCTCGCCGCTCTGAACCCGAAGGCGGACAAGACCATCTCCATCGAGGACTTCGTGGACCAGGAGGAGATCGACCCCATCTTCTTCGAGAACGCCTACTACGTGGTCCCGGACAAGGGCGCCGCGCGCGCGTACGCCCTTCTCCTGGAGGCGATGAAGAAGACCAACAAGGTCGGCATCGCCCGGGTGGTGCTGCGCACGCGGCAGTACCTGTGCGCGGTGCGGCCCATGGGCAAGGCGCTCACGCTCTCCACGATGCTGTACGCGGACGAGGTCAACGACGTCTCCGACCTCGAGGCCCTCCCCGGCAAGGAGTCCACGCCGAAGGACCGCGAGCTGCAGATGGCGGAGCAGCTCATCGAGTCGCTCACCGCGAAGTTCGACCCGGAGAAGTACAAGGACGAGCACCGCGAGCAGGTGCTGGAGCTCATCGAGCGCAAGGCGCAGGGCGAGGAGATCGTCGCGCCGGAGGCCCCGGAGGAGCCGGCGAAGGTCATCAACCTCATGGACGCGCTGCAGGCCAGCCTCAAGGCCATGAAGAAGGGCGGCGGGGCGGACGAGGAGGAGAAGGACACAGGGGAGATCCGCCACCGCGCCCAGGCGGCCAAGACGGCGAAGAAGTCGAAGTCATCATCGGGTTCGGGCTCGGGCAAGAACGGCGCCGCGAAGAAGAAGCCGGCGGCGAAGAAGGGGAAGAAGGCGTCGTGAGCCGGGCGACGGAGGTGGAGATTGACGGCAGGCGGCTGAAGCTGTCGAACCTCGACAAGGTGCTCTACCCGAAGGCGGGGTTCACCAAGGCGCAGGTCATCGATTACTACGTGCGCATCGCGCCGGTGCTCCTGCCTCATGTCCGCGGCCGGCCCATGACGCTCAAGCGCTACCCCAACGGCGTGGACGGCGGTCACTTCTACGAGAAGAGCTGCCCGAAGCACCGGCCGGACTGGGTGAAGACCGCGCCGGTGTGGAGCCACGGGCGGCAGGACGACATCGACTTCTGCCTGTTCGATGACCTCCCCACGCTGGTCTGGGCGGCGAACCTCGCGGACCTCGAACTGCACCCGTACCTGCACCTGGCGAGCGCGCTCGAGCGCCCCACGGTGATGGTGTTCGACTTCGACCCGGGCCCGCCCGCCGGCATCGTCGAGTCCTGCCGCGTGGGTCTGCGGGTGCGAGAGCTCTTCGAGTCCCTTGGCCTCGCCTGCTTCCCCAAGACCTCCGGCTCCAAGGGGCTCCAGGTGTACGTGCCGCTGAACACCCCCACCACCTACGACGAGACCAAGGCCTTCTCGCGCGCGGTGGCGGAGTTGCTCGAGGGGCAGACGCCGGATCAGGTCGTCTCGAAGATGCTCAAGGCGCTGCGGACGGGGAAGGTGCTCGTGGACTGGTCCCAGAACGACGAGCACAAGACCACCGTGGGCCCCTATTCGCTGCGGGCCAAAGACAGGCCCACCGTCTCCACCCCCGTGGCGTGGGAGGAGGTAGAGGCCTGTGCGCATACAGAGGATGCCCGCCTGCTCACCTTCGAGTGGGACGCGGTGCTCTCGCGGGTGGAGAAGCACGGCGACCTCTTCGAACCCGTCCTCACGCTGCGCCAGAAGCTGCCGAAGGCAGGGAGGCAAGCGGTGGAGCACGCCGCGCGTTAGCATCCGCGCCGGATGACATCGAGCGCACTCGGCAGAGGGCTGGAGGTCCTGCGGGCCTCCGGGAAGATTGACTACGCCGACGTGGCGCGGCTCGGGAAGTTCCTGATGGAGGCGGAGGAGGAGGCGCTCTTCCGGATGAGCCCCGTCCGCTACGCCGAGCAGCACGGGATGACGGAGCGGGACGCCATCGAGCTCTTCCTCGTCGCCACCCACGCGGGGCTGATGGAGTTCACGTGGGGCCTGCTGTGCCCTGCGTGCCGCGCCTTCCTCTCCACGCCTTCGGCGCTGCGCGGCTTCGGCAAGAACGGCGCGTGCCGGCTGTGCTGCGTGGCCGTGCAGCCGGGGGATGACAGCATCGAGGTCGCCTTCACCGTGTCCCCCTCGGTGCGGCGGCTGCGGTTCCATGACCCCTTGTCTCTGGACTTCTCGCGGGACTGGGCGCGCGTGTACTTCTCGCCGTCCAACCAGCTCTCGGATGCGCTGTTGGAGCAGGCGACTCGCGCGGTCCTGTGGTCCGGCAACGTGGGCAACCAGCAGAGCGGCGAGGTGACCCTGGACCTGCGCAAGGGCGGCCACGGGCTGGTGGCGCCCCTGCAGCACGTGTGGACCTGGATCTGGGCGGAGGAGGGCGCAGGCGTCCGCGAGCTCGACCTGGACCTGCTGTCAGGCGAGACCGTGCCCAACGAAGCGAAGGTGGAGCCGGGGCGGGTGACGATCCGGATCCGGAACCGGTCGGGTGAAGCGACGCCGGTGGGGCTCATCGCCGCGGTGCCGAAGGAGGAGATCATCAAGGGCCGCACCTTCCAGCCGTTCCTCTCCGGCAAGCGGCTCATCACCAGCCAGGCGTTCCGGGAGCTGTTCCGCTCGCAGAGCATCCCCGCCAGCGCCGGGCTCGAGTTCAAGCGGATGACGGTGCTCTTCACCGACCTCAAGGGCTCCACGCAGCTGTACGAGCAGATCGGAGACGTGCGCGCCTACGCGCTGGTGCGTGAGCACTTCGACCTCCTGCGCGAGATCATCGACCGCGCGGGTGGAGCCATGGTGAAGACCATTGGGGATGCGATCATGGCCAGCTTCGCGGAGGTGGAGCCGGCCATCGCCGCTGCCGCTGCGATGCGCGGGGACATCGCCCGCGTGGGGGAGGGACAATTGCAGCTCAAGGTGGGCGTCCACGCAGGCCCCTGCATCGCGGTGGAGCTCAACGAGCAGCTCGACTACTTCGGACAGACCGTCAACGTCGCCGCGCGCGTGCAGGGGCTGGCAGAGGGTGGGGAGATCGTCTGCACTGAAGACGTGTGGCGCTCGGCCGGGGTGCCGGAGCGGGTCCGGATGGCCGGTCTTCGCGAGCTGCGGGACCGCGCGTTTCTCAAGGGCGTGGACGGAGAGGTCACCGTCTACAGGCTCCGCGCCGGCTGAACCTTCGCGGGGTATGGTGCGGCCTTCGGAGGTCGCCCATGTTTCGCCTGTCTTTGAGTGTCATCCCCACCGTCGCCGCGCTGTGCGTGGTGGCGGTCGCAGGATGCGGGCGGACGGCGCTGCTCCCGCCCCAGTCGTGTGAGGTGCTCTCCTGTCCTCTGGGCATGGTCTGCGAGGCGCAGACCGGCCGCTGTGTGGACCCCTCCGGCAGGCCCGACGGCGGCTGGCCGGATGCGGGACATCCAGATGGTGGTGGACCGGACGGCGGTGGTCCGGACGGCGGTGGACCGGACGGCGGTGGACCGGACGGCGGTGGACCGGACGGCGGGCACGGCCCGTGTCCCGGCGGGTGCCCCCCGGCGATGTTCTGCGACCTCGCAGCCAACGGCGGTGGCGGCGCGTGCGTGACCTGCAACCAGAACGGGGGCTGCTCCGGCGCCACGCCCCACTGCGACACCCACGTGCAGGGCGGGCTCTGCGTGCAGTGCCTGCGCAAGGCGCACTGCCCCCCGTCTTTGGTCTGCCAGTCCGCGACCCGGACCTGCGGCGGCTGCACCGCCCACGACCAGTGTGAAGACGGCATGTACTGCGCCACCGGCAGCGAATGCCGGCCGGTACCGGATACCTGCTCGTCGGCGCAGACGGTGAACTTCGGTGGGGGGAACCATGCGAGCTTCACCGCGGTGCCGCACGTGGGAGGGGATGACACGCAGGACACCTGCAACCCGGTGGGGGGGCCGGAGGTGGTCTACCGCTTCTTGCTGAACCAGACGCGGAACGTCACCGTCACCGCCAGCGCGGCTTCGAGCGGGACGGATCCGGTCATCTATCTGCGGGCGGGCAACTGCCAGAGCGGGATGCCGCTGTCCTGTCAGAACGGGACGGGCCCCGGCGGCAGTGAGACCACGCTGCTGTCCAACCTGGGCCCGGGTGAGTACTTCCTCTTCGTCGAGAACGTGGGCGCGGCGGTGGGGCCGGTGAACGTGACCATCCTCCTGGCGCCGCCGGTGATGGGGCCCGCCAATGACACCTGCGCGGGCCGGCAGGCGCTCACCTTCGCCGGCAACACCGCGTTCGCCTTTGGCTCCACCTTGAACGCGACCAACGGGAACCCGCCCGGTGCGACGACGCCTGCGTGTGCCCCGAGCGCGCGGCAGACCGGCGGGGACGTGGTGTACGAGTTCACGCTGCTCGCGCCGCAGGATGTCACGGCGACGGTGACGGCGCTGTCCTCGAGCTTCCGACCCGCCGTGTACTTGCGGGGGCCGGGAGCCATCGCCTCTTGTGACGGCGACACGCACCTCGGCTGCGCCGCGGCGCCCGTCACGGGGACCTTTGGCCCCCAGGCGGTGACAGCGACGAACCTCGCCCCCGGGACCTACTATGTGTGGGTAGACGGGGTGGCCGGCACCAGCGGGACCTTCAGCCTCCAGGTCACGAGGTCCGCGCCGGTCTCCAACGACTCCTGCGCGAACGCGCAACCGCTGGTCTTCACCGGAAGCGCCACCCACCAGGTGGGCACCGCGAGCGGGGACACGAGCTTCGCCACCAACGGGAACCAGGGCTGGCATCCGTCGCCTTCGTGCTCCGCCACTGCGAAGCAGAGCGGGAAGGACGTGGTGTACCGCTACACCCTGCCTACGACGCGCGACGTCACCATCAAGGTCACGCCGACCGGGCCTGCTCCCACTTTCCAGCCTGTGGTGTACGTGCGGTCTTCGCCGAACTGTGACTCCACCGCGACCCTCTCCGAGCTCGGCTGCGCGGCGTCCAACGCACCCACCACGACGACGACTCTGCAGCTGCCCGCGCAGCCGGGGGGCACCTACTTCCTCTGGGTAGATGGGGCGCTCGGCACCGAGGGCGCATTCGACATCGAGGTGACGGCCATCGATCCGAACCCGACCCCCGTCGGCGGGGACCACTGCCCGGGCGCGCCCCTGGCCTTCAACGCCAGCGGCGTGGCGCAGGTGGCCTCCAGCACCTCGCTGGGCACGAACAGCAATGCCTCGGGAGACGCCACCCCCACCTGCGCGACGGGCGCGAAGGTCGTCGGCCGGGACCTCGTCTACACGTACTTCCTGAACAACCCGCGCGATGTGACCCTGACCCTCACCCCGACGTCCTCCACGTACATCCCCACGCTGTACGTGAAGGGCGGGAGCTGCAACAGCAACGCCATCTCGGACGAGCTGGCCTGTGTGACCCGGACCACCTCCGGCCCCTTGACCTACAAGCTGCTGAATCAGGCGCCGGGCCCCTACTGGATCTTCGTGGACAGCACCGGCAGCAACACCCACGGAACCTTCATCCTGAACGTGGAGCAGTCCGCGCCCACTCCGCCGCCGCCCAACGACAACTGCGGAGGCGCAAGCCAGCTCACCTTCGTCAACGGCGTGGCCACCGCCTCCGGAGACACCAGCAGCGCCTCCAACTCCAACGCGTCGAGTGACGCGTCCCCCACCTGTTCGCCCACCGCGAAGCAGAAGGGGCGGGACCTCGTGTACCAGTACACGCTCAGCGCGGCGCAGGACGTGACGGTGACGGTCACGCCCACCGGCAACACCGGGTATCAGCCGGTGGCTTACGTGCGCGGTCCAGGTGTCGGCCAATGCGGCAGCATCTCCGCCGGCTCCGAAGAGGGCTGCGCGGGCGTCTCGCTCCCGGGGCCGCTGGCGTTCACCCTGCTCAACCAGGCCCCGGGGACCTACTCGCTCTACGTGGACGGCGGGAACGACACCTACGGGGCGTTCAACCTGGCGGTGAGTCTCGGCACGGCGACGTCGCTGCCGGACGCCTGCGCGGATGCAGAGCCGCTCACGCTCGGACAGCCGGTGCTTGCCTCCACCGCGCTGGGTTCGGACGACTACTCCCGTCAGAGCTTCCCGCCCTACGGCGCCGCGTGCCTGACCGGCAACAGCTACCCGTTCACGGGGCGGGATCTCGTCTACCGGTTCACCGCCACCCAGCCGACGCACACCGTGACGCTCACGCCCGGCGGCGGCTTCGACGCGGCGCTGCTGTTCCTGCGCCCGCCCGCGGGAGGCACCTGCTCACCGTCCTGGTGCGAAGCCATGTCCGACCAGATTGGCGCCGGGGTCCCCGAGTCCATGACCCTGAGCGCGCTCATCCCCGGCCGGACGTACTACCTCGTCGTCGACGCGTGGACGGCGGGATCCGCCATCTCCGCGGGGAACTTTACGCTTGTTGTGCAGTAGCCCGCGCCGTCCAGCTGCCATCTGCGGCGTAGAGCGCGCGCCTGAACCGGGCGCGGTCGCCGAACGTCTCCCGCCCCTCCGCCCGGAGCCGCGCGGCGGTGTCGCTCTGCGTGTACCGCTCGAACGCTTCGCGGCTCGCCAGCAGATATTGCGCGTGCACCCGCTTCCAGCCGTCGTGGGCGTCCTCGGTGTCGGCGTACCGGTCGCAGCGGAGGAAGCCGGGCTGCGCGAGCACCTCCTCCACGTGCGGCGGGTACCAGTCACGGAACCGGGCGACGACCTCCGGGTGCAGCTCGATGGTGACCACGTAGAGAACCTGCATGCTGCCCTCGGAAGTAGGACGGCCCGCCGCTCCTTCACAGGGAACGGCGGGCCGCGTGAAGTCACGAAGCGACAGTGCGCTCCTTATGCGAGCCGCTTCTCGACCGCTTCCCAGTCGATGTCCTTGAGGATCCCTTCCACGTACTTCGCGCGCTCGGTGGGCTTGTACGCGGGGACGAAGGCGTGCTCCCACGCGTCCATCACCAGGATGGGCTTGTAGCCGGCGACGTTGCCGTCCTGGTGCAGGGTGATCCAGTGGTTGGACAGCCAGCCGGTGGAGGGGTCCTGGAACAGCACCGCCCAGCCCACGCCCGGCATGGTGCCCACGGCCTTGAAGTCCGCCATCCAGTTTTCGAAGGACCCGAAGCTCTGCGCGAGCGCGTCCTTCAGCTTGCCGCCGTGGAGGTCCTTGCCGTTCGGCGTGAGGTTCCCGAAGTAGTACTCGTGCAGGACCATGCCGTTGTACTCGAAGCCCAGCCGGCGGGTGAGCTCGGCGTAGACGGGCTCGGCGCCTGCGGCCTTGCCCTCCTTCTGCATCGCCTCCAGCCGCTCGGTCAGCGCGTTGGTGCGCTTCACGTAGCCCTGGTAGAGCGCGAAGTGGCTCTGCAAGGTGGGGTCATCCACGCCCTTGAGGCCCTTGAGGTGCGAAAAGTCCTTCGGCGAGTAACGCTTCACCTGATCAGCCATGGTTCTCTCCTTGGTTTGAATCGACCGCGCATCCTTTAGTGGATGGCTCGAGCCTTTGCACATCGATTTGAGGGCAGTGTATGGCGCCCGGCATGCCGGAGCTGCCGGAGGTGGAGATTGCCAGGCGGGACCTGCTGCGCTGGACGCAGGGGCACAGGGTGCTGCGGGCGGTGGCTGACCCCCAGGCGCGCACCTTCCGCGGCGCAGACCCCAGAGCCTTCGCGAAATTGAAAGGACAGCTCACCTCTGCGGAACGCAAGGGGAAGTACCTCCTCGTCGCGTTCGACTCCGGCTACGGCGCGCTCCTGCACCTGGGGATGACCGGGAAGCTGGTGCGGCGCCCTTCGCGGCACGAAGAGCCCTACAGCCGCGCGCGCTTCCTGCTCGACGACGGGCACGCTGTGCACTTTCGCGACCCGCGCCTGTTCGGCCGCATCGAGCCGGTGAAGGCGGACGCGCTCTGGCACCTTCCGCCCATCCGCGCCCTGGGGCCGGATCCGCTGGTAGACGGGCTCACCCCTTCGTCGCTGGAGGCGGCGCTCTCGCGGTCGAAGCAGCCCTTGAAGGTGGCGCTGATGGACCAGGGCCGGCTGGCGGGGCTCGGCAACATCCACGCCGCCGAGGCGCTCTACCGCGCGCGCCTGCACCCGTCCCGACAGCCGGGCACCCTGACCAGGACCGAATGGGGGCGGCTCTCCCGCGCCATCCACGCCTCCTTGAAGTTCGCGCTGCAGAGCGAAGGGGAGGGGGACGGGGACATCGAATACGTGGAGGAGCCCGGCGCGCCCAACCCCTTCCTCATCTATGGCCGCGCCGGCGAGCAGTGCCGCCGCTGCCAGGCGACGGTGCAGTCCTTCGTGCAAGGTGGGCGCACGACGCACTTCTGTCCTTCCTGTCAGCCACCGCTTCGGTAGACTCCCGCGCCCTCGTGATGCCCCGGAGAAAGAACGTTATGGCCAGAGCCCTCCTGGTGGCGCTCGTCGCCCTCGCCGGCGTCGCTGCCGCGCAGACCCCGGCCGAGCCGCCGCCCGCACCGCCGGCCCAGCCGCCGGCTCCCGCGCCCACCCCTGCACCTGCCCCTCCGCCCGCGCCCCCCGCGCGCGGGGCCGAAGAGGGCGAGGACGTGGACGCCAAGGTGGAGGCCGCCAAGAAGGAGATGCGCGAGGAGATCCGGGCCCAGCTCGCCACCCAGGCCGCCGCCCGCGGCTGGGAGGAGGAGTGGGTGGAGCAGACCCGCCGGCTGGAGCTGTTGGAGCTCGACGGGTACCTCCGCACCCGCCCGGACCTGTTCCACCGGATGGACCTCAACCGCGCCCCGGATCCCTGGGGCTACAGCCTCTTCCCCCGCTCCCCCGTGTCGGACCGCGAGCGGACCCTGGCCGGCGTGAACATGCGGCTGCGGCTCGAGCCCACCATCAACGTCTCCGAAGAGGTCCGGGTGAAGGTGCAGCTGGACGCGCTCGACAACGTCCTCTTCGGGTCCACGCCGCTGTACGCGAACTCGCGCGGTGACCGGTACGACTTCGGCATCTTCAACGAGTCGCAGATGTCGCCCGAAGCCGGCGTGAACGCGCTCACCGACTCCATCCGCGTCAAGCGCGCCTACGGTGAGGTGAGCACCCCGGTGGGCATCCTGCGCTTCGGGCGCATGGGCTCGCACTGGGGGCTCGGCATGCTCCACAACGACGGCAACGGGCTGGACTCCGACTACGGGAACACCGTGGACCGCATCCAGTTCGTCACCGAGCCGTTCACCGGCTGGTACTTCGCGCCCATGGTGGACTTCGACATCGAAGGGCCGTCCAGCGCCACCCAGAACGAGCAGGGCCAGCCGTTCGACGTGTCCAACTCGGACGACGCGCACAGCTACGTCATCGCCATCGCCCGGCGGGACACGCCGCAGCAGGAGCGGGCGCGGCTGGAGAACGGGCTCAGCGTCTTCAACTACGGCGTCCACTTCTCCTACCGCACCCAGCGCAACGAAGCGGTGTCCTGGGCGGACCCCAACACCCCGCCCAATGACGCCAGCAGCTTCGTGCTCCGCAACGCGCGCCTGTACATCCCGGACGTGTGGGTGAAGTTCGAGCGCAAGGAGCTGCGCCTGGAGCTCGAGGCGGCGGCGGTCATCGGCAACATCGAGTCGGTGGCCCGCCACCCCGGGGAGTCGGACACGGTGGGCGGCGCCATCGTCCGGCAGTTCGGCGCGGTGGCCCAGGGGGAGTACCGGCTGATGGACGGGCAGCTTCGGCTCGGGCTCGAGGCCGGGTACGCGTCGGGTGACCGGCAGCCTGGCTTCGGCAACCGCCCCGGCCGCGTCGGGCCCACCGGCAGCAACGTGCCGGAGAACGGCAACATCGACGGGGCGCAGTACCACGACGGCGCCATCCGCAACTTCCGGTTCAACCGCGACTACCGCGTGGACGCCATCCTCTACAGGGAGCTCATCGGCGGGATCACCGACTCAGTGTACGTGAAGCCGACGGTGACGTACTCGGTGGCTGAGGGCTTCGACATCTACGGCAGCGTCATCGGCTCGGGCGCGGTGTACGTGGAGTCCACCCCGTCGCAGGACAGCCGGATGCTCGGCGTCGAGCTCAACGCGGGCGCCAGGTACCTCACCGAGGACGGGTTCGTCGCGGCGCTGCAGTGGGCCATCCTCTTCCCGCAGGCTGGGCTCGGGAACCGGGACGCCAACGCCGCCGAGCTCGACAACGCCCAGGCTCTCCGCGCCATCATCGGCGTGCGGTTCTAGGGGCGCCTCTTCAGATGAAGCGCCTTCTGGCAGCGCTGGGGGTGGGGGCGTTCCTGGCAGGATGCGGCGTGAAGGCGCCGCCTCGCCCGCCGAAGCCTGTGCCTGAAGAGCCGGCGCAGAAATGAACCACTTCGAATACCGGCGCGGTCATCTCCACGCCGAGGACGTGCCGCTCTCCGCCATCGCCCAGCAGGTGGGGACGCCGGCGTATGTGTATTCCACGGCCACCATCTGCCGGCACGTGCGGGTGATGAAGGAGGCGTTCGGGTCCACGCCTCACCACATCTGCTACTCGGTGAAGGCCAACTCCTCGCTGGCCATCCTGGCGCTGCTGCACCGGGAGGGCTGTGGGTTCGACATCGTCTCCGGCGGTGAGCTGGAGCGGGTCCGCAAGGCCGCCCGGTCACTCAAGCGCGTGGTCTTCTCCGGCGTCGCCAAGACCGAGGCCGAAATGGCCGCGGGCCTCAAGGCCGGCATCCTCCTCTTCAACGTGGAGAGCGAAGAGGAGCTGTGGACCCTGGAGCGCGTGGCCTCCCAGATGGGCCTGCGCGCGCCGTTTGCGATTCGCGTGAATCCGGACGTGGACGCGAAGACGCACAAGTACATCGCCACAGGGCTGCGGACCTCCAAGTTCGGGGTCCCGTTCGAAGAGGCGGTGGCGCTGTACCGGCGCGCTTCGCGCAAGAAGGCGCTGTGGGCGCGCGGGCTGGACTGCCACATTGGCTCGCAGCTCACGGAGGGCGGGCCCTTCCGCGCGGCGCTGGAGAAGGTCGCGGGCCTCTACCGCGAGCTGCGCGGCCGGAAGGTGCCGCTGGAGCTTCTGGACGTGGGTGGCGGGCTGGGAATCCCCTATCGCGGGGAGACGCCCCCTTCGCCCGCGGAGTACGCGCGGATCATCGCCGAGGCCACGGCGGGGACGGGCGCGACGATTGTCCTGGAGCCGGGGCGCGTGGTGGTGGGGAACGCGGGCGTGCTCCTGACTCGGGTCCTCTTCCGCAAGCGCACGCCGCACAAGACCTTCGTGATGGTGGACGCGGGCATGAACGACCTTCTGCGCCCGGCGCTGTACGAGGCGCACCACGAGCTTCGCGCCGTCCGCCCGCGGAAAGGCAAAGAAGAGCTCGTGGATGTGGTGGGCCCGGTCTGTGAGTCCAGCGATGTGCTCGCGAAGGAGCGCCGGCTGGTCGTGCCGAAGGTGGATGACCTCTACGCGGTCATGAGCGCGGGCGCCTACGGGATGAGCATGGCGTCCACGTACAATTCCCGGCCGCGTCCGGCGGAGGTGCTCGTGGATGGAGATGCGTTCCGGGTCATTCGCGAGCGCGAGGCCGTCAGCGACCTGTGGCGCGGGGAGCGGACGTAGCGGCTTCTGCTCGGTCGCGCGGCCCGGCGCGGGTGCTGCGATTCTGCGGCCTTCGGGCACAAGGCCGGTCCGGCAGGGAAAGTGACGCTTGACCGAGCAGTTGCGGCCGTGGCTGCCACGCCGCCCCACCGCCAACGAGGAATCAGGCACCCACGCAGGCAGGAGGAGCTCGGAGACCACGTTCGCGAGAACTGCTCGGTCGAACGTCACTTTGGTTTCTGCCACGCGGCCGTCGGGCGGTTCGGGGGCGACTCTGTGGCCGGTGAGCGATGGCGCCACTCGGGGCGGGCAGGTGGGCGCCAGATAGGGTGAGACGTACGCGGCAGCCAACGCGGGCCTGGTGTGCTCGCTTCGGACGGGTTCGTCGGGGGCCTATGCACGGCGTGCGCGGCCAGCGCGGGCCGCCTGGCCAGGTACGCGGCGACGGCCGCGCGCTGCCCGAGCCCCGCCATCGCCACACTGGGACGCGCGGGTCGTCGTGGCGCAAGACGCGGTGGCCAACCTGTCCTGCTCCCAGGAGCCCCCCGGGCACAGGGCCGGTCCGGCAGGCAAAGTGACGTTTGACCGAGCAGTTGCGGCCGTGGCTGCCGCGCGGCCCCACCGCCAACGAGGAATCAGGCACTTACGCAGGCAGGAGGAGCTCGGAGACCACGTTCGCGAGAACTGCTCGGTCGAACGTCACTTTGGTTTCTGCCACGCGGCCGTCGGGCGGTTCGGGGGCGACTTCTGGCAAGCGGCCGGGTCAACGACACGACCGCTCCCTCCCTGCCGCTGCGCCTCAACGCGTCCGGCCGACTGGAGGTGCCGCGCGCGCGACGGTGCTCCGGCAGCGGTCGTTCGACGAGCCCGGACGCGCTGGCCACGCACTCCCGCCTGCATCGGCGCGCCACGCGTCACCGACAGGAGCGGTCTGCACGCCCGGCTTTCGCGCCTACCTGGCCTGCGTGAGGCGGGTCGGCTCTGGCCGCGGTCCCGGCGGCGCATCTGCGCGGAGCGCCAGCGAGGCGCGACCCTTCCGGATCTTGTAGGCGTGCAGGTTCGCCACGGTCGCCTCGGGCAACCGCAACTCCAGCCACGCGCCGCGCACCAGCTTCACGTCACCGGGGAAGAGCACGTTGACGCGCCCACCGCAGTACTGGCCAGCGCATTTGTCGAGCTTCAGCCGCACGTTGGTAAAGGTCTCCCCGGAGAGCTCCACCTTCTCCACCGCGAGGACCTGTCCCTCCACGGGCGCAGACGAAGCCGCGGAAGCGGAAAGGGCGAACAGCACAGACGCCGCGAGCAAGACCCTGAAATGCATGTCGCGGCGACAGAGCAACCGTCATGCCGCGGGGCCTCACTCGGACGAGGCCCTGCCTGGGCTGAGTCGCAAGCCGCGGGTGGGTGGGTGAAGACCCGTGGACCTCACCCAGGCACCTCTCCGTGTGGAGAGCCGAACCCTCTAGAGCAGGACGTTGCGCGCGCGCTGGTAGTACGCGGCCCGGTCCGAAAGCCCGTTGTAGCCACCGTTGATGCGCAGGGTGACCGCGCGCAGGTCACTCCGGTCCGCGTAGTGGTTCAGGTTCCGGCTGGCCCAGTACCATCCGGCGATGCGGAAGCTGACGGCGTTGCTCGCGGCCATGGCCGGCTTCGACACCAGCGGCAGGCCCAGCGCCTTGCCGGCCTTCGTGTAGTTGTACCGACCGGTGAGCTGGATGGCGCCGCGGCCCTTGAAGCGCGCCCCGTCCCCCGGCTGCGTGTTGCCCAGATCCGAGCGGCCTTCGTACTGCTTGCCGCTGGAGAGCTCGGTGAACCAGCGGAAGCCGCCGGTCTCATGCGCAATCTGGGCGATGAACATCGCCTGCCGCTTCGGCGTGTTGATCTTGAACTCCGCCATCGCCCTGTTCAGGTGCGGCGTGAACGCGCGCGCCTCCGCGAGGGTGAGCCTGGGGATGATGCGCTCCAACTGCTGCGGCGTGACCCCCCTGGTCGCCTGCCGCATCGCCTTGAGCTGGTTCGCGCCGACGGTGCCGTCCACCTTCAGCCCGTGCTGCTTCTCGAAGCGCTTCACCGCGGCGGCGGTCTTCCCGTCGAAGAGCCCGTCCACCTTCCCGGGGTTGAGCCCGAGCTTCTCGAGCACCTGCTCCGTCCGCTTCACCGCCGCGGAGCGCTCCCACAGCTTCTGCTGCGGCGTGGCATCTCCCCGCGCGTAGATGGCGGTCTTTGCGAGCTGCTTCCAGGTCCCTGTGCCCACGCGCCCGGTAGGGGACTTGAAGCCACTTTGCCGCTGGAAGGCGAGCAGCGCGGCCTCGGTCCGCCCGTCGAACACGCCGTCCTGCCGGCCGGGATCGAACCCCGCCAGCCTGAGGTGCCACTGGATGTTCTTCACCGCGCGACCCGTGCTGCCCACACCGAGCCCGAGCACCTCCTTCGTGACCGGGTTCCCCTCCGCGTCCAGCTTCGGCGTCCCATCCGCGTTGAAGACCGGCACCTCGTACTTCTGGGCGGCCTGCTTCGCGGTGTGCGCGTCCAGCCGCTTGTGCGCCTCGAGGTCCTTCTTCACCCGGGTCCGGTACGGCACATGCTCCAGCCCCTTCACCTCCTGGCGCAGGCCCTTCATCAGCCCTTCGGTGAGGACGGCTGCGCCCTTGCGCCCTTCGTCCTTCTTGAACGCGGCCAGCGCCTCCACCGTCTTCGCGTCGAATACGCCGTCCACCTTGCCCACGTCGTAGCCGAGCTTCTTCAGCCGCTGCTCGGCGGCGGCGATGTAGGCGTCCTTCTGCCCTCGCCCGAAGACCTTCGCCTTGTGGTGCTTGCGGACCCGCTCCAGCACCACGTTCAGGTGCTTGAACGTCTTCGCGTCCAGCGCGCCAGAGGGCTCCAGCCCGCGCGAGCGCTGGAACGCCCTCAGCGCCTTCTGCGTCCGCGCGTCGAACAGCGAGTCCGGGGTTCCGGGGTCGAACCCGGCCGCTCGAAGCAGCCGCTCCACCCAGCGCACCGCCTTCTGGTCCGCGCCCACGGCGAGGTTGCCCGACTCGAGCGCCTTGCCGATGATCTCGTTGCCCTTCCGGTCCGCGCGCCGCAGCTCCCCAGGCGTCATGCTCCGGTTCTCGGAAGTTGAGCGCCGCGGTTTCGGACACCGGCAAATCCATGTCTCCCGGAGGCGACAGACCGTGCTCAACAAGCTCGCCGCGCTGCGTTACTGTCCTGCGCGCTCATGACCAACACGTTGAAGCTCGAAGGCTCGCTCGTCGCGCTCGCCACCCCCTTCCGGAACGACGCGCTGGATGAAGACGCGTACCGGTCCTTCTGCCAGTGGCACATCGACAGCGGCACGAACGGCCTGGTCCCCATCGGCACCACCGGTGAGGCCGTCACCCTGTCCGCGGACGAGTGCGCGCGGGCGGTGCGCATCGCCGTGGAGGTGGCGAAGGGCAAGCTCCCCGTGGTCGCCGGCGCGGGCTCCAACTCCACGCGCGCGGCCATCGACGGGGTGAGGCTCATCCGCGAGGCCGGCGCCGACGCGGCGCTGATCGTCACGCCCTACTACAACAAGCCCACCCAGGCGGGCCTGGTGGAGCACTACCGCCTCATCGCGAAGGCGCACCCGGGCTTCCCTCTGGTCGCCTACAACGTGCCGGGCCGGACCGCCGTCGATCTGACCGCGGAGAGCGTGCAGCGGCTCGCGGACATCCCGGAGGTGGTGGCGCTGAAGGAGGCCACGGCCTCCATGACCCGCATGGTCGACATCGTGGAGCTCATCGGCACCGAGCGGATGACCCTGCTCTCCGGTGACGACTTCACGGTGCTGCCGTTCGTGGCCTGCGGCGGCAAGGGCGTCATCACCGTCTCCGGCAACGTGGTCCCGAAGCTGATGGCGGAGCTCGTCCGCCTCTCGCGCGAAGGGAAGATCGCAGAGGCGCGCGCGCTGCAAGTGAAGCTGAACACCCTGCACCGGCTGCTCTTCGTGGAGCCCAACCCCATCCCGGTGAAGTGGGCCCTCCACAAGATGGGCCGCTTCACCTCTGAAGTCCGCCCGCCGCTGCTGCCCATGACCGAAGGGAGTGCCGCCAGGCTGGAAGCTGCGCTCGGGGCATTGGGGGCGCTGTGACGGCTCCCATCCGCGTGGTGGTGACCGGCGCGGGCGGGCGGATGGGCAGCACCCTCTGCCGGCTCCTGGTGGCCGAGCCCGACATGGCGTTGGCGGGCGTGACCGAGCGCGCGTCCAACCCGAACACCTCGACGCTCGCCCAGTTCGGCGTGCCGCACGGCGAGAACCTCCACGAGGTGCTCGCCCTGGCCAACGCGCACGCGGTCATCGACTTCACCTCCGCAGAGGCCAGCGTGGAGCACGCCAGGGCCTGCGCAGAGCACGGGGTGGCGCTGGTGGTGGGCTCCACGGGGTTCTCCTCCGAAGCCCGCGCCGAGGTCCTCAAGCACAGCCGGAAGATCCCGCTCGTCATCTCGCCCAACATGTCGGTGGGCGTGAACCTCGTCATCAAGATGGCGGCGGAACTGGCGAAGGTCCTGGGCGAAGGCTTCGACATCGAGATCGTCGAGTCGCACCACCGGATGAAGAAGGACGCGCCGTCCGGCACCGCGCTCAGGCTGGCAGAGGACATCGCCCGCGCGGTCGGCCGCTCGTCCGCGGACTTCAAGACCGCCCGCGAAGGCCAGGTGGGTGAGCGCCCGCCCCGCGAGATCGGCATCCAGACCGTGCGCGGTGGGGACGTGGTGGGCGAACACACCGTGTTCTTCCTCGGCGACGGCGAGCGGGTGGAGCTG
>CAZQVZ010000088.1:0-16729 GCA_964596895.1 uncultured Myxococcaceae bacterium
CCTGGCGTCACCGGAGAGCTGCGGCACGTCCTCCCGGAGCACCCGCGCGGAGGCCGCCGCGTCATCCAGGAGCCGCGCGCCCTTGCCGCCGGGCTCGAGAGTCTTCCGGGCCAGCGCCGCCAGCGCCCGCAGGTCTCTGGCTGCCACCGCAAGCTCCTGCGCCAGCCCGGCAATCTCCTCGCGGTTGTCCCCGAGGATGACGTCCACGCTCTGGGTGAGCCCGGCCACGCTCGTCACCAACGTCTCCAGCGCCGTCGGGTTCTCCTCCAGCACCCGGCTCGCGGCCTCGAGGAAGCGGGAGAGCCGCAGGGCCACCACGTCCAGTCTCGGCGCGTCCGTCCCGCGCAGGGTGGCCCCGGCAGACAGGGCAGCGGAGCCGGCCGAGCCGGGCCACAGCTCCAGGTAGGGTTCGCCCAGGGGCCCCACCGTGGCGATGGTCACGTCCGCGTCCTCATGCAGCGCCAGGAGCGCGTGCGGCTCCACCGACACCGCCATCCGCACCGGCAGGGGAACGCCGGCTTCATCCCTGCGCGCGGGCTCCAGTTCAATGTGCTCCACCCGCCCCACCGTCACCCCCGCGAGCTTCACCGGCGCGCCGCGGACCACGTTCCCGGTGTGCGCGAAGAGCACGTGCAGCGAAGGATCTCTGGCGAGGACCCACTCTCCCATCAGGTAGAGCAGCCCCAGCACCCCGGCGACGCCGATGAGCACCAGCGCCCCGACCTTGATCTCCAGCCGCCGCTCATCCATGGACGTCCAGCTCCGCACGCACCGGCTGAAGCAGCGCGCGCACCTCGGCGTCTGCTGAGTTCAGGAACGCCGCCCGCTCCTCATAAAGCCGCGCGCGCCCACCCGCCACCAGCACCACCCGGTCCGCCAGCCGCGCGAGCAGCGGATAATCATGCGACACCACCAGCGCGCCAAGCCCTTCCTCACGCAGCCGCACGAGGACCTCCGACACCTGACGCGCCGCCGGCCGGTCCAGCCCGGTGGTCGGCTCGTCGAAGAGCAGGTAGCGCGGCCGCAACAGCAGCGCCCTGGCAATGGCCGCCCGCTTGCGGATCCCCGGCCCCACCTGCTGCGGCCGCTTGTCCGCCACCCCTCCGAGGCCCACGCGGAAGAGCGCCTCGTCCACCGCCGCGCCGCCTGCGGCCGGGTCCGCCAGCGCTACGTTCTGCCGCAGGGTCAGCCAGTCCAGGAGCGCCGGCCCCTGCACCAGATACGGCGCCACCCGCCGCAGGGGCAGCAGCGCGCGCGCCGGCCGCCCGGTGATGGGCTGCCCGAAGAGCTCCACCCGCCCCCCGTCCGGCCGCTCCAGCCCCACCGCCAGCCGGCACAGCACGCTCTTGCCGGCGCCGCTTCGGCCCACCACGAAGGTCACGCCCGCCGCCGGCACGTCGAGGTCCACCCCGGCGAAGACGACGGCGCCCCCGTAGGCCTTGTGCACGCCGCGCAGGCGCACCGCCGGGACCAGCCTCGCTGCAGGCGCGCCGCCGCTCATGCGCCCATCATCAAGAAGGCGGCGGCGACGACCAGGTCAATGACCAGGCAGCCGATGACCGCCGCCACCACGCCTTCGGTGGTCGCCGCGCCCACGGCCGCCGAGCCCCCGCGCGCGGCCAGGCCCCGCCACGCCGCCGCCGCCGGCACGTACACGCCCATCAGCACCACCTTGATGAAGAACGAGCTCAGATCCGCGCGGTCCACGAACCGGGGGTCGAGGAACGCCGCGCCGTCTGCGCCGTAGACGAACTGGGCGGCCAGCGCCGCGGAGAGGGAGGCGGCGGCGGTGCCGAGGATGCACAACAGCGGGAAGGCGATGAGCCCGGCCAGGACCCTCGGCGCGACGAGGTCCGTGAGCGGGTGGCCGGCCGTCATCTCCAGCGCTTCTACCTGCTCGTTCACCGTCATGGAGGACAGCTCGGACGCATAGCGCGCAGATCCCCGGGAGGCGGCCAGGAGCGCCGAGGTGAGCGGGCCGAACTCGCGCAAGAGCAGCTCGAAGTACGCAGGGCCGATGGTGCCGAGGTTCCCGGTGAACCGGCGCGCCTGCGCGTCGGCGATGGTCACCATCACGAACCCGAAGAACGCCATCCCGCTGCCCACCAGCCAGGCGGAGCGGTAGCCCAACTGGTGGACCTCGCGCAGCACCGCGCGGGGGGCCACGCCTCGCCTGCCCACCGCGCCCGCCGTCCGCGCCAGCATCCAGAAGGGCCCGCCCACGCGCTGCAGGAAGGTCACGCCGCCCCCCACAGCCCCGAGGCCGCGAGCCGGTGGAGCAGGGTGGAGACCGCGAAGTCGAGCGCGAAGATGGCCGCCGCGCTCCACACCACCGAGGCCGCCGCCGCCGCGCCCACCGCGCGCGAGCCGCCCTTCGCCCGGATCCCACACAGCGAAGAGATGAGGGCGATGGCCCACGCGAAGGCCACCGACTTGAGGAGCCCGGCGAACAGCGCGTCCATGCCCAGCATCTCGGAGAAGGTCCCCAGAAAGACCCGCACCGGGAGGTCCAGCGTGAAGAACGCGGCGACGATCTCCCAGAGCACCGCGAGCAGGAACGCCGGCGCCGCGAGCAGGGAGACGCTGGCCACCACCGCCCAGACCCTGGGCGCCACCAGCAGCGCCACCGGATCCAGGGAGATGCCGGAGAGCCCTTCGAGCTGCCCGTCCACCGAGAGCTGCGCCAGCTCTGCCGCGTTCCGCGCCCCCACCCGCGCGGCCATCATCATCCCCAAAAGGAGCGGCCCGAACTCCCAGATCACCGCGTGGCCCGCCGCCCAGCCCAGGTAGCTCCGGGCGCCGAAGCGCTCGGTGTACAGGCTCGTCTGCAGGACCACCGTGGCGCCGATCATGGTGGAGACCACCCCGGTCAACGGCAGGGCCTGCCACCCGAAGGCGTGGAGCCCGCGGAGCAGTTCGCGCCGGTCCAGCTTCGGCAGAAGCCAGAACACCCGCCCCAGCATCAGTCCCAGCGCGCCGATGGAGGAGAGGGCGTTCATGTGCGGTCGAGCCGGGCTGCGTCGAAGGGGCCGTCGTAGGTCAGCCTGCCCCCGTCCAGCAACAGCCAGCGGGAGGCCTCCATCCAGGGCAGGGGATCTGGCATCGCCACCAGCAGGGTGCGGCCGAAGCTGACCTCGCGCAGGAGCGCCGCCACCTGGGAGGCGGTGGAGGGATCCAGCCCGGCCAGGGGGTCATCCGCGAGCAGCACCGCGGGCCTCGCGACGATGGCCCGGGCAATGCCGGCGCGCTTCTGCATCCCGCCCGAGAGCTGCCCGGGCAGAAGCCCCCCGGCGTCCTCGAGCCCCACCTGGCGCAGGGATTCGCGGGCGCGGGCCTGGGCTTCGGCTTCGGGGACGCCGCGGCGGCGCAAGGGCCCCAGGACGTTCTCCAGCACGGTCTGGGCGTCGAAGAGCGCGTCGGTCTGGAAGACCATCCCGAAGGAGGCCTGGCGCGCCCGGCGCACCTCGGGCGGGAGCGTCCACGGGTCCTGCCCGTCCCACAGGACGCGCCCTTCGTCCGGGCGGCGCAGGCCGGCGAGCGCCTTCAGCAGGGTGGTCTTCCCCGAGCCCGCGGCGCCGCACACGCCCACGTGTTCGCCCCCTTCGAACCGGAGGGTGACCTCGCGCAGGGCAGAGGTCCCGTCGAAGCACACGGTCAGCCCCGAGGTCCCAGGCTCCAACGCCAACGCCCTAGCGCCGCCTGCGCTTGAGCAGCCGGGTGAGGCTGATCTTCCCCACGCGCCCGCCGAACAGGTACCAGGTCATCACCGCGCCGAAGAGCATGGCCACCGCGACCACGCCCAGAAGGCCCAGGACGGGGAAGCCGCGCACCTGCCAGTCATGGCGGGCGAAGGAGATGAAGATGCCCACCACGAACCCGCACGCGCACAGGCCCAGAAAGGCGATGGCGCCCAGGGCCCGCAGGTTCTGGTTGAGCCGGTCCAACCCGTCCGACTTCACAGTGACCGAGAACTTGCCGGACTCGAGGTCCAGCATGATCTGGGAGAGCTGCACCGGCAGGTCCTGGGCCACGCTCTGCAGCCGCAGCGCCGCCTTCAACAGGCCGCCCTGCAGCATGTTCGGGTCGTACTGTTCGGCCAGAAGCTCCCTGGCGTACGGCGTGGCCAATTCGGAGATCTGCAGGTCCGGCGAGAGGGACCGCAAGATGCCCTCGATGCTGATGGACGCGCGCGAGAGCAGGGCGTACTCCCGGGGGATCCGGATCCGGTACTTCACCGCGAGGTCGAACAGGTCCCGCAGGAGGTTCTGGGCGTTGATGGAGCCCAGGGTCGTGGGCAGGTACTCGTGGAGGATCCCGTCGATGTCGTTGCGGAAGCCGACGAGGTTGGCCCGCGCGTCCGGCACGCCCACCCGGTAGAGGATCCGCGCCACCGAGTCCGAGTCCTTCAGCGCGACCGCCATCACCAGGCTCACCAGCGTCTGCTGCATCTGCCGGGTGAGCCGCCCGACGATCCCGAAGTCGATCAGCGCGATGACGCCATCATCGAGCACCAGGATGTTCCCGGGGTGCGGATCCCCGTGGAAGATGCCGTCCTGGAAGAGCTGACGGAAGGAGGCCTCCACCAGGTTCCTGGCAACCGTCTGCTTGTCGTGCGCCGCAGAATCGATCTGGCTGATCTTGGTCCCGCGGATGAACTCCATGGTCAGGACCGTCCGCGTGGTCAGCTCGTCGAAGACGCGGGGGACCTTCAAATACGGCCGGTCTTTGTGGTTCCGGTGGAACTCGCGGATGTTCTGGGCCTCGTGGAGGAAGTCCAGCTCCTCGTGGATGGCGAGGTCGAACTCCTCGATGATCCCCGTGGGCGTGTAGATGCCCGTCTCCTCGACCACCGCCTCCAGGAGCCTCGCGAGGTAGTGCAAGACCGAGAGGTCCGCGCGGATCTGCTCGGTGATGCCCGGGCGCTGGACCTTGATCACGACTTCGTCCCCGCCGTGGGTGACCGCCCGGTGCACCTGGGCGATGGACGCCGCGGCCAGCGGCTCCTCTTCGATGGAGGCGAACAGCTCCTTCGCGTCCTTGCCCAACGACTCGCGGAGCTGCCGGAACAGCGCCTCGGTGGACATGGGCGGGACGTGGTCCTGCAGCGTGGACAATTCGTCGATGAACTCGGCCGGCAGCATGTCCGCGCGGGTGGAGAGGATCTGCCCGAGCTTGATGAAGGTGGGGCCGAGGTCGTTGAGGAACATCCGGAAGCGCCGGGCCACCGAGGCCCGCCGGACCTCCGGGGCCACCTCCACCTGCTCCTTGCGCCCGAGCACCTTCCAGGTGCCGCTGCGCTCGAGCAGGTCCGCAAAGCCGTGCCGCGCGGCGATCACGGCGATCTGCCGCACCCGGTTCAGGTCCTGGAAGGCCTCGCGGATCAAACCGGCGGCAACTTCTCACGGGCAGCAAGGCCCCGCAAACTAAGGGTGGGCCCTCACCCAGCCCCCCCCTCAGACGCCGCGGGAGGGGCGCCCCCCGGGCGCGCCGGGGAGGCTTTGGGGGCCGGGATGCTGGCCGAAACCAGCGCGCGCAGGTGGGAGAGCGGGGTCCCCAGCGCGTAGACGCCACAGGCGCCGCGCTCCCTGGCCGCCCGGCCCATCCCTTCGTCCGCGAAGGGGAGCACCGCCACCACCGCGCCCGGTCCACCGGAAGCGGCCCGGGCGCGGGCGCACTGCGCTGCCCGCTCCAGGTGGGCGAGCCCCGAGGGCCCGTCCACGTGCACCAGGACCAGCTCCGCGTGCAGCGTGCCTTCCGGACACGGCTCGAGCCCGAGCTCGGAGAGGACGTCGGTGAGGAGGGCGGGCAGCGCGTCGTCCCCGCCGTGCACCAGCGCCCAGCGCACAGCCCCGCTCACCGAGCCCTACCGCCCGGCCCGGCGGCCGTCGCGGCCGCCATCATCGATCTGGAAGTCGAACTCGCTGCGGCGGTTCTGCGAGAACGCGGACTCGTCGGCGCCGGAGGCGGCCGGGCGCTCCTCACCGTAGGAGAGCGTGTCCACCCGGCGGGACTCCACGCCGAGCTGCGTGAGGTACTGCTTGGCCGCGTGCGCCCGCTTCTGGCCGAGCGCCATGTTGTACTCGCTGGTGCCCAACTCGCAGGTGTGGCCGAGGATGGTCACCGTCTTCCCGGGGTTCTCCCGCAGGAAGTCCGCCAGCCGCTGCAAGGTGGCGGTGGACTCGGGCAGAAGCTGGGCGGAGTCCAGCGCGTAGAAGATGGGGCCAAAGGAGGTGTCGAACGCCTCCTTCTCCACCGGCTCGGGCTTCGGGGGCTCCGGTGCCCTGGCGACGGGAGCGGGCTTCACCGTCTCCTTCACGTTCTCGGTGACGACCTCCTTGTTCTTCGCGGCGCAGCCCGCGGCGGTGACGAGCGCGAGCGCGGCGACGGCGGTGGAGAGCAGACGACGGGGGGCGGGGTGGATGTGGGGGTAGGTCATGACCGGGCCGAAGGAGCAACCCCCGTGCCGGCCCCGTCTTCAGGGGGCGCACGCCCGAAGCAGCCGGCGCGGGCGGGGCAGGTTGCAAGGGAGGCGTGGCGCGCTGCCACGGCGCCTTGCGGTCTGCGACCTGGGGTGGGGGAGTGTGACCTACGGGGTCTCGTCGCCCTTCGCCCGGAGCTCGCGCTCGCGCCGGTGGATGGTCGACACGTCGATGCCGAGGAGCTCCGCGGCCTTCGTCTTGTTCCCGCCGCACCTGGCCACCGCCCAGGCGATGTACTCGTTCTCGAGCTGCCGCAGCGGGACGACCTCCGTGTGCCCCAAGGGCGCGCCCCCGCCTGGAGCGGAGCCCTCTGCCGGCCCCCCGGAGGTGAGCGAGGCGCTCATCGGCAGCGCGTCCGGCCCCAGCGTCTGGGCGTTGCCCAGCAGCACCAGCCGCTCCACCGCGTTCTCCAATTCGCGCACGTTCCCCGGCCAGCTGCGCGCGCACAGGGCCGCGAGCAGCTCGGGGGAGAAGGCCTTCACCTTCGCCCGCGGGTTCCGCTCCTGGGCCCGGCCGAGGAAGTGTTCGACCAGCGCGGGGATGTCCTCGCGGCGCTCACCGAGCGGCGGCAGGCGCACCTGGGCCACGTCCAGCCGGTAGTAGAGGTCCTTGCGGAAGCGGCCGTCTGAGACGCGCGCCTCCAGATCCTGGTGGGTGGCCGCCACGATGCGCACGTCCACCTTGCGCGCCCCGTCCGCGCCCACCGCGCGCACCTCGCCGTCCTCGAGCACCCGCAGGAGCCTCGCCTGCAGGTCCGGGGGCATGTCGCCAATCTCGTCCAGGAACAGGGTCCCGCCGTCCGCCTCCACGAAGAGGCCCCGGCGCGCGGCGGTGGCGCCGGTGAAGGCGCCCTTCACGTGCCCGAACAGCTCGGACTCCAGCAGCGAGGCGGGCAGGGCGGTGCAGTTGACCGCCACGAAGGGGCCGGCCTTGCGGTGGCCTTCATGGTGGATGGCCCGCGCCACCAGCTCCTTGCCGGTGCCGCTTTCGCCGCGGACCAGCACCGGGACGTCCGCCTGCGCCACCCGCTCCACCAGGTCGTAGAGCGCGCGCATCTTCGCGCTCTTCCCCACCATGGCGCCGAACCCGCTGCGCAAGGCGTCGGTGCGGCGCAAGGTGCGGTGCTCGGTCCGGAGCCGCTGGTCCTCCAGCGCCCGGCGGACGAAGACCAGCACCTCGTCCAGCCGGAAGGGTTTGGTGAGGTAGTGGTAGGCGCCGCGCTTGATGGCCTCCACCGCGGTCTCCACCCCGCCGAAGGCCGTCATCAGGATCACCGGGGTGTCCGGGGACTGGGCCTTCACCCCCGCGAGCACGTCCAGCCCGTCCACCCCGGCCATGCGCAGGTCGGTGATCACCAGGTCGAAGAGCTGCGCCCGGGCCTTCTTCAGGGCCTCCTCGCCGCCCTGCGCCACCTCCACGCCGAACCCGTGGTCCCCGAGCTGGTCTGCCAGAAGGCGCCCCATCTCCACATGGTCATCCACGACCAGGATCCGCTCACGCGACCGCATGCCGCTCCTCGCTTCGTGCCTGGGGCCACCACAGGGTGAACCGGGTGCCCTTCGGAGCGCTGCCCGTCCGGCCGCTCTCCAGCGTGACCTCCGCCCCGTGGTTCCGGGCGATCTGCGCCACGATGGTCAGCCCCAGCCCCGTCCCCTGGCCGCGCTTCTTGGTGGTGAAGAACGGGTCGAACACCTGGTTCTGCCGCTCGGGGGGGATGCCGCAGCCGTCGTCCTCCACGTGCAGGGCCACCCGCGACGACTCCGGATGGGGCTGGGCCCACACGCGCACGGTGGCGCCCGGGGCGCACGCATCCAGCGCGTTCATCACCAGGTTCACCAGGACCTGCTGGAGCTGGTCCGGATCCGCAGCCAGGGAGGGGACGAGGGCCGCGGGCGCCACCTCCACCTGCAGGGTCATCCTCCGGCGCTCCGCCTCCAGCCGGAGCAGCTCGTCCAGCGCCCGGAGCGCCTGCGCGCAGGGGACCTCCTGTGCCTGCGGCGGCTGCAGCCTCGCGAAGTCGAGGAGCTGGCGGATGGTGCGGCTCACCCGGTCAATCTGCTCGATGATGACCCCCATCCCCGCGCTGTGGGGGCTGTCCCCGCCCAGCTTGCCCTGCAGGTATTCAGCGCGCCCGCGCACCACCCCCAGCGGCGTGCCGATCTCATGGGCGATGCCGGCGGCGAGCACGCCCACCGTGGCGAGCTTCTCCGCGCGCAGCAGCTGCGACTCCAGCGCCTGCAGGTTGGACAGGTCCTCCACCACCAACAGCACCCGGACGTCCGGATCCGGATGCTCCAGCGGGATGGCGTGCAGGTTGTAGCGCCCGGCCTCGCCGAACAGCGCCAGCTCCTCACCCCCCAGATGCCGCGGCCGCCCCTGCGCCAGCGCCTGCTCCACCAGCCCCAGCAGCCGCTGCACCACCCGAGCCGCCGCCTGCGGCAGGGCCTCGGGCAGGGTCTTGCCCACCACGTCCGGCCCCAGCCGCTCCCGCAGGGGCTGGTTGAGCGCGCTCACCCTCCCGTCGGAGGCGAGCGCGAGCACGCCGGTGGGGATGTGGTCGAGGATCTTCTGGCTCTTCTCATGGAGGTGCAGAAGCCGGGAGGCGTGCCGGTGGCTCTCGCGCAGCGCCACCGCGCGGCGGGAGGCGAGCACCACCCATGCGCCGAACGCCGCGAGCAGGAGCACCACCACGAAGGTGGCCACGCCCAGGCGCCACACCACCGCCCGCTCCACCGAGCGAAGCTGCGCCACACTGGTCAAGGTGGCCAAAGACCAGTGCGCGCCGCCCTTCGGCCGGACCGGCGCGTACGCCACCACCACCGCCTCGGACCCCAGGCCCAGGGCCTGCGCCTCCTCGGGCGGGAGCCTCAGGGTCCCGGACTCGCCCTCGCGCATCCGGTGCACGAGCGTGGCAAAGCGCGGCAGCGCCAGGGCGCCCTTGTCCAGGCCTTCCACCCCGCGCGCCAACGCCGGCGCGGTGGCCGGGGCGGGGCGGCCATAGGCGCCCAGGACCAACGGGTGGCTCGTGGACTCGGTGGTGATGAGCCTCAAGGACTCGAAGTAGGGCTCGAGATCCACCAGCACCGCCACCGCCCGGGGGGGCGCGCCCTTCTTCGTGGGCAGCGGCGTGGCGAAGGCGCGCAGCCAGCCGTTTTCGGTGAAGGCGGGCGAGGTCTCCACCTCACCCAGCTTCCGGGCCAGCGCCCGCAGCGCGGTGTGGCGCAGAGGCCCCGTGGCGTCGTCTTCGGTGAAAGAGGGGGAGGGCGCCGCGGTGTACAGCTCACGGCGGCCGAGCGGGTCGAACACCGCCAGCGCCTTGTACTGGCCCACCACCCTCACCAGGGCGGAGAGCTCGCGCTCGTGCTCTGCGGGGGTGTCCTCCCCCACCAGCTCCGCGGCGAAGCGCAGGTCTTCGCCGATCCGGTCCAGCTCCCCGGTGATGTTCCTGACCGCTTCGCCCACCTGGCGGCTCCGCTCCTTCGCGAACTGCTCGAAGAGGTCCGCCCGGTCCCCCTGCACCAGCACCCACGCCCCCACGAGCACGCCGGCCACGGCGGCGACCAGCAGCGCAATGAAGAGGAGGGTGGCCCGCGTCATCTGGCCCGGGAGTGTAGTCGCGACAAGGCCGCGGGCGGCCCTCCATCTGGCCGGCCCTCCCAGCCGCCTGGCTGGCCGTCAGCCCTGCGCGGTGTGAACGGTCGCGTCCAGCTGGGCGGCGCCGGCGTGGGGCCCGCGGAGCAGGGGCGCCAGCCTCAGCACGACGGCCCCGACGATGGCCGCCGCGAACGAGCCCACGAGGATCCCCAGCTTGGCCTGCTCGAGGATGGCCGGCTCGCCCGCGAAGGCGAGCGTGGCCACGAACAGCGCCACGGTGAAGCCGATGCCAGCGACGATGCAGACGCCCCACAGCTGGTAGCGGGTGCCGCCGTTGGGCATGGGCGAGACGCCGAGCCGCACCGCGCCCAGCGTGAGCGCGAAGATCCCCACCTGCTTGCCCACGAACAGGCCGAGCGCGATCCCCAGGGGCAGCGGCGAGAGCAGGTCCGACAGGCTCATCTGCCGCACGTCCACCCCGGCGTTGAAGAGCGCGAAGACGGGGATGATCACGAACGTCACGCCCCCGTGCAGCCGGTGCAGGAACCGGTTCAAGGTGGGCTCGAGCTCGGTGATCCGCCCGTCGATGTAGAGCAATTCCTCGTTGCGGAGGTTCTCCTCCTTCGCGCGGTGGGTGACCTCGCCCAGGTAGCCATGGAGCTCCTCCAGCACCTGGGAGGCCGGCGTCCTCGCGCGCGCGGGGACCATCAGCCCGAGGATCACCCCCGAGATCGTGGCGTGGATGCCGGCGTGGTGCACCGCGTACCAGAGGCAGCCCCCGCCCACCGCCCAGAACAGCCCGCGGCGCACGTCCAGGCGGCCCATCCCGAAGAGCACCAGCGAGATGCCCGCGGCGAGGAGCAGCCAGTCGAAGTGGATGCCGGAGCCATAGAAGAGGGCGATGACCAGGATGCCGCCCATGTCGTCGAAGATGGCGAGCGCGGTGAGGAAGACGATCAGGCTGTAGGACACCCGCCGCTTGAGCAACGTCACCACGCCGATGGCGAAGGCGATGTCGGTGGCCATGGGGATGGCCCAGCCCTTCATGGCCGGCGTGCCCCAGTTCAAGGCGACGTAGATGCCCGCGGGCACCACCATCCCCGCCACCGCCGCCACCGCCGGCAGCATGGCCCGGTCGAGAGAGCGCAGCTCGCCCACGGCCAGCTCGCGCTTGATCTCCATCCCCACCACGAAGAAGAAGATCGTCATCAGCCCGTCGTTGACGAGCGCGTGCAGGGTGAACTGCACCGGCGCGCCTTCGCCCGCGCCCAAAGACAGGGGCAGGTGGACGAGGTGCCGGTAGGCATCACTCCACGGGGAGTTGGCCCAGACCATGGCCAGGACCGCCGCGAGGAGCATCAGGACGCCGCCCGCGGCCTCGAAGTGCAAGAACGCGTTGAGGGGGCGAAGGACCTTCTCGAACAGGGGCTTGATGGGTACCTCCCGGAGGCGGCGCGGAAGCTGTCATGCGGCCAGGAAACCGGCAAGGCACTGTTCGGTTTGGTTTGATCGAGCTGAACCCCTCGCTTAGTACCGTCCGCCATGTTCCGCGGCCTGGTCCACCACGCGCTCGTCGCGGTCGTCCTCTTCGGCCTCTGGGTCGTCCTCTCCGGGATGCTCGACGCCCTTCACCTCGTGTTGGGGGCGGTGAGCGCCGTGGCGGTCACGGCGGTCTCCGGGCGCAGGCTCTACCTGTTCGTCCGCCTGCCGGACGGGCGGGAGGAGCGCCGGTGGCTCACCTTCATCGCCTGGCACAGGGTGGCCGCGTACCTCGCGACCCTGGGGTGGGAGATCCTCCAGTCCAACTTCGCGGTGGCGAAGAAGGTCCTGGGCCCCCTCTCCGCGCTCGAGCCGCAGGTGTTCCAGCTCAACCCGGACATGCGCAGCGAGTTGGCGCGGGTGGTCCTGGGCTACTCCATCATCCTCACCCCCGGGACCACCGTGCTGGACGTCACCCCGGAGGGGGAGTTCGTGGCCCACGGCCTGGACGCGGCCTCCGTGCACGGCACCCTCCACGGTCCCTTGCAGAAGCGGGTGCGGGCGGCGTTCGAGCCCAGCGGGCTCGAGCCCGCGAAGCCGGGCGAGGGGCCCCGGGCATGATGCAGTCGCTCTATCTGGGGGCGGCGGTCGTGCTGGCCCTGCTGCTCGCGGCGCCCCTGTGGCGCATCGTCCGCGGCCCCACCATCTTCGACCGGCTGGTGGGCGCGTCCATGCTGGGGACCAAGACCATCGTGCTCCTGATGCTGATGGGGCAGGCCGGCGGGCGGCTGGACATGTACGTGGACATCTCGCTCGGCTACGGCCTGGCGCTGATGGGCGGCACGCTCGTCGCCGCGAAGTACCTGGAGGACCAGGCGCGCAAGGACCGCGAGCGCGGCAAGGCCCCGGGAGAGAAGCCGCTCACCGAAGGGGAGGAGGCGCCGTGACCGCGAAGGAGATCGTCAGCGCGGTGCTGCTCTTCGGGGGCCTGCTGTTTCTGACCCTGGGCTCGGTCGGCATCATCCGCTTCCCGGACTTCTATACGCGGCTTCACCCCACCGGGAAGTCGGAGACCATGGGGGCGTCCCTGGTGGTGCTCTCGCTCGCCGTCTACGAAGGGCTCACGCTCCTGGCCGCGAAGATCGTGCTCGTGCAGGCCTTCATCTTCTTCGCCAACCCGGCCGCCACCGGCGCCATGGGCCGGGCGGCCTGGCGGGCGGGGCTGCGGCCCTGGACGGGGACGGGGACCGGTTCGAGGACAGGGCCCCCCGTGGCCCCCTCCACAGAGGACAAGCGCGGATGATCTGGCTGCTCGACGTGCTCCTGATGCCGGTCCTGGTGATCATCGCCCTCACCGCGCTGCACGTGCGGGATCTGGCGGCGGCCACCATCACCTTCAGCGCCTTCAGCTTCTTCGCGTGCATCGTCTACGCGTCCCTGGCGTCCGTGGACGTGGCCTTCACCGAGGCGATGATCGGCGCGGGCATCACCTCCATCCTGTTCCTGACGGCGCTGTACCGGACCACGCGGGAGAGCAAGCGATGAAGTGGAGCGCGCTCGTGGGCCTGCTCTTCGCGGGTGCTCTCCTCGTGTACTCGGCGCCGGAGTTGCCGGCGCTGGGACAGGTGGATTCGGCGCCTTCCAGCTACCTGTCGCCGCGCTACATCGAGACGGGGCCGGAGGAGACGGCGGCGCCCAACATGGTCACCGGCGTGATCGCCGACTACCGCAGCTTCGACACCCTGTTCGAAGGCGTGGTGATCCTCATCGCCGGGCTGGGCACCGCGCTCATCCTCTGGCCTTCGCACCGGGAGGAGGAGAAGTGACGGGCCCCTACCAGAGCGCGCTGCTCCTCTTCGCCGCGCGGGTGCAGGCGCCCCTGCTCCAGCTCTACGCGCTGTACGTGGTGGTGCACGGCCACTACAGCCCCGGCGGCGGGTTCCAGGCGGGGGCGGCGCTGGCGGGCAGCTTCCTCGTGCCCCGGCTGGTGGAGGGGCTTCCCGCGGGCGTGCACGGGCTCACCACCCGGCGGGCCACGGTGCTGGCCATCTGCGGGATTGCCCTCTACGCGGGCGTGGGCGTGGTCTCCCTGCTCGCGCCAGGCACCGCGTTCCTCGACTACGACGGGTTCGGCGGGCTGCCGGGGTGGCCGCTTTCGCCCGGCGGCTACACGCGGGCGGTGGGCTCTTTGCTCATCGAAGTGGGCATCGCCATGACGGTGACGGGCGTCCTGGTGAGCCTGTTCGACGACCTGGTGGCAGCGCCGCGGGCCGGCGCAGGGCCTGACGGCGGGGAGGGGGCATGAGCCCCGGGTTTCTGGACTGGTACAACTACTGGGGCATCGCCCTGCTGATGCTGGTCGGCATCTACGGGATGATGGCCAAGCAGAACCTGCTCAAGAAGCTGATGGGGATGAACATCCTGCAGGTGGGGGTGATCCTCTTCTTCCTGAGCTACTCGCCGAAGCTCGGGGGCACCATCCCGGTGCTGGACCCTTCGCGCGGTGACCCTGGCTCTGCGGCGGACTACGCAAACCCCCTGCCGCAGGCGTTGATGCTCACCGCCATCGTGGTGAGCGTGGCCACCACCGGCGTGGCGCTGGCGCTGCTCGTTCGCATCTGGCGGCGGTACGGCAGCCTCGAAGAGGACGAGATCCTGGAGCGCATGCGGTGACGGACCACCTGCCCATCCTGCCCATCCTGCTGCTGCTCGGCGGCGCGCTCGTGCAGATCGCCGTGGCCCGCGCGGGGCCGCGCTGGTCGCATCCGTTGGCGCTCGTCACCTCGGGCCTTTCGCTGGTGTGCGCGCTGGCCCTGGGCGCGCGGGTGCTCCGCGAAGGACCCGTCTCGTATCATCTCGGAGGCTGGGCGCCGCCGTGGGGCATCGAGCTTCGGGTGGACCACCTCTCCGCGCTGATGGCGGCCCTGATCGGTTCGCTCTCGTTCCTGGTGCTGGTGTTCGCGGGGAAGGGGCTGGCCAGGCACCTGTGGTCCCGGCGGCCGTACTTCTACGCGCTCTACCTGCTGCTCACGCTGGGCATGACGGGGATGGTCCTCACCGGGGACCTCTTCAACCTCTACGTGTTCCTGGAGGTCACCGCGCTCACGTCCTACGCGCTCATCGCGGTGGGGGACCAACAGGCGCCCATGGCGGCGTTCCGGTACCTGATCATCGGCACCCTGGGCGCCATGTTCTACCTGTTGGGGGTGGCCTACGTGTACGGGCTCACCGGCTCCCTCAACTACGCGGACGTGGCGGAGCGGCTGGCGCAGCTCCCACAGAGCGGGCCTGCGTCGGTGGCGCTGGCGCTGATGCTGGTGGGCTTCGGCATCAAGGCCGCGCTGTTCCCGCTGCACGCCTGGCTGCCGGACGCGTACAGCTACGCGCCCAACGTCACCACCGCGTTTCTGGGCGCGGTGGGCACCAAGATTGGCGCCTACGGCATCTTCCGCGTCCTCTACACGGTCTACGACGTGGAGCAGACGCGCCCTGAGTGGCCGGTGCTGGAGATCATGGGGGCGCTGGCGGCGGTGGCGATCATCGTGGGGTCGGTGCTCGCCATTGCCCAGACGGATTTGAAGCGGATGCTGGCGTACTCCAGCGTCGCGCAGCTGGGCTATGTGCTCCTGGGCTTCTCGATGCCGGGCCTTCTGGGCCTCACCGGCGGGGTGCTGCACATCCTCAACCACGCCCTGATGAAGTGCTGCCTGTTCCTGGTGGCGGCGGCCATCGTGGCGCGGCTCGGGCACCGGGACATCCGCCACTTCTCCGGGCTGGCGAAGGACATGCCCCTGGCCATGGCGGCGTTCACGGTGGCGGCGGTGTCCATGATCGGCCTGCCGCCCACCGCGGGCTTCTTCTCCAAGTGGTACCTGGTCCTGGGCGCGGTGGACGCGGGGCGGTGGCCGTATGTGGTGGTGATCCTCGTCTCCAGCCTGCTCAACGCCGTGTACTTCTTCCGCATCCTCGAGAAGGCCTGGCTGCGCGCGGCGGTGGACCCCGAGGCCCGGCTGGAGCAGGCCGCCGCCACGGCGATGTACCCGGACCCGTCCCGGCCCCTGCCGTGGGGCATGGTGGCGCCGCTCGCGGTGATGGCGGTGGCGCTGCTGGTGGTGGGCGTGGGCTCCTGGCCGCTGGTGGAGCACGTCATCCGCCCGGCCCTGTCACAGGTGGGAGGGTAGGGCGGTGAGCTTCGAGGCCTTCTGGGACCTGCGGCCTCTGTGGGTCGTCCTGCTCACGCCACTGGCGGCGGCGCTGATCCTCGCGTCTGGCCGAAGGCCCAACCTGCGCGAGTTCTGGACCTTCGCCGCAGCGCTCCTCCAGCTGGGGCTGGTGGTGAGCATGGTCCCCGAGGTCGTCGGTGGGCGCGTGTTCGACGTGCACGTGGTGAACCTCGCCTCCGGGTTCGACCTGGAGCTGCGCACGGACGCGCTGGGCATGGTGTTCGCCCTGGTGGCGGCGTGCCTGTGGGTGGTCACCGCGGTGTACTGCGTGGGCTACATGCGGACGCTGGGGGAGAAGCACCAGACGGGCTTCTACGCCTCCTTCGCCCTGTGCATCTGCGCGGCGATGGGCCTGGCGTTCAGCGCCAACCCGCTCACGTTCTTCTTCTTCTACGAGATCCTCACGCTCGCCACCTACCCGCTGGTGGTCCACAAGCGCAGCCAGGCGGCCATCGTCACCGGCCGGAAGTACCTCGCCTACACCCTGACCGCGGGCCTGGCGCTGTTGCTCGCCACCGGCTGGGCGCACCTGATGGAGCCTGCCCAGGGGTTCGTCCCCGGCGGGTTCCTCACGCCGGACTCCGGATCGCGCACCTCCCTCATCGTGCTGTTCATCCTCTTCATTGCCGGGGTGGGGGTGAAGGCGGGGATCATGCCGCTGCACGCGTGGCTCCCCGCGGCGATGATCGCCCCCACCCCGGTGTCCGCGCTGCTCCACGCGGTGGCGGTGGTGAAGGCGGGCGTCTTCGGCGTCATCCGCGTCTGCGGCTACGTCTTCGGGTTCGACACCCTGGGCGAGTTGGGCGTGGCCCTGCCGCTGGCCGCGCTGGCGGGGTTCACCATCATCGCCGCGTCGGTGATCGCGCTCACGCAGGACAACCTCAAGCGCAGGCTCGCGTACTCCACCATCGGGCAGCTCTCGTACATCGTGCTCGGGGCGGCGCTCCTGAGCGG
>CAZQVZ010000089.1:0-16649 GCA_964596895.1 uncultured Myxococcaceae bacterium
ACCTCCATTCTGGAGGTGCAGGCGGGCTGCGATGCCGACATCGCCAGGCCGATCGTGGAGGTTCGGGCATCCGCACGCGCGTCCCCTCCATCGACCACCTCCATTCTGGAGGCGCGAGGACTCCGCGCGACCCGGCCTGCAGGTGGAACCGAGGGCCACGCGCGACCGGGCCCAGGCCCACTGAGCGCCCACCACCTCCACTGTGGCGGTACGCCGAGCCGACGCGCTCGCTGCGACGTCGTGGCCCGCCGCGTGGACCTACTCCACCCGGACGCTGGCCCTTCCGGCGCCGGTGTGGACAGTGCCGCCGAACTCCCACGTCACGAGGTCGATGGACCGGCCCGGCGCGAAGTGCTCGACGTAGGCCCAGCACACCGCTCCTGCGGGCGGACACAGCGGCACCTCCACACCCGGACAGTCATAGGTGTCCTCGCTGTTTCGCTCGCAGCCGACGTAGATGCCGGCCAGAAGCTGCTCGCCGTCACAGGAGACGCCATACCGAAGCCGCTCGCGGTCGTCGTCTTCCGCGCCCAGCTCCGCAGCAATGTGGAAGACCAGCGTCGCCTCCTCGGAGGCGCAAGCGGAGGAGCGTTCGCACAGACATCCGTCGTGGGCGGCGTCCGGAGCGTGGTTGTCAGCCCAGCTGTGCATGCAGCCCGGCGTGGAGACCTCCAGGTTCCTGTTGGGGTAGGCGCTGAGCGCCGCGGCCTCGGTGTCCATGCAGCAGGCTCCGCTGCTGTTGGTCACCCCGTCGTCCGCAAACTCCACCCTCCACCTTCCGTCGCCCACGGGAACGACGTAGCCCTCGACGCCGGGGCTGGGGCAGGTCTCGACATAGAGCTCGCACGGAGCCTGGCCAGTGGTGCCGCCGACACAGGCGTCGCAGGCATCCAGCGTCGCCGTCCCGCCCCAGGTGCCGTTGCAGTCCTGCTCGCAGGGCGCCACACCGGTGGTGCCGCCCGTGCAGACGCCACAGCCATCCGACACGGCCACTCCGCCGGGAACCCCCGCACAGTCCGAAGCGCAGGGGACGGCTCCGGTGGCGCCGCCCACGCACTGGCCGCAGGCGTCCACGTAGGCCGAACCCTGCTCCGCTCCCGCACAGTCTGTGTCTTCGCTGGTGCTGGGACTGGAACCGGAACAACCAAACTGGAGCGCGAGGACGCAGAGGACCAGGGGTATGGGGCTGAAGTGCGGCGACATGGGCAGGCTCCAGGTGCAGCGGCGCCGGTCCTGTGGCTGCCGCGCTGGCGAGGGTGAACGCCCACCCTACGTGCCAATCACCGAGAAGGCGATGACATCCGCGCGCTCGAAAACATGGGCGCTCGTTGCCCGGGACCGCGCCGTGCAGCGCGGCTACGGCGTGTGGCAGACGGCTTCGATGTTGTGGCCGTCGGGGTCGCGCACGAACGCGCCGTAGTAGTTCGGGTGGTAGATGGCGCGAATCCCCGGCGCCCCGTTGTCGGTTCCGCCCGCTGCGAGCGCAGCCTCGTAGAACGCGTCCACCTTCTCCCTCGAATCGACCACGAAGGCGATGTGCGCGGGCGGGCTTCCCGGGTCCCCGGTCCCCATCCAAAAGTCCGGCTTCCCCTTCTCGCCGAAGCCCGCCGCGTCCACGCCTCCGGGGTTCACGTTCGCAAGGGCCTCCATGATGAGGCCGTACCCGATGGGCGCGAGCGCCTGCTCGTAGAACGCCTTGCTCTTCTGAAAATCTCGCACGTTGACGCTGCAGTGGTCGATCATGGCCACGCACTCTGGCGCTGGCAGGTCTGCAGACGCAATCGCCTCGAGGTTCAGCCGCCGCGCCGCAGCGTGGCCTGTTGCGCCCACCGGAGCGGCGACATCCCCATCACCGCGGTCAGGGTGTCCCACAGGGCCACCACCGGCAGGCGCCCGCGCGGGTACGCCACGTAGACGGGCTCCCACCCCTGCGGCTTGAGCTTCTGCCGGAAGCGCCAGAGCCCATCGAAGTCGTAGAAGGGCCGCCCCAGCCACTTCACCGCGCGCAGCCATGCCGGGACCTCGCCGCAGAGCGGCACGAGGCCCATGGTCACGTGGGTGCTGCCGGCTCCGGCCGCAGCGCGCATCGCCGCGTCGATCAGCGCCTCGGCGGTGCCGTTGGGAGCGCGCGGCCCGCGCAGCACGTCCTCCAGAAACCAGCCGGTGCGCGCGTAGACCGGCACCGCGGAGATGGCGCCCACCAGGACGCCCTCGCGCTCGGCCACGAAGATCATCCGCTCCTGCGTGTGCTCGAAGAGATGGACATCCAGGAGAAAGCGCAGCCGCGGCCCGCGCCGCGTGCCGAGCCAGCGCGCCACCAGCGCATCCAGCGCCTCGCGGGTGGGCTGGCCGGGCTCCAGCTCAGCGCGTTCCACGGCGCGCACCCGGACCCCCTTCGCCCGCGCCCGGCGGAGCTGCTCCTTCAAGTTGCGCGAAGAAGCGACGAGCCCGGGCCATCCGCGGGGATCCCACACCGGCTGCTCACCAATGCGCACGCGCGACAACTCCGGCAGCACCAGCCGCGCCTCGCTCGCGCAGAAGCACGCCCGCCTGCCGCGCGCCGCGGCGTCCCTGACGAACTGTCCCGCCAGCTCACCCAACAACTCCGGCGGCGCGATGGGACCGCCCGCGGCCACCCACGCCGCGCCGGTGTCCGCATAGGCGACCGCCCCCGAAGCAAGCTCGCCGTGCACCCGCACGCCCGGCTCCAACGCCTGGAACGAGACCGTGGTGTACCCGTAGCGGCGCAAGAGGCCGAGCAGCGAGGGGGCAGGTTCGTTCGCGGATGAATCGCTGGTGGAGAGGCTCAGCGGGGACAAGGAGGCGTTCAGGTACATCGGTGGATGGCGTTCGGCAACCCCTCGTCCCCCCGGCCCGCCCCGGCCTACTTCGGCCGGACCATCCCCTGCACCAATCCCACGCCCGCGCCCAGGGCGCCCAGCCACATCCCGGTCTCGATGAGTCCAGCGGTGGCGGCGGTGAAGTCCCGCGCCACCACGAACAACACCACCTGGAATGCGGCCACGCCAGGGACGAGCGGGATGAAGGCGGGGATGGTGAAGAGGTTGCTCGGCAGGCGCAGCGGCCGGGACGCAAGTTCGGAGGCCGCGGCGATCATCACCCCGCCTGCGAACACCGCGGGCTCCGGCGGCAGCTCCAGCCACAGGCCCACGTCCCGCGCGGCGTAGCCCATCATCCCGATCAACGCGGAGAGCGGGAGCAGCCGCCGCGGCACGTCGAAGAGGATCGCGAAGCCCACCGTCGCCACCAGCGCGAGGCCCGCTGCCCAGAGGGGCCCCGGGCGCGCGCCGACGCTGGGCAGCAGCTCCGAGCCCTGGAACGCCAGCGTGGTGGCCAGCCCTGCGCCAATGGTCAACACCACCAGCCCGGCGATGGCGGCGCGCGCGAGCCCGGACACGGCGTAGCCCCGCAGCAGATCTCCAACCGAGCTGACCATCAACACCCCGGGGATGAGCAGCAACACCGACGCCGCCATGGCGATGCGCAGATCCGCTGCGAGCAGCGTCGCCAGCCCGAGGGCGATGGCGCTCGCGCAAGCGGAGATGACGAAGGTGATGATCAGCCGCCCGGAGAAGCGCTTCCCGAGCAGCCCGCGCAGGGCCTCGCCCACCCCGGCGCCGGTCGCGGCCGCGAGGGCTTCGCGCGGGCCGCCCCCGAAGAGCAGCGCGAAGCTGCCGCACGCAACGCCCACCAGCAGCGCAGTGAGCCACAGCGGGTAGAGCCTCCCGGCGGCGGCGATGCGCTCCAGCTCTTCGCGGACCTCATCCGGGTGGGCGGGGGTGACCTCCAGCCGGTCCGCCAGCGCGCGCACACACGCCATCCGGTTGAGGTCGATGCCGGTCTTCGTCACCCGGAGGATGCGGGTGCGGTGGTCGCGGCCCGCGGCAGCGGTGGCGATGAGCCCGCTCGGGTTCGCCTGCACGTCCACGCGGTCCGCGCCCAGGGCATGCGCCACGCGCGCCACCACCAACTCCACCCGCTGCGCGTTGGCCCCGTTCTCCATCATCAGCTGCCCTGCCCGCAGCGCCACGCCGAGGACGTCTCCGAGCTCGCGCGATGGCGGGGGCGTACCGCGAGCGCCGTTGCTCGTGCTCGGGTCGTTGGGGGACGCGCTGCTCATGCCGACGGCCGCGGTGTATCGCGCCGGGTGGCGCCCGTCGCGGCCGCTGTGCGCTACTGCTCGAAGGCGTGCACGCCGTTGGGGATGCGGAGCGGCAGGTGCGTGTCCCACAGCCTCGCTGCCACGCAGGCGGCGAGCGCGGCGTCCTCCGCCTGCACTCCCACCTCCAGGATCTCCGCCGAGCGCACCTCCATCCAGGCGCCCACGCGCACTGGGGTCGTGGACTCCGCCGAGCACGCGGTGACCGCGGCGGCGATGAACGTTCGCGGATCCGGAGCGGAGCCGAGCGTGGCGATGCCGGCGCGCCCAAAGCCGTGATGGCCGCTGCCTCGACAGCCGCAGGTCGTCCCGTAGCCATGCAGGCCGAAGCGCGGGCCGTCCTGCGGCAGGGGCGCGTCCTCGCCGCGCGGCACCACCAGGGGGGTCTGCGTGGAGGCCACCTGCCCCTTCAGCGCCACATACGCGAGATCCGCCTCCTCGTCCCAGTAGCGCTCCGAGCCGACGAGCCGCGCCGGCAGCGCCGCCTGCAGCGCCGGGTCTTGCGCGGGCGAGAGCTCCACGCGGCGGCTCCACAAATAGCCCACCGCCCTCAGCGCACGCAGGCCCCTCTCCTCCTGCACCCCCGACTCGGTCTCCGCCTCACCTGCGCACAGGTCCTCTCCGCCGCCATCCTCGTCGTAGGGCGCGCCGTCCCAGAGGAGCTGCGCGCGCTCGAAGGCCAGGGGCCGGACGAGCACCTCCAGCGGTGCGTCCCCCTGCGCTTCGTCCCGCCATCCATCCGAGACGTGGAGCATCACCCCGCCGGTGGCGTGCGGCAGCGGCGTCAGGACGTGGTCGAACGTGTGCTCCACCCACTCGCTCCTGCCGGCATCGCTGATGAGGTGCACGACGGTGTCGTGCGGCATCCCCGCGAGCGCTTCGGCAGCAATCTCCGGAGAGAAGCTCGCGCGAAGCTCCTCGTCCGTGAAGAGGACGCCCCGGCCAGGACCGGGTGGGTTCCGGAGCAGCCTCGCCACCTCGGCAGCGGCGACGTCGAGGTTCGATCCGTTGCGCGGGCGGAAGCGGCCAGGTGGCACCCGCGCCAACTCGGAGGCGAAGAGCGCAGCCGGAATGAAGCGCCCGAAGAGCCGCTCGGCCTGGCGGTGGAAGAGGACGACCTCCACCTCGGCGCCCGGGCTGAACGCGAGCACGCGCGGGATGAGCGCCACCTGCTGCTCGATACCCGCCTCCCCCATGCTCCGGGAGACATCCACCGCGAACACCCAGCGCGCGCCGCGCGGCACGGGCGCGAGCTCTCGTCCCGCCTCCAGCGCTGCGAAATACCCCGTACGGCCAGAGGGGAGAGGCAGGGTGGCCCAGCGCAGTTGAAGCGGACCGAAGGGCGGACGCTCCACGATGTACCGCCGGGAGCCCAGCACCGGCTCGTCGTCTTCGTGCCCGTCCTCGTCGTACGCCTCGTCCTCCCGCTCGACTCGCACCACCCGAGGTCCACCCGGCAGCAGCCGCGGCTCTCGGCCTTCGAGCTCCAGCGTCCAGGCGCCGGACGCGTAGGTCAGCGGCGCGCGAACGTCGAACTGCACCTCCACGCTGCGCTCCGGCGCCAGGCCGCGGACGACGACGGTGGCGGTGCCATCCTGCGCCCAGGCGCCGACGGCGGGGTGGGCCCCTTCCACAGGTTCGCCCTGCCCCGCCAGGAGCTCCTCAGCCTGCTCGGCCGACGGTGACGACCGCGCCTCCACCCATTGCCCACCGCTGCGCGCGCGAAGCGCCGTGATGACCGCGCCAGAGGGGAGGGTCACCTGGTCTTGGACGTCCTCGAGCGATGCGCCGAGGTTGCGATGGGTGCGGGTGATGCGCAGGTGCGCCCACCCGTCTTCGGTGAACCAGAGCTCGCGGTCGTCGTGGGGTGCTGTGAGGTCCAGCTCGAGCCCGAGCGCGAACCCCTCCGGACCACAGGCGGAGATGAGGACCCACATGGCTGCGATGCCGGAGCGCATGTGGCGCCCGACACCGCCGCCCGAAGGCAGGTTCCGCGTGCCCTACTTCTTCTTCACGTCGAGCGAGTACTTCACGACCACCGCGTGGTGGTCCGAGTGGTACTTCTTGTCGATCCGCACGGCCTCCTTCTCGAGCACCTTGTTCCTGGTGGAGTGCATCACGTAGTCGAGCGTGTTCTTCCCGTGCGTGCCGACGTTGAGCTTGTTGTCGTACTTCACCTGATTGCCGAGCACCTTGTAGCTGTCGCGGTTGAAGTCCCCGCCGACGATCACGTTCAGGCCCTTCTTCTGGAACTTGTCGACGAGCTTCTCGAGCTTGTCCATGTGGGTGTTCCACTTCTCGCGCCGCCAGGCCGTGGTCGGCTTCGGCTTGGACCAGGCGCCGCTGACCAGGTGGGTGTTGATGCGGACGACCTCCTGGCCCGTCTCCTTGTGCTTCAGCTTGACCCACGTGATGTAGCGGTTCGGCGACACCTTCTTCATCCCCTCGTGGGCGCGCTGGAAGCCGGCGCTCTGCATCGACCACTCGTCCTTCTTCCAGCTGATGGGGACGGGGATGCGCAGCTTGCCGTCACGGGGCATGTAGTGGCCCCAATCCGGGCCGAGGTTCTTGATCGCGTCGAAGTAGCGGGAAGGTCCAATCTCCTGCCAGCCGATGAGCCCGGCCTGCTTGGCCGCCCGCCGCACGTCCGCCCGCACCTTGTCCTGCGACATGACGGGGTTGCTCTTGATGTTGATGCTCGCCGTCTTGAACGGGAGCTCCTTCGCCCTGGAAGGGCCCGGGTTGGCGGGCAGCGGGACGGGGTCCTTGCCCTGGCCGGTGATCTTGTCCCACAGCCGGTTCCCGACGATGCCGTCGGTCTTGTACCCGAGCCGCGCCTCCATCTTCTTCACCGCTGCTTGGGTGCGCGCGTCGAAGAAGCCATCCACAGGGCCCTGCAGCAGCCCGTGCTGCTTCAGGCGTTTCTCGAGGATGCGGACGTTCGGGCCCTGGGAGCCGACGCGGAGGGGCTTGGCGATGTTGGCCGGGATCTTCATGCCCCGATTCTCGGAGGTTGAGAGTCCGAGGTTGCCTTGCCCGCTCCGCACGAGCGCAGGTTTTGTCGCCCGGAGGTGACATCCGCGAGCTGGGCCGCGGCTTCCGGCCAAGTCGGGAAGCTGAAGGCGAAGCCCGCCTCCTCCAGTCGGGCCGGGAGGACGCGGCGGCTCTTGAGCAGGAGCTTTGTGTCCGTCCGGAGGAAGAACGCGCCCACCTCCAGCATCCACTTCGCCGCCGGAAGGGCCAAAGGCTGCCGCACCGCGTCACGCAGGGCGGACATGAAGTCCCGCTGCGGCAGCGGCCCCGGCGCCGCGAGCTTCACCGCGCCCTCCAGGTCTTCGCGCTCCAGCAGAAAGAGGACCGCGCGCACGAAGTCTTCGCCGTGGATCCAGGAAATATATTGCAGGCCACCCGCGTGCGGTCCGCCAAGCCCGAACCGCGCCAGCCGCGCGAGCACCGAGTACACGCCCCCTTTGTCGGGGCTCATCACCATGGCGGTGCGCAGCGCGACCTTGCGGGTCCAGGGCGTCGGCGCCTGCGCGAGTTCCGCCTCCCCCCCTGGGCGATGTCCACGCTTCGCTTCCAGCCGAAGGTGTGCGCGTAGAGGTGGCGGTGCTCATCTGGAGCCAGACCCTCGGGGGCCGCCGCGCCTGCGCAATCGCCGCTCCGACGACGCGCGTCGACTCCACCCGGGAGTCGAGCATCTGCCGCAGGTTCCCCTCGTCGCACCCTCCGACTGGGGATACCGACGAGGGGCGCGGCGGTTGCGGGCCGGGCAAGAAGAAAGCCCCGCCACCTCTTTCAAGGTGACGGGGCTCTCTGAAGTGGAGGCGGCGGGAATCGAACCCGCGTCCGAGAGTCTTCCGCTCTTCGACCCTACGTGCGTAGTCCGCGCTTTGACTGGCACCGGTGACCCCCACGGACAGGGTTCATCCGGCTGAGCCCGAGAAAGTCTCATCGTCAGGGTCCCGGACACCCCTGACGACCAGTCGGCATTATGACGGCCGACCCTCAGCCCACCGACCGAGACTGAGGCGACCGCGCAATCAGACTGCCCTAGGCAGCGACGGCGAGCTCAACGTTGTCGTTGGCTTTTGTGTTTTTGCCGAAGTGGTTTTACGAGCGACTTCGACCTGCTCGGCACGCGTCTGGAACTTCTTTACCCCCGTCGAAACCAGGTCGCCCCCGGATCCGAACGTCAAACCTCCCCGAGACCATCTCGCGGAGTCGCTCACACCATAACCCCCGGCGCCCCTCCGTCAATCCACACTGCCGCTTTGGGTTGACCGCCCCGGACCACGCGCGTAGCACCGCCGGCCATGAACCGACCGCTCGTTCAAAAGGCGGCGCTCGCCTGCCTGGCAGCCCTGCTGCTGGGGGCCCTGCCCGCCTTCGCGCAGAAGCAGAAGACGTCCGACCGCTTCATCCCCTGGGATGTCCGCACCACGAAGCTGCCCAACGGCCTCACGGTGGTCCGGGTGCCGTTCGACTCCAAGGGCCTGGTCGCCTACCAGACGGTGGTCCGGGTGGGCTCGCGCAACGAGGTGGAGGACGGCAAGACCGGCTTCGCCCACTTCTTCGAGCACATGATGTTCCGCGGCACCGAGAAGTACCCGGAGGGCGAGCGCGAGAAGATCATGGGGCGCTACGGCTTCCACGACAACGCCTTCACCACCGACGACTTCACCGTCTACCACTCGTACGGACCTGCTTCGGCGCTGGAGAAGCTGGTGGAGTTGGAGGCGGACCGCTTCCAGCACCTGAAGTACGCAGAGCCCGCCTTCCAGACCGAGGCCCGCGCGGTGCTCGGCGAGTACCACAAGAGCGCGTCGCGGCCGGAGCTGAAGCTGGAGGAGACGCTGCTCGCCACCGCGTTCACCCGCCACACCTACCGGCACACCACGCTCGGCTACTACGAGGACATCCAGGGCATGCCCGGCCTCTTCGAGTATTCGCGCCAGTTCTTCGAGCGCTGGTACACGCCGGACAACACCACGCTGGTCATCGTCGGCGACTTCGATGACGCGAAGCTGATGGCGGCCGTGCAGACGCACTACGGCCCCTGGGAGGGCAAAAGGTCCGACGTGGAGATCCCCGCGGAGCCGCCGCAGCGCCAGCAGCGCTTCGCCGCCGTGAAGTGGGAGGGCCCGAGCCTGCCGCGTCTGCTCTTCGCCTGGCACACCCCGCCGGCGAAGCTCGACACGAACCACGCCGCCATCCAGGAGGTCCTCACCCAGTACCTCGTGGGCCCCACCAGCGAACTGCACAAGTCGCTGGTGCTCGAAGAGCAGCTGCTCGAGTCGATCAACTCCTGGTGGTACCCCCACCGCGACGCGTTCTTGTTCACGCTCGAGGCGCGCCTGAAGGACGAGGCCCACCGCGAGAAGGTGAAGACCGCCATGAACGCGCAGATCACGAGGCTCGTGGGCGGGCGCGTGGACGCGAAGCGGGTGGAGGCCATCAAGGGCAACCTGCGCTACGGCTTCCTGATGTGCATGGAGAGCGCGGACCAGGTCGCAGGACAGCTGGCCTGGTACATCGGCATCTACGGCCAGCCGGACGCGCTCGAGCGCCACTTCCAGAACCTCCAGAAGGTCACCGCGCGCGACCTCAGCAACTTCGCGCAGCGGAACTTCCTCGTCAGAAACCGCACCGAGGTCTCTCTGGTCCTCGCCAGCCCGGCAGCGAAGCCCGCCGAACAGCCCGCGCAGGGAGGGAGCAACTGATGCGCACCCACGTCTCTACCGCCGCCCTGCTCTGCCTCTTCGCCAGCTCCTGCGCGACCACGAAGGAGGCCGCCCCGCAGCTCGACACCGCCCCCGCCCCCGAGCAGACCGAACCGCAGGCGCAGAAGCCCGCGGAGCAGGCCGCGCCCGCGGGGCCGCAGCCGGTGCCGCACCGCCCGTTCGCGAAGCTCGCGCCGCTGCACTTCGTCGTCCACGCGGACCCAGCCCAGCCGGTCCTCACCTTCCGGCTCGTCTTCCGGACCGGGTCCATCGACGACCCGAAGGGCAAGGAGGGGCTCACCAGCCTCACCGCGGAGGTGATGGCGCGCGGCGGGACGAAGAAGCTGTCTGCGTCCGAGCTGGACGACGTCCTCTTCCCGATGGCGGCGGAGCTGGACGCGGTGGCTGACAAGGAGCTCACCGTCTTCTCCGGCCGCATCCACCAGGACCACCTGGACCGCTTCCTGGAGCTCTTCACCGACGTCCTGCTCGAGCCCCGCTTCGACCAACGCGAGTTCGAGCGGCTGCGCTCCAACGCCATCGACACCCTCCAGAACGAGCTGCGGGGGCAGGACGACGAGACGCTCGGCAAGGTGGCGCTGGAGGCGCTCTTGTACGAAGGGCACCCCTACGCGCACTTCACCCACGGCACCGTGGAAGGCCTCAAGGCCATCACCCTGGACGACGTGCGCGCCCATGCGCAGCGGGTGTTCAGCCAGGACCGGCTCGTCATCGGGCTCGCCGGAAACGTGACGGACGCGCTGAGGGCGAAGGTGAAGGACCGGCTGTCGCAGCTGCCCGAAAAGGGCGCCGAGCCGGTGGCGCTGCCGGAGGTGAAGGCGCAGGCCGGGCGCGCGGTGATCCTCGAGAAGCCGGTCCTCTCCACCGCCATCAGCATGGGCTACGCGTACCCGGTGCGGCGCGGGGACGAGGACTTCTTCCCGCTGGCGCTGGCGCTGTCCTACCTGGGCGAACACCGGCAGTTCAACGGCGTCCTCTTCAAGGAGCTGCGGGAGAAGCGCGGGCTCAACTACGGCAACTACGCCTACCCCGAGCACTTCCTGCAGCAGGGCTGGAGCACCTTCGCACGCACCAACATCGCCAGGACGCAGCAGGACTTCACCGTGTGGATCCGCCCGGTGGAGGCAAGGCACACGCTGTTCGCCACGCGCGGCGCGCTGCACTTCCTCGACAAGCTCGTGAAGGAGGGCATTCCCGAGGAGGGCTTCGAGCTCACCCGCGGCTTCCTCGAGGGCTACACCCGCCTGTGGGAGCAGACCGACGCGCGCAGGCTCGGCTTCGCCATGGACGCGCTCTTCTACGGCACGCCGGACTACCTGAACGAACTGCGCAGCGCGCTGAAGACGGTGACCCGCGACGAGGTCAACGCGGCGGTGCGGCGCCACCTGTCGGTGGACCGGCTGAACTTCGCCTTCGTGGGTCCGGACGCAGAAGCGCTGGAGAAGGCGCTGCGCGAAGGGACGCCCTCCCCCATCCGCTACGACGCGCCCCGGCCGCCGGAGGTCCTGAAGGAGGACGAGGCCATCATCGGCAGGCCCATCCCCATCGCAAAAGACCGCATCGAGCGGAAGGACGTTGGCCAGTTCATGGAGAAGTGATGGGGCCGGGCTATAACCGGCCGCGAACGCAAGCCGGGGGACCCGTGCAGCGACTCGCAACGCGGTGGGGGAATTCAAGCCGAGGTGTCTTCGCCGTCTGGGTGATGGCGGCGCTGGGTCTCGCCTCCTCGCTGTGGCCCGCGCAGGCGTCCGCGCAGACCAATCCCTTCATCCGGGGCCTGGACACGGTCCCGGTCAAGCCCACGCCGTCCATGGACTCGGGCATCGCGCTGGAGGGCGCAAGCTCGCTGCCGAAGGGCAGCTACCGGCTGGGGCTGCTCGGGGACGCGTCCTTCAACGTGCTCGCGCTGCGGCTCGGGGACGACAAGCTCGGCAACCTCATCCCCTGGCGCGTGGACGCGCACCTGCTCGGCGCCTACCAGCTGCACGACCGCATCGAGCTGGGCGTGGACCTGCCGCTGGTCATCGCCCAGGGGAACAACTTCGGCCTCCTGGAGACGCAGGGCTTCCCGCAGGAGGGCGTGTATTCGCTCACCCGTCCGTGCGGCCGCTTCTTCACGCAAGGCTGCGGGCTCGCGGACCTGCGGGTGGTGCCGAAGTTCACGCTCCTTCACACGCGCGACTTCCCGGTGGGCGTGGCGGTGGTCCCCGAGGTGCGCGTGCCCATTGGGGACGGGCAGAGCCTCACCGGAGACCGCGGCTGGACGGTGGCCCCGCGCGCGGTGGTGGAGGGTCGGTTCGGGCCCCTGCGCGTGCTCGGGAACGCCGGCTGGCGCTTCCGCCACTACGGGCAGTTCTTGAACCTCTACGTGGGCAACCAGTTCGCCGCCGGCGCCGGCGCCATCTACCGGCTCCCGGACGTAGGACCGCTCACCCGCGTGGACGCGCTGGGCGAAGTGCACCTCACCACGCCCACGGAGGCGCCCTTCACCTTCGAGGACTCCGCGTCCCTGAAGACGCCGCTGGAGGCGCTGGTGGGCGCTCGGGCGCGGGTGCACAAGCGGTGGGGCGTGGAGTTGTCGGTGGGGCGCGCGCTCGCCGCCCAGAGCGGCTACGGGCGTCCGGACTTCCGCGTGCTCTTCGGCCTGCGCTACGAGGCCGAAGCCAACGACCGCGACGGTGACGGCATCCCGGATGATATCGACGAGTGCCCGGATGATCCCGAGGACCGGGACGGCTTCCAGGACTCGGACGGCTGCCCGGACCCGGACAACGACGGCGACGGCATCCCGGATGAGCAGGACATGTGCCCGGACGAGCCCGGCACGCCCGAGATGGACGGCTGCCCGGACCGCGACGACGACGGGCTGCCGGACAACATCGACAAGTGCCCGGATGAGCCCGGACCGCCGGAGACCGAAGGCTGCCCGCTCGATGATCCGCCCTACGTCACGCTCGAGACCGACAGGCTCCGGCTGAAGACCAACATCCTCTTCGAGACCGGCAAGGACACCATCCAGCAGCAGTCCTTCAAGGTGCTCGACGAGGTCGTCGGGGTGCTCAAGCAGAACCCGTCGGTGGGGCCCATCCTCATCGAAGGCCACACCGACAACGTGGGCAGCCGGCCCTACAACCTCGACCTGTCCAACCGCCGAGCGAAGTCGGTGCTGGAGTACCTGGTGAAGCAGGGCATCGACAGGAGCCGGCTGACGTCGAAGGGCTTCGGGTTCGACCGGCCGGTGGCGCCCAACACGGACGCGCTCGGGCGCGCGAAGAACCGGCGGGTGGAGTTCACCATCACCGGCGAGTAGGGGGCACATCGCTCGCCCCTCCGCCTGGCGCCGCTTGCCGCACCTCGACCTGGGGACGACGTTTCCGTCAGGGACGCCACATCCGCGCCCCCTGATGGAGACGGCCATGACCCAGCGACATCTAGAAACCTCGAGCACCGCCCGCGCGGGTCCGCGAGACGACCTCACCGCCCGTCCGCCGGACGATCGCTCCCGCGCGCTCAAGGGCGGCGTGGTCGCGGGACTCGTCGGTGGCGTCGCGGTGGCGGCCTACCTGGCCCTTCAGGCCTTGCTGCAGGGTGGGCCACTGGCCGCGGTGTTCAAGGGCGCGGCGTTGCCGTTCTTCTCCCCCGAGCGCGTGGGCTCCGCTGCGTGGGACCCCGCCCCTTTGGCGCTGGGGCTCCTCTCCCACTTCGGGGTCTCCATCGTCTGGGGCGTGCTCTTCGGGCTGCTTTTCTATGGCCTGAGCCGCGCGGGCACGCTCGTCGCCGGCCTGTTCTGGGGGCTCGTGGTCTGGATTGGCATGTTCTACGTGGTGCTGCCGCTGGTGGGCGGGTACGGCGTGACGCAGGCCACCCCGGTGTGGTCCGCGGCGCTGATGCATCTGGTCTTCGGGCTCTTCACCGCGCTCGGGTTCCTACCCTTCCAGCGCAAGGTGCCGCGGCGCGCGCAGCCGCTCTCCCGAGGCCGGACGCCCCTGGAGCTGGACCGCCGCCAGACCCCTGTCACGCCGTAACCTCCTATTCCCGTGCCTTCAGGAATGATTCTGTTTCGCCCCAGTAGAATTGTTTAAGCCAATCGGCTCCAATTGGTTGGTCGTCCAACAACCAACCTGGGGGCCGGTTCGTGCGAGAGACCGTTCGCTTACTTGTCGTCGTTGCCTTTGCTGCCTTTGCCTCGGCCTGCAGCACCACCGAGGACCCTGTGTGTCCGCCAGGCGAGGAGGCTTGCGACACGGGCTGTCGCAACCTCCAGGCGGACCCGACCGCCTGCGGCGCATGTGGCACCTCCTGTCCGCAGGGGACGGTCTGTAGCGCCGGCACCTGTCTGCTCTTCTGTCACCAGGGGCTCACGGACTGCGGCGGGGCGTGTCGAGACCTGAATGCGGACGTTGGCAACTGCGGCGCGTGCGGCACCGCCTGCGGCCTGGGCGAGGTCTGCTCGCTGGGCCTGTGCGCGCTCACCTGCGAGCCCGGACAGAGCAACTGCGGCGGCTCCTGTCGCGACACCGCCTCAGACCGTTCGCACTGCGGCGCCTGCGGCAACGCCTGCGTCGCCGGCGAGGTCTGCGTGGAGGGCGCGTGCGCGGTGTCGTGCCAGGCCTCCCTCACCGATTGCAGCGGCGCATGCCGGGACCTGCAGACGGACACTGCGAACTGCGGCGCCTGCGGCAACGCGTGTGGCGCAGGCGAGGTCTGCTCGGCCGGGGCCTGCGCGGTGAGCTGCCAGTCCGGACTGGAGGACTGCAACGGCACCTGCCGGGAGCTGCAGTCGGACCGGCAGAACTGCGGTGGCTGCGGAAACGCCTGTGCGCAAGGAGAGGTCTGCTCCCAGGGCGCCTGCACCGTGTCGTGCCAGGCGGGCCTCGACGACTGCGCGGGGAGCTGCCGGGACCTGATGACGGACCGGGCCCACTGCGGCGCCTGCGGGAACGTGTGTGGGCCGGGTGAAGTCTGCTCGCAGGGCGGCTGCGCGCTCTCGTGTCAGAGCGGGCAGACCGCCTGCAACGGCTCTTGCCGCGACGTGAACACCGACCGGAGCAACTGCGGGACCTGCGGCAATGCCTGCGGCGCCGGCCACGCCTGCACCGGCGGCGCCTGTGAGCTGAGCTGCCAGAGCGGGCTCACCGACTGCAACGGCGTGTGCACCAACACCGCCGCGGACGCCGCCCACTGTGGCGCCTGTGGGACCGCGTGCGTGGCAGGTCAGCTCTGCGCAATGGGGAGCTGCGCCACCGCCTGTCCGTCGAACATGACCGCGTGCGGCGGGGCCTGCCGGGACTTGTCAGTGGACGAAGCCCACTGCGGGAGCTGCGGCGCCACCTGCGCGGCCAACGAGATCTGCACCAACGGCGCCTGCGCCTGCGTCCCCAACTGCAGCGGCCGCACCTGCGGTGACGATGGTTGCGGCGGCTCGTGTGGAAGCTGTGGCCCCTCGGAGATCTGCAGCGGCGGCACCTGCCAGGACCCGGGGACGGGGCCGGTCTGCGGCGACGGGACCTGCAACGGCACCGAGACCTGTGGGAGCTGCGCGCAGGACTGCGGCACCTGCACCTCCGTCTGCGGAGACACCGTGTGTGACCCGGGGGAGGACTGCAACACCTGCCAGACCGACTGCGGCCCCTGCGGCACCGACGTCTGTGGCGACGGCACGTGCACCGGCACCGAGACCTGCACGGACTGCCCGGGTGACTGCGGCGCCTGCGGGACCCAGGCCTGCTGCGCGGAGGGGACCGGCCCCGGCTGCGCCGACACGATGGTGGAGGCCTGCGTGTGCGCGCAGGATCCCTACTGCTGCAGCACCCTGTGGGACGACGTCTGCGTGAGCAATGTGGCCACCTTCAGCTGCGGCACCTGCGCGGGCGACGTCTGCGGCGACGGCACCTGCGGCTCGGGCGAAGACTGCGCTTCGTGCGCGTCCGACTGCGGCGCCTGCTCTGGCACCTGCTGCGCCGCCGCTTCGACCACCGGCTGCAGCGAGCCCTCGGTCGAAGCCTGTGTCTGCGCCGACGACCCGTACTGCTGCACCACCGAGTGGGATGGGCTCTGCGTGACCAAGGTGACGAGCCTCGGCTGCGGCACCTGCCCCAGCGAGGTTTGCGGTGACGGAACCTGCAGCGCGGGGGAGGACTGCGCTTCGTGTGCGTCCGACTGCGGCGCCTGCTCCGGCACCTGCTGCACCGCCGCGACGACCGCCGGCTGCAGCGCGCCCCCGGTCGAAGCCTGCGTCTGCGCCGACGACCCCTACTGCTGCGCCACCGAATGGGATTCGCTGTGCGTGGCCAAGGTGACGAGCCTCGGCTGCGGCGCCTGCCCCGGCGAGGTCTGCGGCAACGGAACCTGCGCCGGCAGCGAGACCTGCTCCTCCTGTCCGGGAGACTGCGGCCCGTGCACGCCGGCCTGCGGAGACGCGGTTTGTGATGCAACGGAGAGCTGCAGCACCTGCAGCACCGACTGCGGCGCCTGCCCGTCGGTGTGCGGAGACGGGCTCTGCGATGGCGCCGAGACCTGCGCCTCCTGCGCCGGGGACTGCGGCGCGTGCGGGACCCAGGACTGCTGCCTCGAGAGCACCAGCCCCGGCTGCATCGATTCGGCCGTGATGAGCTGTGTCTGCGCCCTGGACGACTTCTGCTGCCAGAACGAGTGGGACCAGTACTGCGTGGACGAGGTCGTCACCTTCAGCTGCGGCGTCTGCCCGTAGCCTCGCGCTGGGGGGG
>CAZQVZ010000090.1:0-13159 GCA_964596895.1 uncultured Myxococcaceae bacterium
CCGCTGCGGAGCTTGGGCTCGAACCACGTGGACTTGGGGGGCATGATCTCCCCCGCGTCGGCGATGGCCATCAGCTCCTCGAGGCTGGTGGGATGCAGGGCGAAGGCGACCTGGTATTCACCGCCGTCCACCAGCCGCTCCAACTCCTGCACCCCGCGGATGCCGCCGACGAAGTGGATGCGCTTGTCGGTCCTCGGATCGCCGATGCCGAGCACCGGCGCCAGCAGGTTCTGCTGCAGGATGGAGACGTCCAGCCTGCCCACCGGCGTGTCCGGGTAGCTGCCGCCCTTCGCCAGGAGCGCGCGCCACTTGCCGCCCAGGTACATGCGGAACGCGCGCGCGCGGCCGGGCTTCCTGTCGCCCGAGGCCGCGTCCGAGACCTCGAACTTCTCCGAGAGGCGCTGCAGGAACGCAGGCTCGTCCAGCCCGTTGAGGTCCTTGACCACGCGGTTGTAGTCGAAGATCTGCATCTGGTCGTGGGGGAAGACCACGGCGAGGAAGAAGTCGTGGCCGCCTTCGCCCGCGCCCGCCTCCCGCCGCAGCGCGCGGACCCGCGAGGCCGCCGCCGACCGGTGGTGCCCATCCGCGATGTAGAGCTTCTCCACCCGCGCGAAGGCGTCCTTCAGCTTCTGCCCCAACGCCTGCGGCACCACCCAGAAGGTGTGGCGCACCCCGTCCGTGCTCTCGAAGTCGTATTCGGGCGCACCGCCCATCCCCTCCTTCACCAGCGCGTCGATGTCGCCTTGCGCGCGGTAGGTGAGGAACACCGGCTCGTCGTTGCCGCCGAGCGCGTCCACGTGCTTCGTGCGGTCATCCTCCTTGTCCGCGCGGGTGAGCTCGTGCTTGAGGATGAGCCCCCGGTCGTACTCCTCCACGCTGGCCGCGGCGACGAGCCCGGTCTGCGCGTGGCCCCCCATCACCTGCCGGTACAGATAGAAGACGCGGTCCGGGTCCTGCTTCAGCCAGCCCTGCTTCTCGAACGCCACGAGGTTCTCGCGGGCGCGCCGGTAGACCGCGTCGTCGTGCTCGTCCACCTCGGCGCCGAAGCCGATCTCCGGGCGGGAGATGTGGAAGAAGGACTGCGGGTTGCCCTCCGCCAGCTTCGCGGCCTCGGCGCGGTTGACCACGTCATACGGCGGCGCGGCGATCTGCTTGATCAGCGCCCTGGGCGGGCGCATCCCACGGAACGGTTCGAGTCGAGCCATGGCGCGCGACTCTAGGCAAACGTCCTGCCGCCGGGGGAAGAGACGACATAGGCTCCGTTCGCATGCGGAACCTCGCAGTCGCCCTCGCCCTCACCGCCGCCGCCGGCCTCCTCGCCACCGGCTGCCCGAAGCCGGACCCGCTCGCAGACTGCCGGTCTGCCTGCAAGAAGGTCACGGACTGCAACCTCTCCCACCTGGCCGAAGCGCTCGACTGCGCCAACGACTGCCGGGCCCTGAAGACCTTCTCGGAGTGCCCCTCCTGCCTCGCCGGTTCGTCCACCACCTGCGAGAGCATCTCCACCGCCCGCTCCTGCGGCGCCTCCTGCCGGGTCCGCCCGGGCTCGTAGGGCCACTCCGGCCGAATCCACATCCTTCGGGGATGGCGTGGATTCGTATCGGGAGCGTCCGCCGGTGTAGAACAACGGACACATGCCCCAGACCCAGCCGAACGAGCAGGCGCTCCCCGAGACGGGGGAGCTTGAGCAGACCATCGCCCGGGCGCAGCGCGTCCTCTGGGAATCCCAGCGCCTGGATGGCTCCTGGGACTCGCCGGGACAGATTGGCCCGTGGGTGACGGCGCAGGCCATGGTCACCTTGAACCACCTGGGCGAGCTGCCGGTGGAGGACCTCCAGGACAGCGCCCGCTGGCTCCGGGCCCAGCAGCGCGCGGACGGCGGCTTCGTGCTCCAGCCGTATGCCCGCCAGGGCGAAATGGGCGCCACCGCCTGCGCGTGGGCGGCCTTCCACGTGGCGGCGAAGACCCTCCCCGAATACGCCGGGCCAAGGGACGCGGCGAAGGCCTGGGTGGAGCGACAGGGGGGGCTGCCCCGCGTCATCGACCGGATGGCGGAGGGTGACTTCGCCGCGGTCTTCCTCTGCCTCGCGGGCCTGCAGGACGCGAAGGGGCTGCCTGTGCCCAACACGCTGGCCATGCTCGCGCCGCCCCTGGTGAGCCTGCTGCAGCGCCGCTTCCACGCGGGGGTGATCATGGGCGCCCTGCAGCTGGAGGTGACCCTGCGCAGGCTGCGCGGGGAGTGGGGGCCCCACGGCACCGAGAAGGGCTGGCTCGGGCGCGCGCGCTGCGAGGCGCTCTTCCGCGAGAGCTTCGAGTTCCAGAACCAGAACGGCTCGTGGAACGACAGCGTGGGGATGACCCTGTTCGTGCTGCCGGCCCTGTGGGCGGCGGGGCTCACCACCGCCGATCCCCGGATGGCGCGGGCGGTGGCGTGGGTGAAGGGCCAGGGCGTGAAGGGCGTGCACGGGCTCACCTGGGACGGCTTCGGCGCCGAGGTCTGGTCCACCGCCTTCAACGCCCGCGCCCTGCTCGCCACCGGCTTCGGCCCGTCGGATCCGGAGGTGAAGCGCGCGCTGGACTGGATCGTCTCTGCGCAGTTGGACATCCCCATGCCGCGCCCCAACAACCGCAAGCCGGGCGCGGTGCGGACCGGCGGCTGGGCCTTCCAGCGCACCAACCACACCATGGTGGACTGTGACGACGCCGGGGTGTGCCTGAGCGCGCTGGGCCAGGCGCTCTCCTGGGAGGGCGACGGCGCAGCGGACGCCGCGTCCCGCCAGCGCTACCAGCGCAGCATCGAAGAGGGGAAGGCCTGGCTGTTCGACATGCAGAACCCCGACGGCGGCTGGAGCGCCTTCGTCTGGGGGCTGCCGGGCAAGCCGCGCGGGCCGGTCTTGATGAAGACGCCCCGGGTGCCGTTGGATGACCCCTTCGCGATGGTGAAGGTGCTCATCAACCCGCCCATCACCACCGGCGATCCCTCCACCGAAGACCTCACCTCGCGCGTCCTGCACGGGCTGGGCGCAGTGGGCCTCACGGTGGCGGACCCGCGCATCTTTCGTGCGGTGGACTTCCTCAAGGCGCAGCAGTGCGACGACGGCTCGTTCTGGGGCCGCTGGGTCGTCAACTACCTCTCCGCCACCGCGTTCGTGCTGATGGGCCTGCGCGCGGTGAAGGTGGATCTGCGAGAGCCCTGGGTCCGCCGCGCCGTGGACTTCCTCGAGTCCCGCCAGAACGCGGACGGCGGCTGGGGCGAAACCGAGGAGAGCTATTCGAGGCCGAACCTCGCGGGCAGGGGCCCTTCGATGCCGCCGCTCACCGGCCTGGTGCTGCAGGGGCTCATCGAAGCCGGCGAAGGCGATGGGGACGCGGTGAAGCGCGGGGTGGCGTACCTCGTCCGCGAGCAGCGGCCGGACGGCTCGTGGCGCAACAACCGCTACCTGCACACCAACATCCCGCCGGAGACCTTCTACATCTACGAAGAGGCGACCCGCTTCTACCCGACCGAGGCGCTGGGCCGGTACCTCGAGCACCTGCGCCACCCGTTCCGCCTGCCCACGCCCCGCTGGAGCGACGGGCTTCTGGACGCCATGCGCCAGAGCGCGGACCCGGTGGCGGACGCGGTGGTGGAGGGCATCTTCCAGAAGGGGCAGTTGGCCGCGGTGAACGAGGTCCTGGGACAGCTCTTCCGCAGCACCGAGCCGTTGCCCCCGGGCCTGCCGCCCGAAGTGGCGCAGTACTTCGAGGACACCCAGGCGCTGCCCTCCTGGACGGACGTCGCGAAGCTCCAGACCGCCCAGAAGCTCTTCGCCCGCGCGGGCTGGGAGACGGCGGCGGCGCTGTTCTGTTCCTCCCTGCCGCAGGCGTACGCGGCGGCGAAGGGCGCGCGGGTGCTCACCCAGACCCAGGGCATGACCCGGCACGTGCACCAGCGGATCTTCGAGACCGCCCAGTTCCTCTTCGACGTGCTGGACGAAGGCTCCCTGGACCACGAAGGCCGCGGCGTGCGCACCGCCCAGAAGGTCCGGTTGATGCACGCCGCCATCCGTCACCTGCTGCTCACCCGGACCGACGCTGCGTGGGACAGCCTCGAGTACGGCGTGCCGGTGAACCAGGAGGATCTCGCGGGCACCCTGATGACCTTCTCGGTGGTGACGCTGGAGGCGTTCGAGCCGCTGGGCGTGGACGTGAGCGCACAGGAGGCGGAGGCCTGGCTGCACCTGTGGAACGTGGTGGGGCACTTCCTCGGCATCCGCGAGGAGCTGTTGCCGAAGGACGTGTCAGACGGTCAGGCGCTCTTCGAAGTCATCCGCTACCGCCACTGGATGCCGTCGGAAGAAGGGCGGACGCTCATCCGCCCCCTGATGGAGATGATGCAGCACTACTTCCCCGGCGAGTTCATGGACGGGATGCCGGTGGCGCTGGTGCGGCACCTCGCCGGCGACCACTGCGCGAACCTCCTGGGCTTGCCGCCCGCGGACTGGACGGGGCTGGTGCTGGACGCCACCGAGAAGCTGGAGAAGCTCATCGATCCTGCGGGCAAGGACCGGCTCACCCGCTTCTTCGCCGGCGCCACCCGGATGATCATGCGCGGCATCGTCACCGCCGAGCGCGAAGGGAAGCGGGCGAAGTTCCGCATCCCGAAGGCGCTGCAGGAGACGGTGGACCCGAATGCCTGAGCCCACCTGGGCCCCCGAGGAGCTGTTGGCGCTCATGCAGGCCATGGGCGCCACGCTCTTCCGCGCGCACCCGCCGAAGCTGGCCGGACCGTGCGAAGCGCCCGCGCTGGAGGCGGCCATCAGCCACGTCTCCACCCGCGGCGGCGCCAGGTTGGTGGAGCACCCCATGCGCTGGGAGACCGGGCGGGACGGCTTTGCGCGCACGGTGGTGGTGCCGGACCGGGAGGGCCAGGGCGGCATCGTCGGCGCGATGCTGGATGTCACCAGCGCGCACCACCACGTCCGGCAGTGGCAGGAGCTGGAGTCGTGGCTGGTGTCTTTGGGAGAGGCGCTGCCCTTCGACTTCTGGATTGGCGACAGAAGCGGCAGGTGCGTCCTGCAGAACCCGGCGTCGGTGCGGAGCCTGGGCCTGGCGCTCGGACGGAGGTTCGAGGAGCTGCCGCTGCCTTCGTGCTGGATGGACGTGTGGCGCCGCGGCTTCGAGAAGGCGCTCGCCGGCGAGACCGCGCGCGAGGAGCTGCACCTCACGAATGAAGAGCCGCCCCGCTTCGTGGTCCGCGTCATCTCGCCGGTGTGGGGCGATTGCGGCGTCCACGGCGCCCTGGGCGTGGACCTGGACGTCACCGAGCTCAAGCAGACCGAGGCGAAGCTGCGCGAGTCCCTGGATGAGCTGGCCCGGACCCAGGACGCGCTGGTCCGCCGGAGGGAGCTCGCGGCGCTCGGCGAGATGGCCGCGGTGGTCGCGCATGAGATCCGGAATCCCCTGGGCGCCATCGCCAACGTCTCCGCGCTCCTGCGGCGGGCCAACGAGACCAGCCCCGAGCTCCTGGAGATCCTGCGCGACGAGGTCTCGCGGCTCGACGGGCTGGTGCGCGCGCTCCTGGAGTACGTGCGGCCCATCCACCCCGAACTGCAGGAAGGGGCGCTGGCGCCCATCGTCCAGGGGTGTCTGCAGGCTGCGCTGGAGCTGGAGAGCGCGCAGGCGCGGGTTCGGGTCGCCCTGGACCTCGACGAAGGCGTGGGCGGCGTGCCCCTGGACGGACCGCTGTTGCGGCTCGCGCTGGGGAACGTGATGCGCAACGCGCTGCAGGCCATGCCCCAGGGCGGCGAGCTCCGGGTGACCCTGTCTGCCGAAGCCGGCCCCGAGGGCGAGTGGGCGAAGGTGGAGCTGTGTGACTCCGGCCCCGGGCTGCCCGAGGAGGTGGCCGGCCGGCTCTTCCAGCCGTTCGTCACCACCCGCCCCACCGGCAGCGGGATGGGGCTGGCCATGGTGAAGCGGATCATCGACGGTCACCGGGGCCAGGTGACGCTCGCGACCGGACCTACCGGAGGCACTGTCTGCACCATTCGGCTGCCCTTCGCTGATACTCCTCGGGCGAATGTCTCTGTGGCGGGTTGATACCGGGCGCTGGCCCATCGCCGTCTTCTGGGTGGGCGAAGGCGCCACCGAGGCGGACGTGGACGCGTTCATCCTCGCGGCGGACGAAGTGCTCGCCCGCGGCGAACCGTACGTCGCCATCCTCGACGCCTCCGAATTGCAGCGGGCCTCGCCCTACGCGCGCCAGCGGGCGGTGGAGTGGCAGAAGGCCCACCGCGCCGAATTGGCCGCCCACTGCCTGGGCACCGCGTTCGTCCTCTCCTCGCCGCTGATGCGGTTCATCACCATGACGGTGCTGCTGCTCACCGACCTGCCCACCCCCTGGCGGGTGTGCGCCAACGTGGACGCCGCCATCGCCTGGGGGCAGGAGCTCCTGTCGAAGCGGCGCGGCGCAGGGTCGAACCCGGGCTCCCGCTCCGCGAGCTGAAAACGCGCCGTTGCGGGAGGCAAAATCGCGCCTGGGGCCCAGGGTGGCCCCAGGAGCCGCGCGCCCTTTGGGGCAGTAGGTCAATAAGCCTCCCCCAATTGCCCGCCTGGGCTCCTGTGGGCCGCATGGCGGCGCCTGGTCGCCCAGGTTTCTGCGGCCGGGCGGGCGAGGGCTTTCACTGGGAGTTGTAAATTTACGGCTCCTCGCCCTACTAGGAGCCTATGAACGAGAACGCGCTCAACGCCAACGTGGGCCTGAAGCTCCGCACCCTGCGCCTGTCGCGGAGCATCAAGCAGACGGACGCGGCGAAGGAGATGGGGGTCTCGCCGGCGTACCTGAACCTCATCGAGAAGGGGAAGCGGGTGATGCCGTTCCCGCTCCTGTGGAAGGCGCTGCGCTTCTACGAGCAGGACCCCGAGCAGTTCATGTCCACGCTCGGCGAAGGCCGGGTAGACGAGGCCCTGGCGAAGCTGCTGGACGAGCCGCTGCTCAAGACGCTCGACATCGACAGGGACGCGCTTCAACACCTGTCCGCCGAGCCGAAGCTGGCGGGCACCGTGGCCGCGCTCTTCAACCTCTACAAGAACACCCGCTCGCAGCTCGAGAACGTGCTCGCGCAGCTCTCCGCCGAAGAGCGGGCGCGCTCGGACGGGACGCCGGCGCTGGGCCTGCCCGGGGTCCGCTACGACTACTCCCCGTTCGATGAAGTGACGGACTTCCTCGAGCTGCACCGCAACTGGTTCCCCCAGCTCGAAGAGCAGGCGGAGGCCCTGCGGCGAGACTTCGGGCTCGAGCGCCAGGTGACGAGCGGCCAGCTGGTGAAGCTCCTGCAAGATCGCTTCGGCTACCGGGTCGAATTGGGAGAGACGGGGGACGGCTCGTCGGTGGTGCGCAGGCTCGACCGCGAGCGGCAGAAGCTCACCGTCTCCCCTGCCCTCACCGAGCAGCCCCTGAAGTTCCAGCTCGCCGCGTCCATCGGCCTGCTGTTGATGGACGAGGGGGGCCTGCTGCCGGGGATCCTCGGAGACTGGAGCCCGAGACACCAGGAGACACACCGGCTGGTGAAGGTGAACCTGGCCAACTACTTCGCCGGCGCGCTGCTCTTGTCCTACGGGGACTTCTTCGGGGAGGTCCAGCGCACCCGCTACGACGTGGAGTTGCTCTCCAACATCTTCGGCACCACCTACGAGACGGTGGCCCACCGGCTGTGCAACCTCTCGGACCCGCAGCGCCGCGGCATCCCCTTCCACTTCCTGCGCTCGGACATCGCCGGGAACATCTCCAAGCGCTACAGCGGCACCGGCATCAAGTTCTCCACCGGCTCCGGCTCCTGCGCGAAGTGGGCGGTGCACCTGGCGTTCCTGAACCCCTCCATGCTGACGCGGCAGTACTCGGCCATGCCGGACGGCGCGCACTACTTCTGCTTCGCCAAGGTGCAATTGCAGCCGGTGGAGGGCTCCATCGTCCGCGGGACGGCGTACTCCATTGGCCTTGGGACCCACGCGGAGAACGCGAAGCACCTCGCGTACGGGCTGCCCACCAACGACCTCGAGAAGGACGCGGTGCCCTCCGGCATCTCCTGCCGCTTCTGCGAGCGCACCGACTGCAACCAGCGCGCAGCCGCGAGCTACCGCTTCGCCTTCTCCTTCGACGAGTACACCAAGAAGGACTGCTTCTTCTCTCCGCTGCTGGTCCACGAGTCCAAGCAGCAGGGGGCCGGCAAGAAGGCGCGCGACGAGTAGGCGCCCAGGGTCAGTGAGACAGGCCCATCATCACCGCCACGCCGAGCAGCACCAGCACCAGCGCGCCGTAGAGGCTGTAGCGCCACTCACCCTCGAGCCCGAGCATGACCCCGGCGGCGACGAGCCGGATGATGGGCGTGAGCACCAGCAGGAACACCGCCGCGCGCCGCAGCCCCTGGATGGCCTGCGCCTGGGCCAGCTGGAGATCGGGGTGGACGGGCAGCCACTCCAGCACCAGCGACAGGAGGAAACACCCGCCGACCATCAGGGCGCCGGTGCGCAGGACCCGCGCGATGTGGTGCTCGCCCACGAACCCGCGCGCCAGCGGCAGGGCGGCGCGGCTCGCCGCGCGTTCGGTCATCTCCACCCGGTCGGCCAAAACGCCTGCCCTCCCTTCATCAACATCTGCAGGGCAATGGCCAGCAGCAGGATCCCGAACAGCCGGCGCAATAACGACGCCGGCGCGGCGATCATCAGCCGGGCCCCGATGCGCGCGCCGAAGAGCACCCCCACCACCAGGGGCGCGGTGAGCGCCAGGTTCAAGCTGCCGCGCCACGCGTACATGGCCACGCTGGCTGCGCCGGTGACGCCGATCATCAGGTTGCTGGTGGCGGTGGCGACCTTGAAGGGCACCCCCATCCCGTAGGCCATGAGCGGCACCTTCAAGGGGCCGCCGCCCACGCCCAGAAGCGACGACAGGCCGCCCGCGACCACGGAGCCGGAGATGCCCAACGGGTAGTTGCGCGGCGTGTAGGAGACGCCCTCCGTCAGAGCCTCCTCCGCGCGCCGCCTCACCCACACCATCTGGGTGCCCACGTAGAGCGCGAACATCCCGAACAGGAGCGCCAACCCCGCTGGGGGCACGAACACCGCGACGAGCCCGCCGGCGATGGCGCCGGACACGGTGGCCAACTCCAGGGTCAGCGCCAGCCGCACGTCCGCGAGCTGCTTCTCCACGTAGCTCGCCGCCGCCGCGCAGGAGTTGGCCACCACGCACATCAAGGAGGCCGGCACCGCGTCCGCGAGGGGGATGCCGAAGAGCAACGCCAGCATCGGCACCAGGATGACGCCACCGCCGATGCCGAACATGGCCCCGAGCGTGCCCGCCGACAGGCCGGCAGCGATGAGAAGGAGGACCTCCATGGGTTCGGGCCACGTTAGGAAGTCCCGCGCGCGCGCCCAAGCCGTGTGTCGAGACAGGACGCCTGGCTGGCCGCCCCCCAGATGCTCAGGCGGCGCACGCCTCGAAGGAGCCTTCCGGGAACTCGTCGAGGAAGCGCCCCCGGACCCGCGCCGTGAAGTGGCTGCGCGTCATCATCTGGAGCACGCGCTCGAGGACCTCGCGGGTCATCACCTGCGCGCGCGCGATGGCGGCTGGGATGTCCACCTCCGGACCCTGGTACAGCTCGGTGTAGGTCAGGTTCGAGTACGACGGCAGCCCGCGCAGCCGGCCCAGCGGGCTCGAGAGCCACAGCCCGTGCAGGTAGAGCCCGCGGACCCACGCGTCGACCTCGGGCTTGGTGGGCGCCTTCTGCAGCGCCTCCTGTGACGAGACGCGGATGAGCTCGAACAGGCCGCGCCCCACCCCGCGCGCCGGCGGCCCCGCCCGCTTGGTGACCTGGAACTTCGAGCGCAGGTAGGGGTTGCCCACCATGTCCCGCCCGTGCAGGTCGCGCAGGAAGAAGAGCGCGTGCAGCCAGTCCACCCGCGCGTGCGCGTCTTCGTACGTCTCCTGGGGCTCGCGGTGCCGCGCGGCGAGCCCGCCCACCAGGGGATGCAGCGTCCGGTCCAGGCACAGGTGCGCGAAGTAGCCGCTCACCACCGCCAGCCCCGGCTCCTTGCCCACCAGCGCGCCCATCGCCACCAGCTCCGCCATCTTCAGGCCCATGGCCACCGGGGCGTGGCCGTGGAAGAGCCGGGCGAAGCGGGGCACGTCCTTGCCGCGCAAGGGCCGCACCGCCCCGCGCAGGCCCGCGTACCGGGGCAGGTCCGGCAGCGCCGCGCCGAAGCGCGCGTAGGCCATGTCTTCGTGGAGGGCGTTGGCGAGCTGCGGTGGAAGCTTGCGCGCGTCCGCTGCCAGGCGTTCGGTCGCGGTCAGGTGCAGAAGCAGGGACGGCATTCGCGCGGCAGACGTAAGCACGGTGCGGCGAGGTTGCAAACGTTCACGAAAAGAGAGGCAGCAAAAGCAGGCGGGTTCGATAGATTCCGCGGCCCCATGAAGATCTCCATCAGCGGCGGCGATGCCGCCCGTGAAAAGACACCGCTCCTCGTCGTCCCCCTCTTCGACTCCGACCTGACCGACAAGAAGTCCCGCGCGCAGCTTCTGACGGAGCTGGACGGCGCCGTCGGCAGCGGGCTTCTGGCGCTCGCGCAGGCCGAAGGGTTCAAGGGCCGCGCCGAGCAGGTGTGGACGGTGCACACGCACGGCGCAGTGGGCGCAGACCGGGTGATGCTCCTGGGCCTGGGCGCGCGCGCGAAGTTCGAGCCCGAGGTCTTGCGCCTGTCCTGTGGCCGCGCGGTGAAGGCGGCGGGCAGGCTCCGGGCGAAGTCGCTGGTGCTGGCGCTGCCGGTCCTGCGGGACTTCGAGCAGTGCCTGCGCGCCGCCGCGGAGGGGCTGCACCTGGGCGAGTACCGGTACGACCGGTACCGCACCGTGGGCAAGGACGAGAAGGGCGGCGGCCGCGTCACCTCGGCGACGGTGGCCCTGCCGCCCGGCCAGGAGAAGTCGAAGGATCTGCAGCGGGTGCTGGAGTTGGCCTGGCAGGTGGCCGAAGGCGTCAACTGGACCCGAGACCTCGTCAACGAGCCGCCCGGGACGCTGGGCCCGAAGGAGCTGGCGGACGCGGCGAAGGAGCTGTCGTCTCTGGGCCTGAAGGTCACCGTGCGCGGGCGCGCGGAGATTGAAAAGCTGAAGATGGGCATGTTCGCCGCGGTGGCGAAGGGCTCGGTGCGTGAGCCTCAGTTCATCGAGATCAACTGGGTGCCGAAGGGCAAGGCCGCGAAGGCGCCGGCGATGGCATTCGTGGGCAAGGGCCTGACGTTCGACTCCGGCGGCCTCTCGCTCAAGCCCTCCGACGGCATGGTGGACATGAAGACGGACATGGCCGGCGCCGGCGCGGTGCTGGGCGCCATGCGCGTCATCGCCCACCTCAAGCCGCCGTTCCCCGTCACCGGCTACATCGGCGCCTGCGAGAACATGCCGTCCGGCACCGCGTACCGGCCGGGCGACGTGCTGGTGTCCCGGCTGGGCAAGACGGTGGAGGTGACCAACACCGACGCCGAAGGCCGCCTGGTGCTGGGGGACGTGCTCACCTACGCCAGCGAGCAGAGGCCCGCCCTGCTGGTGGACCTGGCCACGCTGACCGGCGCCTGCATCATCGCGCTCGGCAACTACATCGTCGGCGCGTTCGGCGACGACGACCGCGCGGCGTGGAGCGTGCTGGAGGCGGGCAAGGCCGCCGGCGAAGAGCTGTGGCGGCTGCCCATCTACGACCTGCAGAAGGACTCTCTGCGCTCGGAGATCGCAGACCTGAAGAACTCCGGCGAGCGCTGGGGCGGGGCCATCAACGCCGCGGTGTTCCTCCGGGAGTTCGTGGTGGACACCCCCTGGGTGCACCTGGACATCGCCGGCCCGTCGCAGAGCCCGAAGGAGCGCGGCTACCACAACAAGGGCGCCACCGGCGTCGGTGTGCGGACGCTGGTGGAGCTGGTGCGGCGCCGGATGCTGGAAGCGCCGGGCGCCTAGCGCTTCGGCTGGAGGCTCGCGCGCGCGTCCTGCCCGCCCTGCACGGGCAGGATGCTCTGGAAGACCTGGTCCACGCCGGCCGGCGCCGCCTCGGGCGCGCCCGTCGGCCACGTGGCGAGCAGCATCAGGACGCGCCCTTCTGCGCCCTCCCGCACCGCCACCCGGCCGAGCACCCGGTCACCCATGGCGAAGCGGAAGCCCACCGCCCCCTCCGAGAGCTCCAGCGGCTCCGGGTCGGACGTGGTGAAGCCCGGCTGGCTGCGCATGCCTTCGGTGAGCCGTTCCGCCAGCTGCACCGGGCTCGCCACCGCCGGCGCCACCTGGATGACCACCTGCGCGCCGGTCTCCTCGTTGCGCATCACCACCGGCGTGGCGATGCCATCCGGGGTGAGGTCGTTGGTCACGTCCATGGTCCAGCCGCCGGCAGGCCGGGTGACCTCGAAGCCCAGGTCCGCGTCCACGTAGCGGGCACCGCCGCCGGGGGCGACGAGGTTTCCCTGCGCGTCCACCTGGGGATCCCGGGGCTCGCCCTTTCGGACCGCCTTGTCCCCGGCGCACCCTGCGAGCGCCACCACCGCTGCCACCACCGCCATCCCCAACGCCCGCATTCGGTCACTCCCGCTGAACGGACCGCCGATGAGCCGGCGGCCCTGTGCGGGAGGTGTCCATGGGCCCAGGGGTGCGGAAGCGAGCGAGCGCCCGGGATGTCCACAGGCGGAAAGTGCCACGGCACCGCGCCTTGGGCTGGCTGACCTCTACCCCTGCTTGCCGGGGCCGGTGAACATCCACCGGATGCCGAACTTGTCGGTCAGCGCGCCGAACATGTCCCCCCAGGGCGCCAGGTGGATGGGCGCGGTGACCGAGCCGCCCTCCCCCAGGGCCGCGAAGTGGCGCTTCATCTCCGGCAGGTCGTCGTAGGTGAGGCAGATCTCCACGTTGCTGACGCGGCTGGCCTCCTGGCCCGCCTCGGTGTCGCTCACCATGATGGACGCCGCGCCGAGCTTCATCATCGCGTTGGCGACGCGGCTCTTCGTCTGTTCGTCGGCGGGCACGCCCTGCATCTCGCCGAAGCGCACGAGCCCTTCGGTCTTGCCGCCCAGCGCGCGCTCGTAGTGGGACAGCGCGGTCTGGCGGTGCCGCTGAAGAACAGGTAGGGGATGGCGCTCTGGATGGGCATGGGGCTGCTCC
>CAZQVZ010000090.1:13259-16592 GCA_964596895.1 uncultured Myxococcaceae bacterium
AGCGCCTTCTCCACTTCGTCGCAGATGGCGCGGGCGGCGGCCTCGGGGTCTCCGGCGCCGTAGATGGGCCGGCCCACCACCAGGAGATCTGCGCCCTCCTTCACCGCGAACCCGGGCGTCTCCGCGCGGGCCTGGTCGCCGGTGGCCGCGCCCTGGGGGCGGATGCCGGGGGTGCACAAGAACAGCGGCTTCTGCGCGCCCTGCCGCAGGGCCTTCACCTCGCGCGGCGAGCACACCAGCCCATCCACGCCGGCCTCGGCCGCGTAGCGCGCCAACTGGCCTGCCACCTGCTGCGCGCCGTCCTGGTAGCCGATGCGCCAGAGGTCCTCTGCGGTCAGCGAGGTGAGCACCGTCACCGCCAGCACCTTCGGCGGCGCCACGTTCGCCTTCTGGGCGCCGTCCTTCGCGCCATCCACCGCGGCGGCCATCATCTTCGCGCCGCCCTGCGCATGGACGGTGATGAGCCCCACGCCCAATTCACCTGCGCGGCTGGCCGCGAGCAGCACCGTGTTGGGGATGTCGTGCAGCTTCAGATCCAGGAAGACCTGCGCGCCCTGGTCGGTGAAGGTCTTCACCGCTGCGGGCCCCTGCTCCACGAAGAGGGACAGGCCCACCTTCACCCAGCCCACGTGCTCGCGGACCTTCTTGTAGAGCGACTCAGCTTCACGCAGCGGCAGATCCAGCGCCAGCGCCAGCCGGGCGCGTGCTTGTTCTCGGCTCATGGGACGGTTCCCTCCTGCACGTGGCGGAATGCCTTCTGCAACCTCTCGGAGACTTCAGGCGGCAGCACATTCCGCGCGGTGAACAGCGCATACGACAAAAATCCATGGAGCGCCTCGTACCCGGCGGCACGCGCGCGCGCGTCCCTGCCGGCGAGGAGCTCCGCCAATGGCCCCGGGTGGAGCACGCCGTCATCTCCCAGCGTCACCCCCGCGAGCACGTCCTCCATCCCGGGCAGGGGCTCCTCCAGGAACCCTCGCAATTCGCCCGGGCCATGCCCGGCCTGCGACAGCGCCCGGCAGATGTCCCCCACCAGCGCCACGTACCGCTCGAGCGCCGGAGAGAGGCTGGGAGCCTTCACCCCCTGCGAGGGGGCCTCTGCGCTCACCGCCCGCCGGGTCAGCGCGCCCTGCGCCAGAAGCCCGTCGACGGCGGAGTGGAACGCGTATTCGGACCCTTCGAAGCGCGCGCGCAAAACCGCCAGCGAGACCGGCTCGGAGGCTGCGTCCCACAAGTGGCCCCACTGCCCTTCGGGCCGCGAAGCACCGGTGCGAACCACCTGGGTGCTTCGGGGGTACCGCCCGCCGAGCCTGCGCACGTCGTCCGCCCGCTTGACGCCCTCCAGCACCAGCGCCCGCGTGGGATCCGGCAGCCGCAGGACGTCCTCCGGCGGCGGCGCCCCGTCCACGAACAGCACGTGGCCGTGGGACTCCGCCAGGAGGTTGACGACGATTTCCCGGGCCACGAACGCCATGGCCCCGTAGAGCTGCGCCTGGGAGACGAGCCCCATCCGGTGGACCACCTGGCCCAGCCGCGTGCCCGGCTTCACCTGCGAGAGCGCGCCCGCGAGCGCCTTGCGGTCCAGAAGCCCCAGCTCACACAGCGCCGTGCCCAGCCGCTCCCAGGGCTCCGTGGAGGCGGCGAAGATCACCTGCCCGTCACGCAGGTGGACCACCTTGCGGACCTTCTCGCGCGTGAAGACCAGCTTCCCCGTGCGCATCCCCGAGACCAACAAGCCGAAGAGCTCATCCAGCGGGAAGGTGGCCACCGAAGCCAGAAGCACGCCGTCCTCGCGGGCGGACTGCGCGCGCAAGAGCAGCGCCGCCTCCGGCAACAGCGGCGTCACCACCACCTCCGTCCCCTCCTTCCAGACCGAAGGGACGGGGGAGGGCAAGGGGAGCGTGGCGGCCTCGCCGGTGCCCGTGACCCTGGACCGGGGACCGCCCACGAAGCGCTACTTTCCGCCGAGCTCGGCGTCGATGAGGCGCTTGAAGTCCTCGACGGGACGCGCGCCTGACAGAAGCCGGCCGTTGATGAAGAAGGCGGGGGTGCCGCTCACGCCGTGCGACTTGCCGGCGGCGAGATCCTTCTGGACCGTCTCGGCGTGCTTCCCTCCGTCGAGGCACTCCTTGAACTTCGCCTCATCCAGGCCCAGCTCCGTCGCGTGCTTCACGAGCTGCTCGGGCCCGAGCGCCTGCTGATTCTCGAAGAGGACGTCGTGGTACTCCCAGAACTTGTTCTGCTCGTGGGCGCACAAAGACGCCTCGTGCGCCTTGGGGGCCTCCTGGTGGAAGTCCAGGGGGAAGTGGCGGAACACCAACCGCACCTTGCCCGCGTACTGCTCCATCACCTGGTCCACCGTCTGGGCAGCGCGCCCACAGAACGGGCACTGGAAGTCGCTGAACTCCACGATGGTGACCTTCGCGTTTTCGGGGCCCTTGGAGGGGCCGGTGGCCTGCACGCCCTCCACCTTCGCGGGCAGCGGCTCCTCGAGCTTCACCTCGACGTTGGCCTTCTCGCGCAGCTGCGTGAACAGCGCCCGGGCCCGCTCCTGCTGCGCGGGGCCGCCCAGCTGCTGGATGATGAAGGGCCGCGCCTGCTCGATGGAGGTGCCCGGCGGGACGCGCCCGGACTGCTCGAGCTGCTGCCAGAAGGCCTGGACCTCTTCCTCGGACGGGGCCGGCGACTTCGCCTCGATCTCCTGCTTGAGGTACTCCTCTTCGGAGAGGCCGGCCTTCTCCGCCTCCATCTTCACCAGGTCCTGGAGGATGATCTGCTCCAGGTGCTGGCGGCGGGTCTCGAAGAGCTCGTTGGCGATCCGCTCGTCCAGCTCCTTGAGGGTGAGCGTCTTGCCGGCGTAGGTGGCCACCACCTCGCTGCCATCAGCGGCGGCGCGGCCGTTCTGATGGGCGGTGCGGTTGGGGCAGCCGGATGCCACGGCGAGCAGCGCGGCGCACAGGGGAAGCGTACGAAGGAGGTTCATAGGGCGCGGCATCCTGCCCCTCGCCTACACGGTGCGCAAGAACTCAGCGCTGCACCGCGTCCAAAGGTGGCGTCTCTACGCGACGAGCGGCTCGAGCGCGCCGTCCAGGTCCGGAAGCCGCGCGTCCACGAAGGGCCTGCGGGCGTGCACCACTTCGTAGTTGGCCGCGTCCTCGAGCACCTTCTGCACGAGCTTGTGGTTCATCGCGTGGCCGCTCTTCACGACCTTGAGGTGACCCACCACCGGACGGCCGAACAAGGAGACATCCCCCAGCGCGTCCAAAAGCTTGTGCCGGGCGAACTCGTCCGGGAACCGCAGCCCGTCCGGGTTGAGGATGGAGAACTCGTCCA
>CAZQVZ010000091.1:0-16477 GCA_964596895.1 uncultured Myxococcaceae bacterium
CGAGCGACTGCAGCGTTTCGCAGACCATCATCCCGCTCTTGTCCTGGCCCTGCAGGAGCTTCACCAGCACGGGGACGCCGCCCACCAGCTTCACCATCGCCTTGAGGTCGCGCGCGTCCCTGGCCATCACCGTGGCCGGGATGTCGATGCCGTTCTTGGAGAGCAATTGCAGCGAGCGCATCTTGTTGCGCGCCTGGGCGATGGCCTGCGCGTCGTTCATCAGGGTCACGCCCTTGACCGCGAACTGGTTCACCACCGCGAGCCCGTAGATGTTCACCGACTGGGCGATGCGCGGGATGACGACGTCGCACCCGGCGAGCCTCTGCTGCCGGTGGAAGAGCGAGGCGCTCTTGCCGTCGAGATGCATCTCCAGCTTCACCGGGTCGTAGACGCGGACCTCGTGCCCCCGGGCCCTGGCCGCGTCCACCAGCCGCTTCGTGGAGGGCACCTTCGCCGAACGGGAGAGGATGACGATCTGCATGGGGGCCGCGGACCGTAACGCCGGGGTGGGGGCCGGTAAAGCGGCATGGGCCCGGTGCGCGCGGACGCTCCACCGGGTGTACGCGGCGTTTACGAGCGCGCAGCAGGCCTACTGCTAACCCCCGGATCTCCTTATGCCCGCGCGGCCTCGGGCTGCCACCCCATACCACCTCAGCACACGTCTCAAAATCTGCAAGTGCGCGGAATCAAAGGGATTTCCTCGGGCGGAGTGCTTGCCTGGCCTGTGGGCATTGTGCATCATCCGCCGCCGGGAGAGTTCCAAATGAAGCCAGAGCGTTCCGGGGTGTCGTTCCGACTGGGTGCCGTGGGGTTGGCCGGGCTGCTGCTCGCGTGTGGCCCCGGGGATTCGTCGGTGGGCGGCAAGAAGGACGCGGGGAGCGACATCAACGACCTGCCCCCCGTGAACAACCCGCCGGCGTGCACGAAGTTCACGTTCTACCAGGACCTGGACGGGGACACCTTCGGGAACTCGGCCGTGAGCGAATCCGCGTGCCAGCCGACCGCCGGCTTCGTGCTCAGCGGTGGCGACTGCGACGATTCGGATCCCGAGGTCTATCCGCTCGCGGTGGAGGTGGTGGACGGCAAGGACAACGACTGTGACGGGAAGATCGATTTCGGTGCACGGGGGGTGGACTACGACGGGGATGGCTATCCGGGTGTGGACCTGGACGGCAACGTCGTGGACTGCAACGACGAGAACCCGCTGGTGGGACCGGGCGCCGTCGAAGTGGTGGGCGATGGCACCGACAACGACTGCAACGGCGAGGTGGATGAGCCCACCGACTGCGGCACGGTCACCGGGACCACCGCGCTCGACTTCGCGCGCGCCATCGGGCTGTGCGGTGACCTCGTGACGAGCGCCACCTTCGTGCAGGGCAACGCCCAGGCTCGCAAGGTGCGGTCGCGCTTTGGAGACCACTGGCTGCCCGAGACCTCCGGCGGTCAGCTGATCCAGCTGTCCAGCGGCGTCGCGGTGGACAACCTCGAGAACCCCGGCTACTCCCCCCAGCAGGGCACCGGGTTCTCGACGAGCGGCTTCAGTCATCCCCTGTGGTCGGCCTCGGAGTGCTTCCCGCAGTCGTCGGCGCCCGCCGCTCGGGACGTGACGGAGCTGCGGTTGGTGCTCAAGGTCCCCCAGAACGCGAACAGCTTCAGCTACCGGGTGAACTTCTTCTCCGCCGAGTACCCGGAGTACGTCTGCACCCAATACAACGACCGGTTCGTGGCGCTCCTGCGTTCGACGGCGCTGGACCCCACCAAGCTGCCAGGCGGAGCGACCCGCAACTGCAACGGGGAGTTCTGCAACATCTCCTTCGACTCACTCGGGCAGCCGCTGAGCATCAACAGCGGATTCTTCGACGTGTGCAAGACGGACACCGGCAATCCCGACATCCCGTACTCCTGCGGCAAGGACCCTGCGCTGCTCTCGAAGACCGGCTATGACCGCCCCGGATCGCCAACGGAGTACGCTTCCGGCTCCGGCCCCCTGGGCGGCGCGACCGGCTGGCTGACCACCGTGGCACCGGTGAAGCCCGGCGAAGAGGTGGAGCTGCGCTTCTACATCTTCGACGAAGGCGACTCGATCCTGGACTCCGCGGTGCTCATCGACGGGTTCAAGTGGGACGCCGAAAAGGTCGACGCGCCTACGACGGTCCCCATCGGCTGAGTTGGACCCACAAAGGCCCCCTTGCGGTTGCCTGCCCTGCGGACAGGGCGCACCACACCTTGGTGCGCCGCAAGCGGCGGGATAGGCTTCGCCACCGTGAATCAGGAGACGCACATGTCGCTGAGGCTTTCCTCGCTGGGGCTGGGTGTGTTCGTGGTGGCGTTGGTGGCCACGGGCCTTGCCTGCCAGACGTATGACTTCGAGCCGGTGGAGCCCCTGGCCATCGCCCAGGTCAGCACCAAGGTGGACGTGAAGTCCCTGGCCGCCAAGCCGAACATCATGCTGGTGGTGGACCAGTCGGGCTCCATGATGGACCCGGTGGACAAGGGCGCTCCCAACTGCGGCAACTGCGGCTTCGGGACGCCCACGCCGGTGTGTCCTTCGAACTGCCCCACGCGCATCACCGACATGAAGCAGGCCATGGAGGCCTTCCTCATCAGCAACGGTCACGCGGCGCGGTTCGGACTCAACGTCTACCCGCCCTCCACCCCCGGGGAGAAGTCCGTGGACGTGTGCGGCTCGGGCAACACCTGGCTGGACATCTCGGCGAGCGTCGATGTGGACGCGGAGCTCTCGTCCCACTCGCAGCAGGTCAACACCCTCATCCAGGGCATCCGGCCGGAGGGTGGAACGCCCATCGGCGCCACGCTGCAGGCGCTGGCGGACCACGCGGCCCTCAATCAGCCGGACGGACGAGACGACTTCGTGCTGCTCCTCACGGACGGTCTGCCCAACTGCAACTCCGACCTCTCCCCGGCGACCTGCACCTGCACCCTGCTCAACCCCTCCACCCAACAGCCCTACCAGCCCTGTCCTTCGGCCCAGAACTGCCTCGATCAGGACCGGGTCGTCAGCAGCATCCAGGCGCTGCGGCAGAAGGACATCCGGACCATCGTCGTGGCCTTTGGCGCGGACGTGACCGGTTCCCTGGCGCTCCCGCCGCTCAACGCCATGGCCGAGGCCGGCGGCTTCCCGCGCGCCTGCCAGACTGCGGACGACTGCGGCGGCGGCGAGACCTGCGACGGGGCCACGGACGAAGTGGATGGCGTGTGCTCGGTGAAGTTCTACCGCGCGGAGAACGCAGCGGACCTGGCGGATGCGCTGGACAAGATCCGGCGGGTCATCGGTGACAAGGACCCCTGCCTGTTCGAGATGAACGCCAACCCCGAGGACGAACGCTTCATCGTCGTCCTCATCGACGGGGAGAAGCAGACCTCCGGCGCGGACACCTGGGCCTTCACCCGGGGCGCCGCGGAGACGTCGCTGATCCAGATGCAGGGGGCGCTGTGCAACAGGATCCTCAATGCCTCGGAGCTGACACCCGTCAGCGTCGAGATCCGGATCGTCGAAGCGCTCTAGCTTCCCTTCACCGCGGTCCTACAGGCTGACGACCCGGGCGCCTTCGGTGAGGCGCCACAGGGACGCGAGCCCCATCACCTCATCCAGGGTCTGCCCGAGCGCGTTGGGGTCATAGCCGCATACGCGCACTGTGGAGTCGCAGGCGATGAGCCTGGCACCCACGGTCCGCGCCTCCTGCAGCATCTTCATGGGAGTGGGCAGGCCGAGCCCCTCTGCGCGCGCCTGCTCGATGCGCTCTCGGTCCGTCTCCGGCAGGCCGAAGCTCACCCGCACCAGGCTGCGCAGGGCGTCCCAGGCGAAGACGAAGTAGACCTCGTCTCCCATGGCGGCGGCGGTGAGCCCCATGGTGGTCGCCTGGAACGCAGGTTCGAAGGATCCGTGCTGCAGGAAGAAGACGACGCGGCCGGCCATGCCCGCTGATTAGCACGGGTGATCCTCCCCGGCGACGTCCCGCTGGTAGAGTGCCGCTTCATGAAGACCTCCTCCGGGGTGCTGGTCGCGCTCGTGGCGTTCGCCCTGCCCTTCGCCGCCTTCGGCACGGTGGTGATCGCGCAGTCCTTCGAACAGATGGCCAAAAGCTCACCGCAAGTGGTCCGCGGCACGGTGGGCGCGCAAGAGGCCCGCTGGGACGAAGGCCGCCGCACCATCCACACCTTCACCCAGGTTCACGTCACCGAACGGCTGAAGGGAGATCCGGCGGGGATCATCACCGTGCGCCAGCCGGGCGGCGTGGTCGGCACCCTCGGCCAGACCGTGTCCGGCGCGGCGCGCTTCACCGAAGGCGAAGAGGTCCTCCTCTTCCTCGAGGTCCCCGGCGACGACGCGTCAGCGCTCATCGTCAGCGGGCTCTCCGCCGGCAAGGTGACGCTGGCCCCGGACGCGCTCGGCAGGATGCGGGCGACGCGGGATCTGCGCGGGGTGGCCTTCTGGCGCGCCGAGCGGGACGACGCGGCACCCCAGGTCCGCGAACTGGGCGGCCTCGAAGATCTCGGAGACGCGGACGCCTTCTTGAACCGCATTCGCCGCGCGGTGTCCTTGCCGCGAGAGCAGGGGGCGAAGTGATGCGGAGGCTCGCCCTGCTCTGCCTGTTCTGTGCCGGCGCTGTTGCGCACGCGGATCCGTCCGGCAAGAAGTGGTTCACCACCCCGGTGCAGTACCGGGTCTTCGCGCACTCGCAGATCAACGGCGTGGGCAACTTCCAGGGCAGCGTGCTCCCGGAGATCAACGCCGGGTTCGCCCGCTGGGCGAATGCCGTGTGCACCGGCGGCACCACCCGCTGGGCGGCGACCAACGCGGGCAACTTCACCTCGCCTTCCGGCCTATCCGCCATCACCAACGACGGCACCAACCGGGTGATCTGGCTCGGAGGCTCCAGCTGGCAGCACGGCGCGCAGACGCTCGGGCTGACCATCACGACCTACTACACGACCACCGGTCAGATCATCGACGGGGACATGCAGCTCAACAACGACAGGACCTGGAAGTTGGGCGGCAGCGCCGGGAACCAGGTGGACGTCCAGAGCATCATCACCCACGAGGCCGGCCACTTCCTCGGACTGGACCACTCCGCGCCCACCAGCGCGGTGATGTTCGCGAACTACAACATCGGCGCGGGCGAAATAAAGCGCACCCTGACCAGCACCGACATCAACGATGTCTGCGCCGTGTACCCGCCGACCACGCCGGGCGGCAGTGGCGTCCAGGGCGATCCCTGCACCTCCAACTCGCAGTGCGCGAGCAACGTGTGCCGCGGCGCGCCGGGCGGCCAGGGGCTCGTCTGCACCACCCCCTGCACCTCCAACGCGCAGTGCCCCGCCGGCTACACCTGCCAGAGCGCGACGCCGTCGGGGATGGCGTGCCTGCCGCCCATCGGCGCGGTGGACCTCTGCAAGTTCTGCTCTGACGGCACGCAGTGCTCCACCGGCAACTGCGTCACCACCGGGCAGATCAACTGGTGCACCCGCACCTGCATGCAGGCCTCGGACTGTGGCCCCGGCTACGACTGCGTGCAGGGCTCCACTTCGAATGTGTGCGCGCCGTCGGGGGGCCAGTGTCCTGCGCCGCAGTGCACCTCGGCGTCGCAGTGCGCGGTGGGCTACGCGTGTCAGGGCGGCATGTGCGTGGCCACCGGAAACGTGGGTGACCGCTGCGAGATCTCGGTGTTCTGCCAGAGCTGCGCGTCCTGCATCCTCGAGGCGAACGGCCAGGAGGCCCTCTGCCGCGCCTGCTGCGGCGGCGGCGCCGGCAACGGGATGTGCGAGGGCTGCAACAACAGCACCTGCCCTTCGGGCAACACCTGCTACGGCGTCACCAACAGCACCGACCAGGTCTGCGCCGCCACCCAGGCCGCGAACCCCTGCGGCGCGTGCGACGCGCAGACGCCCTGCTCGGACGGCTACACGTGCTTCAACGGCCGCTGCCACTCGAGCTGCAACCCGCAGAGCCCCGGCGGCTGCCAGGCCTGCTTCGCGACGGGAACCGGCGGTATCTGCGCCTGCCCGGGCGAGGTCGCCCACACGGGCCAGTCCTGCGGCCAGACCCCGCTGGGACTTCGCATCTGCACCACCGGGAACGCCTGCGTGGGGACGCCCGCCATCTGCCGCGCGCGGTGCGACGTGGCGAACCCGGCCTCCTGCCCTTCTGGCCAGGCCTGCGAGAGCGTGGGAGGCGAGGCGGTCTGCGTCCCCACCAACACGCCTGGTCAGCGCTGCGCGTCGTGCGACGCGAACCTTCAGTGCGATCCCGGCTACCAGTGCGTGAACGGCCGCTGCTACGAGCCCTGCCAGCCCGGCGCCGGGAGCAGCTGCACCTCCTGCGTCACCGTCACCAACAACTTCTCCGTCTGCGCCTGTGACGACCAGCTCGCAGGCCAGGGCCAGGGCTGCGGCGCCATCGCCGGCGAGGTCTTCGCCTGCGCGCAGGGCCTCACCTGCGTGAACAGCATCTGCCGTCTGCAGTGCAGCGCCGATGCCCACTGTCCGGACGGGTACGTCTGCGGAAGCGGCCACTGCTCCCCGTGGCAGACGCCCGAGCAGCCGAACGACGCGGGGACGAACGTCCCGGTGACGCCGAAGCCGGACGCGGGCGCAGGCGGCGGCTCCAACGACCTCGGCTGCGGCTGTTCGGCGGGCGCGGGCGCGGTGGGCGGCTGGCTCGCCCTGGGGCTCCTGGGCATGGCGACGCGGCGGCGGCGGCGGGCGTGAAGCCCACGGTCCTGCTCTTCGACATCGACGGGACGCTGGTCACCACCGGCGGCGCCGGCCGAAAGGCGCTGGAGCGCGCGTTCGCGGAGCTGCATGGGCGTCCGGAGGCCTGCAGCCACTTCTCCTTCGACGGGATGACCGACAGGGCCATCGCCCGCCTGGGGCTGCGCGCGGCGGGGGCTGCCGACGACGACGGGCAGATAGACCGGGTGCTCGCGCGGTACGTGGAGGTGCTGGAAGAAGAGGTGCAGAGGGTCGAAGACGCGCGCTACCAGGTGCACCGCGGGATGGTGGAGGCGCTCGACGAAGCCCACCGCAGGCCCGGTGTCGCCGTAGGCCTTGGCACCGGCAACATCCGCGAAGGCGCGCGGGTGAAGCTGCAGCGCGTGGGGCTGTATGACCGCTTCTCCTTCGGCGGCTTCGGCTGTGACCACGAAGACCGCGCGGCGCTGATCCGGACAGGCGCCGAGCGCGGGGCGAAGGCGCTCGGCGCGCCGTTGGCGGCGTGCCGGGTGGTGGTGATTGGCGACACGCCGAAGGACGTGGCGGCGGCGCTGGCCTGCGGCGGCGAGTGCGTGGCGGTGGGCACAGGCGCCTATCGCCCGGAGCAATTGCTCCAGGCGGGCGCGACTGTCGCGTTCGAAGATCTCGCCCATCCGCGCGCGCTCGAGGCGCTCTTCGGCGGCTGAGGACGCCGGGGGTCCGTGGTATGTGCCCGCGCCATGTCCACCTCGACCTCCAGCCTGATGTCCGCGCTCGAAGCCTGTGATCTCCTCCGCTTCGCCTCCGTCTTCAGTGACCGGCTCGGGCAGGCGGAGGACATTCTGGCGGCCAGGCCGGAGCTGGCGCGCGAACTGGGGTGGGTGAAGGCGGGGCAGGCGCTGGTGACGGAGGCTGCCGCGCAAGGCCCTGCGCTCCTGGACCGCGCGCGCGGCCTGCCGGAGTTGCCGGAGCTTCGCGCGGAGCACGCCGGCGCGGCGCAGAATGAATGGGTGGATGGGCTGGAGAAGCTGCTCGCCGGCATCACCTTCCACGTCAGCGCCCGCGCGCCCATCATCGAAGCGCTCTTCCCGCACCAGAAGCTGGTCACGCTGCGCAAGGCGAGCCGGGATGTCGCGCAGAAGTTCTGGGCGGACTTCGAGAAGCGCCAGAAGACCTCCTACGTGACCCGGATGCTGACCTCCGAGGACTTCGCCTTCGCGGTGCCGGTGATGGACCGCATCCGCGCGGCGTACGCCGCCTGGCAAGGCTGCTTCGGTGACGGAGGCCTGCAGAAGGAGGAGGCGAACGCGCTGCGCAAGGAGCTGGCGGAGGCAGGCGCCGCGGTGGAGCGGGCGGTGAAGCAGGCGCGGCTTCTGGCAGAGGCCTCGCTGGTCCCGTTGGCTGGGGCGTACGAGTCCACGGGGCTTGCGCAGAAGCCGAAGCGCCGCGTGTCGAAGCCGCTGGATGTGGCGCCGGATGCGCCTTCTGAGTCGGACGCCTCCGCCGAGGAGGATGAGTCGCTCGTCGCCGAGGCGGACGAGGCGGCGGCGCTGGCGGAAGAACCGGAGGCTCCGGCTGAAGCGGCGACGGAGCCTGCGCCGCAGACTCCGGCCGAAGAGCCGCCCCGCTCCGAAGCGACCTCTGCGCCGGCGCCGGAGAAGGTGAAGAAGCCGCGCGCGCCGAAGAAGAAGAAGGCGGCAGCGGACGCGGGCCCGAGTGCGGACAACCAGGCCTCGGTCGAGCCGCAGCCGCAGGAGTAGCCGGGCGCCATGGCCGGCCCCGCGCAGCCGCCGCTGCCCATCGATCCGCTCCTGCCGGAGCTGGTGGCGGCAGTGCGCGCGAAGGGTGCGCTGGTGCTGGAAGCGCCGCCCGGCGCGGGCAAGACCACCCGGGTGCCGCGGGCGTTGCTGGAGGCGAAGGTCGCAGGGGATGGGGAGATCCTCGTGCTCGAGCCGCGGCGGCTCGCCACGCGCCTGTCCGCGCAGCGGGTGGCGGACGAGCTGGGTGAGCGGCTCGGCGAACGCGTGGGCTACCAGGTCCGGTTCGAGGACGTCAGCGGACCAAAGACGCGCCTGCGCTTTCTGACCGAGGGGATCCTCGGCCGGCGCCTTCTGTCCGACCCCACGCTGAAGAACGTGGCGGCGGTGGTGCTCGACGAGTTCCACGAGCGGCACCTCGCCGAGGACGTGGCGCTGGCGCAGCTTCGGCAATTGCAGGGGGGCGCGAGGCCCGATCTGAAGCTGGTGGTGATGAGCGCCACCCTGGAGGCCGCGCCGGTGGCGGCGTACCTCGGTGACTGCCCGGTGGTGCGCAGCGAAGGCCGCATGTTCCCGGTGGAGGTGGAGCACCTCCCGCAGCCAGATGAGCGCCACCTCGACCAGCAGGTCCTCTCCGCGCTCAAGCGGCTGGTGCAGGGCGGGCTGGATGGGCACGTGTTGGTGTTCCTCCCCGGTGCCGCGGAGATCCGCCGCGCGCGCGAGGCGTGTGCGGACTTCGCGTCCCGTCACGGCCTGGAGGTGCACGCGCTCCATGGCGACCTTGCCCCTGCCGAGCAGGACCGCGCGGTGCGGCGCTCCAAAGAAGGCGTCCGCAAGCTCATCCTCTCCACCAACGTCGCCGAGACCAGCGTCACCATTGAAGGGGTGGCGGCGGTCATCGACTCCGGGCTGGCGCGGGTGGCGTCCCATTCGCCGTGGACGGGGCTGCCGGCGCTGAAGCTGGCGAAGGTCAGCCGCGCGTCCGCCACCCAGCGGGCGGGCCGCGCAGGCCGCACCCGCGCGGGTGTGTGCGTGCGGCTGTACACGAAGCACGACTTCGACGGCCGGCCGGAGCACGACGCGCCGGAGATCGCCCGGGCGGACCTGTCGGAGACGGTGCTGGGCCTGCGGGCCTCCGGCGTGCGCGACGTGCAGCGCTTCCCCTTCTTCGAGCCGCCGCCTGCGAAGGCGCTGGCCGCGGCGGAGGACCTTTTGCGCCGGCTGCAGGCAGTAGAGGAGGACGGCGGCCTCAGCGAAGTCGGCCGGCGGCTACTGGCGTTCCCGGTGCACCCGCGGCTCGGGAGGCTGCTCGCGGAAGGCGAGGCGCGGGGCGTCCCCGAAGACGCCGCGGTGCTGGCCGCGATGTTGGGCGAGCGGGACCTTCGGCAGGAGGCGCGCGCGCAGTTTGGGCGGGACGGCCGTGGCGCGGTGGACGTGCTCGCCGGGCCGTCGGACCTGCTGGAGATGTTGGAGCGGTTCCGGCGGGCGGAGGCCGGAGGGTTCGGGAGCGGCAGGCTCGCGGGCCTGTCGCTGGACGCGGGCGCCACGCAGGCCGTGGACCGGGTGCGCAAGCAATTGTCGCGGGCCCAATCCCGGAGGTCTTCGGCGAAACCTGTCGACGAGCCTGCGCGCGAGCAGGCGCTGGGGCTGTGCGTGTTGGCCGGGTTTCCAGACCGCGTGGCGCGCAGGCGCGCGCCCAGGTCCCCGGAGGTGCTCCTCTTCGGCGGCGGCCAGGCCACCCTGGCGGAGACCAGCGTGGTGCGCGAGGCGACCTTGATGGTGGCGGTGGACGCCGAGGAGCGCAAAGGCCCGCGGGGGATGGGCGTGGTGGTGCGCATCGCCAGCGCCATCGAGCCGGAGTGGCTCCTGGAGGTGGCTCCGGACGCGCTGGGTGAGTCCGACGCGCTCCGCTTCGACGAGGCGACGGGCCGGGTGGAGCGCGTGCGCCGGATGACCTACGGGGACCTGGTGCTCGAGGAGTCCCGGCAGGTGGCGCCGCCGTCTGCAGAGGTGGGGCAGGTGCTGGCCGCGGCAGCGCTGGCCGAAGGCGTCGAGAAGTTCGTGGACCCGGAGGCCTGGGAGTCCCTGCTGGCGAAGCTGGAGCTTCTGGCGCAGCACTTCCCGGATGCGGGGTTCGGAGCGCCGGACCGCGCGTTCCTGGAGCGCGCCATTGGAGAGGCGTGCGCGGATGCGCGGAGCTTCAAGGAGCTGCGGGAGCGGGATCTGGTGGCCGCGGTGGAGGCGTCGCTTTCGCCGGAGCAGGCGCGGCTTTTCCGGACCCAGACGCCGGACAAGGTGGCCCTGCCCGGCAACCGGCAGGTGAAGGTCCGGTACGAGCGCGGCAAGCCGCCCTGGGTGGAGTCTCGGCTGCAGGACTTCTTTGGCATGGCCCAGGGCCCGAGCGTGCTCTCTGGCCGGGTGATGCTGGTCCTGCACCTGCTCGCGCCGAACTTCCGGGCGGTGCAGGTGACCACGGATCTCGCCGGGTTCTGGGAGCGGCACTATCCCGCGCTGCGTAAAGAGCTGTGCCGGAGGTACCCGAAGCATTCGTGGCCCGAAGATCCCGCCAGCGCTCGCACGCCTGCCGAGCTCGGGCGGAAGCGCTGAGGCTTTCTCCCGTCTGACTCCGAGGTCCACTCGGCCGCCCTCCCGCCCCTCTCCCAGAGGGAGAGGGAGTGCCTGGACGGGCGGCGGCGTGCATGCCTGGGGAGCGTCCGAACGGACGCGGTTAGTTCTTTGACCGCCCCCGCAGGCGTCGGCTACTCAGGGGCGTCTTGAAGGGCCGCGCTACCGGACTCACTCTCGCGTTCACCGTCGTGCTCGCGGTCGGGCTCTCCTTTGCCCCACTGCCCGATGCGTGGCGCCCCATCCCTGCGCTGGCTGGCGAAGATCCCGCCAATGCCGTCGCACAGATGCTCATCCCCCAGCGGAAGACCGGCTTCGGCCAGAAGGACGCCATCACCGGCGCCCCGCTGATCGCCACCGAAGAAGTCCCGGCGGACATCCTCCCGCCGGACGAGTCCCTGCTCCTGCTGGAGGAGGACCCCGTCGAGGTTGCGCAGACCGAGGCGCTCCTGCACGGGGATGGCGCAGCGATCCCGCTGACGCCGCAGGCGACGCTGGGCGCGGCGGAGGCCCGCGAGGTGCGCGTCCTCGAGCGGCTCGCCAGGCGCGTGGGCGCCCAGCACGTGGACCTCGAGCTGACCGCGAACCTCGAGCCCTTCTTCGGGAAGCTCGAGGCGCTGCAGCGAGGCGAATTGCAGGAGAAGGTGCGCGTGGTCCACCTGGGGGACTCGCAGATAGCCTCCGACCACATCACCGACGTCATCCGGCAGCGGATGGAGGTGCGCTACGGCGCCGGTGGCCCGGGCTTCCTCTTCGTGGACCGCCCGTCCCGCGGCGCCGGCCGGAAGGTCCGCACCGGAGAGGCCACCGACGGCTGGGACATCACCAAGCTCACCGACAAGAAGCGCCCCGGGCAGTTCGGGTTCTCCGGCGTGCGCTACACCGCCAACCGCTCGAAGCAGACCTCCCGCTTCGCCGTGCGCGGCGCGACCTCCGCCGAGCTCTTCTTCGTGGGCGCCCCATCCGGCGGCGAAGTGGAGCTGGCCGCGGACGGCGCCGCGCTGCAGCGGGTGTCCACCCGGTTCGACGAGCAGGCCCTCGGCTTCACCCAGGTCTCTTTGCCGAAGGGCGCGAAGACCCTGAGCCTGCAGTCGGTCGCAGGTGAGGTGTCGCTGTTGGGCGTAGCGCTCGAGAACGACCGGCCCGGCGTGGTCTACGACACGGTGGGCCTGCCCGGCGCCCTCTTCGAGGTCTACCTGCGCGCGCCGGAGGGCGGCTTCATCACCCAGCTTCAGCGGCGAGACCCGTCCCTGGTGGTGCTGATGCTCGGCGGCAACGAGGCCTACGAGATCGGCCGCAAGTGGCAGACGCTGGAGACCGCGCGCAAGAACGCCGTGGCCCTGGTGGACCGGGTGAAGGCCGCGGCGCCCGAGGCGAGCTGCCTGATGGTGGCGCCCATGGACGCGGCGGTGCGGACCGTCTCCGGTGATCTCGAACCACGCCCCAACACCGCGGCGGTGGGCGAGATGATCCGCGAGGTCGCGGAGGCGAAGGGCTGCGCGTTCTGGGACCTGTACAAGGCGATGGGCGGCGACCGCAGCGTGGGCCGGTGGCTCGCGGCGGGGCTCTTCAACCAGGACCTGGTGCACCCACGGGCGCGCGGCGCGGACGTGCTCGGGCACCTGTTCGACTTCGCGCTGGAGCGGGCGCGGCTGTCGCGCGAGGGCGCGGCGGCAGCCTCGGGCTTCGTGGAGCAGCCGGGGCTTTTGGACCCTTCTGGCAAGGCGCTGTCCCGAGTGGCGCAGAAGCTCTCCAGCCGTCCGGTCTTCGTGCAGCTGGGCGCGTCGCACACCGCCGGCCACATGTTCACCGACGTGGTCCGCGCCGACCTGCAGAAGGCGCACGGCAACGGCGGGCGCGGCTACGTGTCGGCGGGCCGCTCGTCCGAGCGGCTCTTGCCGGCGAAGGTGAAGCGGAGCCTGGAGGGCGCCTGGGAGATCCCCGACGCCCGTGAGAGGGGACCGGGCGAACCCTGGAGCCTGTCCGGCACGCGCGCGGTGGGCCAGAAGGGCGCGAAGCTCTCCATCGCCTTCGGCGTGGGCGAGCGCGCGGGCGCCGAGCCCTCCGCCCTGACGCTGCATTACTTGAAGACGCCGGACATGGGCCGGATGAAGGTCCGCATCGACGGCGTGGAGGTGGCAGACCTGGGCCCGCCTTCGCTGGCCACCCCCGGCGGCGCAGCGGTGGAGCCCGCGGCCGCAGGCGGCCTCACCGGCATGGGGAGCGCGCGCGGCGAGGCTCGCATCGAGCGGTTCGAGGTGAAGGGGCTCTCCCACGTCATCGAGGTGGAGAACCTGGGACCTGGGCCCGTCACCGTCTTCGGCGCCGCGCTGGAGCGCACGGACAAGGGGCTCGTCTACGACGCAGTGGGGCTGCCCGGCTCGACGGTGCTGCTCGCGGACGGGTACGACAAGGAGTCCTTCGCCGCGCAGCTCCGCGCGCGCGCGCCGGACGCGTATGTCGTCTTCTACGGCACCAATGAGAGCGCGCTGTCGGAGCTCGACCCGCAGATCCTGCGTCAGCACTACACGTCGTTCCTGGAGACCCTGAAGGGCGCCGCGCCGGAGGCGGACTGCGTGCTGATGGGCCCTACCGACCTGCTCGCGCCGGGAGCGGACGGCACGGTGGTGGCGGCGCCGGGGACGGACCGGGTGATCCGGACCATTCGCGAGGTGGCGTACAGCCAGGGCTGCGCCTTCTGGTCTGCGCGGGCGGCCATGGGCGGCAAGCTGTCGATGCGCCGTTGGCAAACCCTGCGGCCGCCGCTCGGGCACGAAGATGGCGTGCATCTGACCGCGGAGGGGTACGAGCGTCTGGCCCACGCCTTCGCGGACGATCTGGCGGCGGCGCTGCGCGCTTCCGGACGGGAGGAGTAGTCGGTGTTCTTCCACTCGCTGCAGTTCCTCGCGTTCCTCGTGGTCACCTTCGCCGTGTACTGGGCGGTGGCGAAGAGCAAGACCGCGCGCCTGGGCGTGCTGCTCGTCGCGAGCCTGTTGTTCTACGCGGCCTGGTCCCCCTTCCCCCTCCTGGTCTTCCTGTGGTGCGCGGTGGTGGACCGGCTCACCACCCGGGGGATGGCGCGCTGGGATGAGCGGCCGGGGGTGCGCAAGCTCCTGATGATCGTCTCGGTGGTCTCGAACCTGGGCGTGCTGTGCACGTTCAAGTACGCGGACCTCCTCTACTCCACCTCCGCCACGCTGCTCGGCTACGTGGGCATCGGGGTGCGCTACGAGAAGCTGGGGCTCATCCTCCCCATTGGCCTCTCCTTCGTGGTCTTCCAGGCCATCAGCCTGGTGGTGGACGTGTACCGAAGGCAGCTCGACCCGAAGACCTTCGGGTTCTTCGAGCACGTGCTCTACCTGCTCTTCTTCCCGCAGGTGGTGGCCGGCCCCATCATCCGGACCCGGGATCTGCTCGAGCGCTTCAGCCGCACGCCCACCCTGGATCCGGAGGCCGGCGGCCGCGGGCTGTTCCGCATCGCCGTGGGGATCGTGAAGAAGCTGGTCCTGGCGGACCTGTTGGCCTCCGGCATCGTGGACCCGGTCTTCGCCAACCCGCAGAACTACACCTCCGCCGAGAACGTGGTCGCCGCGGTGGCGTACACGTTCCAGCTCTACCTGGACTTCAGCGCGTACTCGGACATCGCCATTGGCGCGGCGGCGCTGTTCGGCTTCAGCTTCCCGGAGAACTTCAACAAGCCGTACCTGGCGAAGAACCTCTTCGAGTTCTGGAACCGCTGGCACATCAGCCTCTCCACCTGGCTTCGGGACTACCTGTACATCCCGCTCGGCGGGAACCGGGTGGCGAAGGGGCGGCTGCTCTTCAATCTGATGGTGGTGATGGTGCTGGGCGGCCTGTGGCACGGCGCCGACTGGCGGTTCGCGCTGTGGGGCGGCATCCACGGCGTGGCGCTGGTCATCACCCGGATCTTCTGGTGGGCCCGCGGCGGCAAACCCAGGAACCCGACCTACGTGGGCGTCGTCTTCGCCTGGGCGGCGACCTTCACGGTGGTGGTCCTCACCCGCGTCATCTTCCGGGCGCCGGACGTGGGGCTGGCGTGGGAGATGTACGACCGGATGCTGGACTTCACCGGCGGCACCGCCAACGTGAGCCTGGTGGTGTGGGCCACGCTGGCCGCAGCCTTCGTGCTCCACGGCGTGCCGCACAAGTGGTTCGACCTCGCCGCGCGCGGCTTCGTCTGGCTCCCCGCCCCGGCCCGGGCGGTGGCGCTCGTGGGCCTGGGGCTGGTGATCCGGCAGATCGGCGCGGTGGAGATGCGCCCCTACATCTACTTCCAGTTCTGACGCGCGAGGTCCACCAACCGACGGTCCGACATGCACGGGGGGCCAGTTGGACGTGGGGGCTGCGGAGGGAGACAATCCTCCGTTGCGCGCTTCGGATCATGGACCTGCCCATCTACTGCACGCTCGACGGACGGCCGGTGAAGGTCGTGGAGGCCGAAGACGGCGGCGCCGAGATCTGGCTGTTCGACGGCGCGCGCGGTGACTTCGTCCGGCGGGCGGACCTCCTCGAGCGGGTGCTGCTTCAAGACGACGGGGTCCGTGAGCTCACCGAGTCCGAGTTCGAGGCGGTGGTCGCAAGCCTCCGCCGGGACGACGCGCGCCACGCCAGCTGAAGGCCGGCGCTAACCCTTCTTTGCGGACGGCGGCTTCGGGTGCGGCGCCATCATCACCAGGAGGCGCGCGTTCTGTGGGCCCGGGTTCTCCACGCCGTGCTGCACACCGGCAGGGCAGAGCACACAGGCGCCCTCCCCCTCTTCGCGGGAACCATCGCCCACGGTGAAGCGGCAGCGGCCTTCGAGCACCAGGTAGACCTTGTCCGACTCCGCGTGCGCGTGCGGCTTCTGCGCCTGACCGGGCAAAAGGCAGTACACGTCGAGGAAGAAGCGGTCCGTCTCGAAGAGGTTGTGCTTCTGGAGCTTCGCTTCGTCGAAGCGGGCGAAGTCAGCGAGCCGCTTGAGGTCCATCACAGCTTCTTGCGCATCTTGAGGTGGGGCATGTTCGCCTCCTCGAAGACCGCGCCGATGGGCTCGTAGCCGTGCTTCTTGTAGAAATCGAGCGAGTAGAGCTGCGCGTGCAGGACGATGCCGTCCACCTTCCGCCGCCGCGCCTCCTCCTCCAGCGCCTGAAGCAGCCTGGAGCCGATGTGGGCCTTGCGGTGTGACTGCAGCACCGCCATCCGGCCCACCTGCGCCCAGGTGCCGCCCTCCCCTTCCGGTGCCGCAGGGAGGATCACCAGCCGGCCGGTGCCAATGGCGTGGCCGCCCTGCACCGCGAGCACGTGGTACGCCTTGGCGTCTTCCGCGTCCCGCTCGATGCCTTCGGGGACGTGCTGCTCCTCGATGAAGACGACCTCCCGGATGG
>CAZQVZ010000092.1:0-16461 GCA_964596895.1 uncultured Myxococcaceae bacterium
AGGTCCATGGCCACGCCGGCCGGCTTGTCCTCGCGGGTGAGGACGTCCTGCAGGAGCAGCGCCTTCTCCCGGGCGACCTCTTCGTCGGCGAAGGCAGGGCTCCGCGTCACGTCGGTGAACAGGTCGAACGCGCGGTCGAAGTGGCGGGAGAGGAACTCGCCTCGGACCATCACCGAGTTGCGCCCGGCGGTGGCCGCCAAAGAGCCCTGCAGATCGTCGATGGTGCGGCTCACCTCTTCGGCGGAGCGGGTGGGGGTGCCGCGGGTGAACGTCCTGGCGAGCAGGGTGCTCACGCCGTTGTTCTCCGGGGTCTCGTGCCGAAGGCCGCCCTTGAAGGCAGCGCGCACCGCGAACAGCGGCACCGCGGCCTCTTCCCGCACCAGCACCGTGGCGCCGTTGGAGAGGGTGTGCACGGTCACCTCGCCGGAGGTCCTCCGCGCGGCCACAGGCGCCGTCACCTGCATGGGCGCAGGGGGGACGGGGCGCTCGGGCGCCTTCGCGGGGGGCCTCGGCATAGCAGAGAGCGCGCGGTCCACCGCGGCCTGCAGCGCGGCGTCATCGAACCGTGCGCCGCTGGGCAGAAGGCCCGTGCCCACCAGGTGCTCGAAGCGCAGGTACCGCTGGGCCACCGCCAAGAGGTCCGCGGGGGAGAGCTGCGCCACCCGCTCGTAGTACTTCGCCTCGCGCTCGAGGCCGCCGCCAGAGGCCTCGTAGTAGCCGAGCTTGCGCGCCAGGCCCTGCACCGTCTCCCTTTGGTAGACGTTCTCGGATTCGATGAGCGCCTGCACCGTGCGCAACTCCGCTTCGTCCACCGGGTGCGCGCGCAGCTCCGCCAGCAGCCGCACCGTCTCCTCCACCGCCGCGTCCAGCTTCTCCGGCGGCAGGGTGAGCGACACCGAGAACAGGCCCGGGTCCTTCGGGGTATACGCCCACGCGTGCACGTCGTTCACCAGGGCGCGCTTGCGCTTCACCTCCAGCGACAGCCTCGAGGCGTCTCCCTGGCCGGCGATCATCGCCAGCACGTCCAGCGCCGGGGTGTCGGGGTGGAGCATGTCGGGGATGGGGAAGGCGAGGTTGAGGTAGGCCTCCTTCACGTCGTCGGGGCGCACCCGGAAGCGGCGGCCGGACGGTGAAGGCTCCGGGGTTCGCTCCACCGGCCCGGTGAAGGCGCGGTCCCAGTCACCGGCGAAGATGTCGTCCACCCACGCGCGCAGGTCCCGCTCCTGCAGGTCCCCCACCACCGTCAGCACCATGTTCTTCGGCGCGTAGTGGCGCCGGTAGAACTCGAGCACCTTGTCCCGGGAGAAGCTGCGGACCGTCTCCTCCCAGCCGATGACCGGGCGCCGGTAGTTGTGCGTGGTGAAGGCGGTCTCGAAGAGGTCCCGCGAGGCGCGGCGGGACGGCGAGTCCAGGCTGCGCTTGATCTCCTCGCAGACGACCTCGATCTCCCTGCCCAGCTCCTCCGCGTCGAAGAGGGGGTTTCGCACCGCGTCCCCGAGGATCTGCAGGCCCGCCTGCGCGAACGGGCTGGCGATGACCACGTGGTAGACGGTCTGGTCAAAAGAGGTCCAGGCGTTGATCTCCCCGCCGTTGGCCTCGATGGCGCGGGCGATCTCCCCGGGCCCGCGAGTGGGGGTCCCCTTGAAGAGCATGTGCTCGTGCAGGTGCGCGAGCCCGGCCTGATCCGGCCGCTCGTCGGCGCTCCCCACCCGGACCCACACCTGGAAGGCGGCCACGCGCGCGGCGTGCTGTGGCTCGAAAATGACGGTCAGACCGTTGGGCAGCTCGTAGCGCAGAGGCATTGCGGCGACCATAGCGATCCCCCTGCAGGCAGGCAGCCGGTAAACGGCCCATGCCTCGGGTTCTGCACTTTGGAGCCCCCGCAGATCAGCGCTACTGTCCGCGACCGAGGATCGAATGGCCGGAACGTCCGACACGGTGGATCCGTTCGCAGACTTGCGGGAGAGCCTGGACGACGAGCCACTCTTCACCGCGCCCCCCGCGGCCAATGAGGTCCGCGCTCCAGCTCCAGTCGCCGCTGCCACACCGCCGCCGCTGCCACCGCCCCTGCCGCCCCGGCGCGCCACCGGCGCCACCCTCCCCGCGGCCCAGCCGTCTGCGCCGCCCCCCGAACCTCTGGCGGCCCGCCCGTCGCTCGCGGAAGACGGTGACCCGTTCGGTGCGCCGCCGGATCCGCGCCCGCCGCGCTCGTCGCTGCCCGAAGAGAAGATCGAATTCCTCCGCACGGTGGTGCGCCAGAAGGAGGAGACGCTCGGCCGGGCCCGCGCGGTCTACGCGGAGCTCAAGGCCCGCGCAGACGGCTACGCCCAGGCGCTCTCGGAGCTGCAGGCGAAGGTGCCGAACCTCGAAGAGGCGCTGCGCACCGCCGAGGACGACAGAAGAGACCTCTCCCGCGCCCTGGCAGAAGTGGAGGCGCAGGTCCCCGAGCTGCAGCGCGCGCTGGAGGAAGAGCGCAAGACCCGCGGTGAGTTGGCCGAAGAGCTGCTCGGCGCCAAGGAGGCGCTGGGGCTCGCGCAGGACCGGGTGGGAGAGCTGGCGGCGGCGCGCAGCGAGCTGCAGGGCACCCTGGAGGCGACGCAGGAGCAGTACCAGCAGGTCTCCGAAGAGGCGGCGCGGCTCGAGGCAGACGTGGAGCGGTACGCCCTGGAGCTGCCCACGGTCACCGCGGAGCGGGACGCCGCCTGGGCCGAACGAGACGTCTTCAGCGCGGACGCAGACGCCCTGCGCGCCCAGCTCGCCGAGGCGACGGGCAAGGTCGAGGCGCTCGAGGCGGAGCGGCAGTGGAGCGAGTCCTCCCAGGCCGAGCTCGAAGCGCGGGTGAAGGCGCTGGAGGCGGAGAAGGCGGAGCAGGCGCAGGCCGCGCTCACCGCCCGGGCGGAAGCAGAAGCGGCCCAGGCGCGCATCTCCGACCTGGAGGCGCTGCTCGCCGAGACCCGCGGCAACGCGGAGGCCGAAGTCGAGTCCGCGCGCGCCGAAATCGCCGAGCAGGCCGCACACCTCGCCCGGCTCGAAGGCGAGCTGCAGGCGGCCAGGGCGGAGGTCGCGGAGCGCACCTCGCAGGCGTCGTCCCTGGACGGGGCGGTCGAGGCCGCGCGCGCAGAGGCGACCTTGCAGCGCTCCAGGCTGGGCGCGCTGGAGGCGGAGCTCGAGGCCGCGCGGAGCGACGGCCAGGCCCGCGGGGAGCGGCTGCTGCAACTTGAAGCCGAGCTGCAGGCGGCGAGGACCGAGGCTTCGCAGGCAGCGGGCAGGGCGTCGGAGCTCGAGGCGCAGCTCGCCGAGGTCCGCGGGCAGAGCGAGGCGGAGGTGTGGACGGCGCGCTCCGAGGCGGAGCAGGCGCTGGCTTCGGCGCGCGGCCAGGCGGAGGCAGAGGTCGGTGCGGCGCGGGCGGAGAGCGCGGAGCACGCCTCCCGGGCCGCGCGGCTCGACGCGGAGCTGGCCGAGACGCGCGGAAGCCTGGAGGCCACCGAGGCCGAGCTTTCGCGCGCGCGCGAAGAGCTGTCGCACCGGGACATGGACGGTGGTCCGGGCGCGGTGAAGAAGCTGCGTGAGGAGCTGACCTCCGCGAACAAGAAGGCGACCGAAGCGCAGGCGGCCTTGCAGCGCGCGCTGCGGGAGCACGAATCTGCGCTGGCCCAGGCGGCTGCGTCCGCCTCTGCGTCTGCCTCGGGATCGCGGGAGGGCGGCTTCGGCGCCGAGGAGCGGCAGAAGCTGGTGGCGAAGGTGGCGCAGCTCGAGCAGGCGCTGGAGACGGCGCAGCGCAAGGTGAAGCAGGCGGTGGCCGCGGCGAAGGCGGCTGGCGGCGCGGCTTCCGCCGGGGCCGGCGCCGGCCCCGGCGACGCGGCGGTGGTGGCCGAGCGCGACAAGCTCAAGTCGGATGTGGCGGCCATGAAGAAGAAGCTGGTGGCGGCGGAGAACGCCATCGAAGCGGCGGCGGCGCTCAAGGCGAAGGTCACGCGGCTCGAGGCGCAGCTCAAGGCGAAGAAGTGACCCCGCCCACAGCGCCGGTGGACGCGCTCACCGGCCTTCAGGCAGCGCGCTTCGCCCTGTACCTGCACTTCCCCTACTGCCTGTCGAAGTGCCCCTACTGCGACTTCGCCTCCACGGTGGTGAAGCAGATCCCCGAGCAGCGCTACGCGGATGCGGTGCTGCGCGAACTGGACCTGCGGGTGGCCGGGACGCCGGGGCTTTCGGGCCGGAAGCTGGACGCGGTGTACCTCGGCGGGGGCACGCCTTCCTTGTGGGACCCCACGCACGTCCGGCGGGTCCTCGAGGGCGTCTTCGCGGTGCTGCCGCTCTCGGACGGCGCGGAGGTGACGCTGGAGGCCAACCCCGGCGCGGCGGACGCGTCCCGCTTCTGTGGCTTCCGCGCCGCCGGCGTGAACCGGCTCTCCATCGGCGTGCAGTCCTTTCACCCGGAGACCTTGAAGTTCCTCGGCCGCGCGCACGACGCGCTGGCGGCGGAGGCGGCGCTCGGGGCCGCGCGCGAGGCCGGCTTCGACAACGTCTCCCTCGACTTCATCTATGGGGTGCCGGGGCAGTCGGTGCAGATGGCGCGAGAAGACGCGCGAAGGGCCGCCGGGTTGGGTCCGGAGCATCTGTCCGCGTACGCGCTCACGCTCGACAAGGAGTCTTTGGCCGAAGAGGTCCCCCTGGCGCGGCAGCTCTCCCGCGGAGAGGTCGCGTTGCCGCCGGATGACACGGTGCTGCAGATGCAGCGCGCGGTGCGGGACGTGTTCCGCGAAGGCGGCGGGCTCGAGCGCTACGAGGTCTCGAACTACGCGAAGCCGGGGCTGCACGCGCGGCACAACGCCGCGTACTGGACCGGGGGCGACTACCTGGCCCTGGGCTCGGGGGCCACGGGCTTTCTGCGCGCGCGCGGCGGAGACGAAGGCCCCGGCCCCGGCCCACGCGAAGCGAGCACCGAGGCGGCGACGGGACTGCGCTGGCAGAACCACCGCAGCGCGGAGCGGTACCTCTCCGCGGTCGGCGCCGGGACGCTGCCGGTGGCGAACACCGAGGCGCTCGGCCCCGACGAGCTCTTCGGCGAGCGGGTGGCGATGGGCCTTCGGCTGGTGAGCGGCGTGGACCTCGAAGGGGTCTGCCGTGCGTATGGCAAGGACTGGGCGCAAAAGGCGGAGCGGGCGCAGGCGCTGGTCCAAAGAGGCCTGCTGGTGCGCGAAGGGGACGGGCGCTTCCGGCTCACCGACGAAGGGTTCGACGTGCACAGCGCCGTCGCCGCCTGGCTGATGTGAGCGGGGCTCCGGCGAGCAGGGTCTCGCCCGTGGTACCGTCTCCGACACGCGCGGCGGCGACACCATACCGCGAAAGGCTCGCCCAGTGGGTGGCACAGGGAGCGACCCTCCCCGTGGAGGCAGCGGCCTGAGTTGCCTTTTTTCCGGACCCGCGGGGATAGTGGGGGCCATGCCTCGCCTCCGCCCCGCGGCCCTGGTCGTCGCCCTCGCGCTCAGCGTGCTGCCGCTGGTGGCGCAGGCGCAGGCAAAGACCCAGGCGGATTCCGCACAGACCGCGCCGGTGGTCCTCAAGGTGGGCGGGCGGCAGACCCTGTCGGTGCCCAACGTCACCCGCGTGGCGGTGAGTGATCCGGACGTCGCGGACATCCGGGTGGACGGCGGCAAGGTGGAGGTCACCGGCCGCGCCGCCGGCGCCACCCAGGTGCAGGTCTGGCGACAAGACGGCGCGCGGGTGAGCTTCCAGATCACCGTTTCGCGGTAGCCGCGGTAAGAACCCCCACATGGTTCTCGGCCCTGGATCGAAGGCGGTGCTCTTCATCGCCGCTGTGGTCGTCATCCTCACCGGCATGCGGCTGGCGGCGCCCATCCTCCTTCCGCTGATGTTCGCCACCTTCCTGGCCATCGTGACGCTGCCCTTGATGGGCGCGCTGTCGAGGCGGGGGCTGCCGGCGTGGGCGTCGGTCACCATCGCCGTGCTGGTGGATCTGGCGGCGCTGGTGGGCGTGGCGAGCCTGGTGGCCACCTCCATCGCCGGCTTCAACGCGCGGCTGGCGGACTACCAGAAGCGCGCGGTGGCGCTCGTCGGGGACATCAACGACTGGCTGTACGAACGGGACCTCGGAGCGCTGGTGCAGGACTCCGAATACATGGACCCGAGCGTCCTCTTCGGCATGGTGGCGGGCCTGCTCCGCAGCGCGGCGGGGCTGGCCACCAACTTCGCCCTGGTGTTCGTGCTGCTGGCCTTCATCCTCGTGGAGATCAGCGGCCTGCGCCGGAAGCTGGAGCTTCTGGTGGGGGACTCGCCCGAGCAGCTCGAGCGCTTCGCCGCGGGCGCCATGCAGGTGCAGAAGTACCTCCTGGTGAAGTCCGTGGCGAGCGCGGTGACCGGCATCCTCGCGGGGCTCTCGGTGTGGGCGCTGGGCGTGGACCTTCCGCTGGTCTGGGGGCTCGTGGCCTTCGTCCTCAACTACGTGCCCGCGGTGGGCAGCGTCATCGCCGCGCTGCCGCCGGTGCTGGTGGCCCTGCTCATCAAGGGGCCCGGCACCGCGGCGCTGGTGGCCGCCGCCTACATCTCCATCAACATGGCCATTGGCAACTTCATCGAGCCGCGGGTGATGGGGCGCACCCTGGGGCTGTCGCCGCTGGTGGTGGTGCTCTCGGTGGTGTTCTGGGGCTTCATCCTCGGCCCTGCAGGCGCGCTGTTGTCGGTGCCCCTGACGGTGGTGGTGAAGATCCTGATGGCCAACTCGGACGACCTGCGCTGGGTCGCGGTGGCGCTGGGTCCGTCGGTCGCAGACCCGACGAGGCCCGCCCGGCCGCTGCCGCCCCCTGCACCGCCCGGTTGAGTTCTCCCGTCGCCTCACCTACGACGTCCGGGATGGACTCCACGGCCGTCGCATCGACCCAACACCTCGAGGCACACCGCCCCGCGCTGACCGGGCACTGCTACCGGATGCTCGGCTCCATCGCCGAAGCGGAGGACGCGGTGCAGGAGACGCTCATCCGGGCCTGGAAGAACCTGGACCGCTTCGAGCACCGCGCGGCCCTGCGCACCTGGCTGTACCGCATCGCCACCCGGGTGTGTCTGGACTCGCTCGAGCACAAGTCCCGCCGCGAAAAGCCGACGTTGATGGGGCCGCCGGGGACCCCGGACAGCCCGCTCCAGCCGCTGCCGGACTCCCGCTGGGTGGAGCCCATCCCCGACGGGCTGGTGATACCGACGGACGCGGACCCCGCCGAGCGGGCGATGCTGCGCCAGAGCGTCCGGCTCGCGTTCGTGGCCGCCCTGCAACACCTGCCGCCGAAGCAGCGCGCGGTGCTGCTCCTGACGGAGGTGCTCGGCTGGTCTGCCGCGGAGACCGCGGAGGCGACGGAGACCTCGGTGGCGTCTGTGAACAGCGCCCTGCAGCGCGCGCGCGCCACCCTTTCGACGAAGGACCTGAGCCTGCAGGGCCCGCTGCCCGAGGAGAAGGCGGAGCTGCTCGCGAAGTACGTGCAGGCCTTCGAGGCTTACGACATCGACGGATTGGCGCGGCTGCTGCGAGACGACGCGAAGATGTCCATGCCGCCCTTCGACCTCTGGCTGCAGGGACCGGCGCACATCGGCGCGTTCATGCTCGGGCCGGGGGCGGGGTGCAAAGGCTCCAGGCTCCTGCCGGTGCAGGCGAACGGCATGGCGGCCTACGCGCACTACAAGCCTTCACCGGACGGTGGGCCGCACGTGGCCTGGGCGCTGATGGTGCTCGACCTCTCCTCCGTCGGGGACAAGGTGACCGAGCAGATCTCCTTCCTCGACGTGCAGCGCTGGTTCCCGAAGTTCGGGATGCCGCTGACGCTCCCCGCCTGAGGACCGATGAGCTGCCCCGGACCTCGCCGTCCATGGGGAAGAACTCACACCTTCTGGAGGAACCCATGAAGCTGTACCTGAACCTGCCTGTCTCGGACCTTCCGCGCACCCGCGCGTTCTTCACCGCGCTCGGCTTCACGTTCGACGACCGGTTCTCGGACGACACCGGCGTGGCCATGAACATCGGCGAGGGCGCGTACGCCATGCTCCTGACCCGGGAGAAGTTCGCGGGCTTCGCCAGGCGCCCGCTGGGCGACGCGAAGACGCACACCTCCGCGCTCTTCGCCCTGCAGGTGGACAGCCGCGAGGCCGTGGACCGGATGGTGAAGGCGGCCGTGGCCAACGGCGGCAGCCCCGCGCTGGACCCCAACGACCACGGCTTCATGTACCAGTGGAGCTTCTTCGACCCGGACGGGCACCACTGGGAGGTCTTCCACATGGACCTCAGCCAGATGCCGCAGGGCTGAAGGCGCGCGTCTATCCCGCGTCTTCGGGCGGGTGCTCCCGGTACCAGTCTGCAATCCCCGGCATGTTCTTCTCGAACCCACCGGGGATGGACAGGTTGAGCACGCCCGCCCGCTCGTCGCTGCGGTTCTCGAAGTCATGGCGCACGCCGCCGGGGGCGAGCACGAACGAGCCCGGCGGGCCCTCCACCCACGTCTCGCCAATGAGGAAGCTCATCGTCCCTTCGATGACGAAGAAGACGTCGTCCTCCTCGTGGCTGTGGGCGCCAGGGCCCTTCGTGTGCGGCTCGAGCCACCATTCGGAGATGGAGTAGCGGTCCTCCGTCTCGTCCGCGTCCGCCTTGAAGAGGGCGCTGATGCGCCCCATGGGCCAGGAGCGCCCCTCACCGGGTCCCAGGAACACAGGTTTGCGAGCCATGACCGGCAGCAGAGCCGATGCGCGGAGCGGAGGGAAGGGCAGGCCGCCAGGGCCAGCGGGCGAGCAGCGCGCACGCCAGCAGCAGCTCCGAGAGGTCACCCCCGTAGTACATGAGCTTCGCCGCCGCCTCGACCTCCCACAGGGGGTGGAGGGAGTCTTTGGGCCAGCCATACGCATACAGGGCCTTGGACAGGGTGGCGTGGCCGGCCGCGGAGAGGAAGAGGACCACCCGCCGGGTCCGGTGGGACGGCCGGCCCGGCGCCTTGTCCACCCCGACGATGGCCCAGGCGAACAGCGTGCCCGCGGCGAGGAAGTGGAAGTGCACCACCCCGTGCAGCCAGGGGTGGGGACCCATCGCGTTGTACAGCGGCGTCAGGTACAGCGCCGCCATCCCGCCGAGGTTGAGCACCGCCGCGACGAAGGGATGGGTGAGCAGCCGGAGCGGCCGCGCGTGCAGCACCCGGGCGAGCCGCCGCGCGACCGGCTTCGGCAGCGCGCGCAAGGCGAGCGTCACCGGGGCGCCGAGCACCAGCCCCACCGGCCCCAGCATCCCCAGGAGCAGGTGCTGGCCCATGTGCCAGCGCAGGTCGCGGTGACCGAGCTCCGCCAACGGCGGCCACAGCCCCACCAGGACCAGGAGGAGCCCGGTGAGGAAGGACGCGGTCCTCCACGGGCTCTGGCCGCGCGTGCGCCTGCCACGGACCAGGGCGAGGAGGTAGAGCGCGCCGGCCAGGGCGCAGCCGAGGAAGAGCAGCCACAGCCAGACTGCGCCAGCGCCGAGGTGCGCTGCGTGCGCTGCCGGTCCTGCGTGTTCGGCGTGCACATCCCCGCTGGTCACGAGCCCGCCTCTGCCCGGACTGGTCCTGCCCGTCGCTGTGCGCGCCGCCAGAGCCCCAGCCCCACGAAGAGCAGGAGCGCCCCGAAGGCGTTCCAGGCCAGGTCGTAGGGCAGCAGGTCCACGCCGTAGCGGATCTGATGCAGCCGCAGGACCTTGTGGTCCACGATGCCGTCGAAGAGCTGGAAGGCCCCCAGGCCCACGAAGGCGCCTGCCCAGGCATGCGCGGCGGACAGGGCCGCGTGCTCGCGCAGCTTCAGCAGCCAGAAGAACCCACCCACGATGGCCAGCAGCTCCGCCGCGTGGAGCAGCCCATCCGTCAACAGGCCCACGCGCGGCGTGGCGCGGTCATAGAAGTGGTGCCACCCGAGGAGCTGGTGAAACACGAGCTCATCGACGCCGGCCATCAGCCCCACGCCCACCAGCGCCGCGGCCTTGAAGGAGGCTCGGGTGTCCATGGCCGGGGCCTACGAGTCCTCGCCCGCAAAGGGAACGCGGCGGCGGTCGTGTCTGTCCTTTCAGGGACGAAGAGATCCTCACTTTTTTGTCATGGAGACACGGCCCTCGGGTCCCTACTGATCGCCAGATGTCCGCCGACCTGTCTTCGACCCCCTGGCTTCGTCCGCAGCGGCTCCCGCGCATCCTGGCGGTGGTGGATGACGCGCGGCTGCGCGAGGCGCTGGTGCGCGGGCTCGAGCGGCACAAGCTCGAGGTGGTGGCGATCTCCGCGGAGTCTGCCCTGCATGCGCTGGAGGTGCACCGCGCGCCCGACGCCGGCGGCGTGGACGTGGTGCTGGTGGATGTCCCCCAGGGGCCGGATGCCCGGGCGCTGAACGTGCTCCGGCAGGTGGCCACCGCAGGCGACGGCGTCCCCACGCTCGGGCTGGCCTCCCCGCAGGATGCGGGCCGGGTGGGGCCGGATGTGCTGCTCAAGCCCATCGACATGGCGGAGTTGGCGTCCGAGCTCGGGCGCCGCGTCCGCCGCTGAGCGGCTCAGATTCCCGAGCCCCTTCGGACGTCGACGCCGGATTTTCCGCGCGCGCGGAGGCCCCGGCGAAGGTGGGCGCCCTTCGCGCAGGCGCTGGTATCCCCCTTGCTTTGCGGCCAGCCGCACACAAGGAGCGGCACATGCGCGGGAGCACCGGACGAGCACTGCAGGCCCTGGCGGCCACCACCCTCTTCCTCGGGAGCGCGAGCGCAGCGTGGGCCTGCAGCATGGCGCTCTGGCACTCCGTCGTCCCCACCGACGGCGCCACCGACGTCCCGCTCAACGCGCAGGTCAGCGTGGCCCTCCACGACCACGGCGAAGGGCTCGGGCTGTACCGGGTGCTCGCGGACGAGTCTCTGGAGGAGGTCTCCACCACCCGGACGCAGCGCCCCGGGAGCAACGGCTATCCACAGGTCCTGCTGGTACCCGAGGCGTCGTTGAACCCGAACGCGCGGTACGTGGTCACCTCCGAGTTCACGGGGGACGTCACGCGGTTCACCACCGGCACCACGGAGGATCACACGCCGCCTGCGCCGCCCACCTTCGAATTGGGGGAGCCGGTGCCCTACACACCTGCCAGCTCGCCGCAGTCAGGTGGCGCCTGCTGGGTGGACACGGGGTTCCTCCGCTACACCGCGCGGAGTGAAGGCGCCGCCACCTTCACCCTGTACGAGGAGCGTTCCTTTGTCGCCTCCGGCCTGCCGCCGGAGGGCAGCCTCTCCTTCGAGTGCCCGGCGAAGTCGCGGACCTATGAAGCGGAGCTGGTGGCGGTGGATCTCGCCGGCAACGAGTCCGAGCCGGTGCGGGTGACCCTCGAAGAGAAGTGCGTGAAGGAGACCCCCGCGTACGGCTGCAGCGCCGCTGCGAGCGCGCCGGGTGTGGCCGCGCTGGCGCTTTGGGGGCTCGGCCTGCTGGGCGTTGGGGCCCGGCGGCGCAGGTAGCGCTACTTCTTCGTCGCCTGGCTGCTGCTGTCGGCGTGGCTTTCGAACGGGCCCACGCCGGCGGGGGCCATCTCCCCTTCGGGGAGTGGGTTCCGGACGCTGAGGATGAGGGTGATGGTCAGGATGAAGAGGATGACGCCCAGGCTCACCAGCGGGTGGATGCCGGGCCAGGCGTGCAGCGCCGTCACGTCGTGGTGCAGCCGCTCGTACACGAGCTTGAAGCCCACGTAGGTGAGGACCACCGCCAGCCCCGCCTTGAGGTAGCGCAGCTTCGCGGCCAGGCCCGCGAGCAGGAAGTACAGCGCGCGCAGCCCGAGGATGGCGAAGATGTTGGAGGTGAGGACGATGAACGGGTCTCGGGTGATGGCGAAGACCGCGGGGATGGAGTCCAGCGCGAAGACCAGGTCGGTGAACTCCACCAGCACCAGCACGATGAACATCGGCGTCACCAGCCTGCGGCCGTTCTCCTTCACGAAGAAGTGCTGGCCCCGGTAGCCGTCGGTGGACGGCAGCACCTTGCGCAGCTTCACGAGGATCTTCGAGTTGCTGATGTCCGGGTGTTCGTGGCGCTGCAGCCAGGTCTGGATGCCGGTGTAGAGGAGGAAGGCGCCGTGCGAGCTCGACAGACACGGGAACGAAGTCCTGCGATGCCCCCTGGCGTCCGCTGGCGGCATCCTGGCGGACCCCGTGCTGAGCAATGGGCAGCTGGTGATGGTGCAGCGGACGCACGACGACCAGACGCGAATCCTCGTCGCGTATCCGCTGCCGGGCTACCGGGAGGCAACGCACGGCTGGACGAGCGCCCGCGGCAACTCGCAGCGCACGCGCAGTCCTCGCTGAAACCGGTCGCTCGGAAGTGGCGGTGACGCAGCGCGCGTTCACCGCCCCCGCGCATCCCTTGCGCCGCGCCGGCGGAGCCCTTCGCAGCCCTTGCGCGCCCCACCGGACGTCCCCGGCCGCCTCTGCGCCCGAAGTTGCAGCGATTGCCCGCGCTTACGCAGCTTTCGCCGGCGCGACTTGACCGCGCTCAATGGGGGGGCATCCACCTTGCACAACGGCCCTTCGTCCTCGCACTGCCTGCGTCCGGACCACAGGAGCCGCACCATGAGCCGCACCGAAAACCGCACGTCCAACCGCCTCGCGCTCGCCCTGCTCGGCGGCGCGCTCCTCTTCTCCACCAGCGCGTTCGCGCAGGAGGTGGACAAGAAGACCGAGCGGGCCTGGAAGGCCAAGTGCTCCTCCTGCCACGGCATGGACGGCAAGGCGACGACCAGGAAGGGTCAGGAGCTGAAGGTGGAGGACATGAGCACCGCCGCGTACCAGAAGAAGTACTCGGACGACGCCATGCGCAAGACCATCAACGACGGCCTCGACACCACGCGCGACGGCCGCAAGGTGGAGATGGACGGCTACAAGGATCAGCTCTCCGAGGAGCAGGTGACCTCGCTCATCCAGTACATCCGCGGGCTCGGCGGCAAGTAGCCAGGGCCCTGTGGGCGGGGCACCAAGGCCCCGCCCATCCCCAAGCGGGCTACGCCGCCTGCGGCGGGGGCGGGCCGTCGCCTGAGTTGTGCGCGGCCTCCGGCTGGTAGAGCACCTGGGTGACCTTGAGGGTGCGGGTGCGGCCGCCGGGCATGGGGAAGTCGATGTCCTCGCCCACGCGCAGGCCCAGGAGCGCCACGCCCACCGGCGCGAGCACCGACACCTTGCCCGGGTCGCCCTTCACGTCCTGCGGCCAGCACAGCTCGACGGTGCGGGAGGCCCCGGTCTCCGCGTCCTCGAACTGCACGCGGCTGCCCACGGTGACCACGTCCCGTGGCACCGCGTGCGAGGGGACGATCTCCGCGCGGGCCAGCTCGTTCTCGAGCTCCTCCACCAGCTCGGCGGTGCGGCCACCGGAGTACTGCTCGGCGAGCCGCGCCAGACGCTCGTGGTTCTCTTGGGTGACGATGATGCGATCGGACATGGGGGGACTCCGTTTCGTTGCTTGGCACTGCGTGGAAGTGGGGCCGGCGGACCTCGCGGCCGCCTGTTTCACGCGGTGTCGAAGCTCGCCAGATTCCCTGTTGTCAGCCGGTGCGCCGGCGCGCCCTCACTCGGGGCGCAACTCTGCTGTGGGGGCCGGCGCAGGACATGGGTCGCCACTGTTCTGCACGGGTTCGGCCTCCGGGACCATGATCGAATCTGGAAGTCCCCTTAGCATCCACTCCACCGCCGGGTGCCGCCGGAAGGCGTGCGTGGTGTGGAGGTAGAGCTCGGAGAAGACGCCCTCGCACGGGGTGACCAGGTGCAGCCCGTGGCTCCGGGTGAGGGACGGGGCCAGGACCTTCGGCGCCGCCACCGTGCCCAGGCCCGCGCGGCCCAGCTCCAGCATCATCGCCCCGTCTTCACACTCGGCGACCACGCGGGGCGCGCGCTTCTGCGCCTCCAGCCAGGTGTCGAGCCGGGCGCGCAGGGGCGTGCCGGCGAGCGGGAGGATCATCGGATCGTCCGGGTGTTCGCTGGGCGGGGTGGAGGCGAAGAGCGCGTACTCCACCTTCTGCATGCGCTCGGAGCGCGGGGCGCCGGCGCGGTCGAAGAAGCGCTCGTCGTCGGAGAGGACGCAGTCGAGCTCGCGGGCGGAGAGGAGCTGGAAGAGGGCCTCGGCGGAGGCCTCGCGGACCTCGAGCCGCACGCCCGTCTGCTGCGACGAGAGCATGGGCGCGAGCAGGGTGGGCGCGAGCAGCTTGGGCGTCAGCGTGCCGATGCCCAGACGCAGCTTCGGCGCGTCGGTGGCGGGGCCGAGGGCGGTGCGCAGCTCCGAGCCGAGCCGGAAGATGTGGTCCGCGTATTCGTAGGCGGTGCGGCCGGAGGCGGTGAGGGCCAGGCCTCTCCCCGCGCGTTCGAAGAGCGGCGCGCCCAGCTCCGCCTCCAGCGCCTTGATCTGCGTGCTGATGGCGGGCTGGGAGACGAAGAGCTCGCGGCTGGCAGCGACGATGCTGCCGGTCCGGGCGACGGTCCAGAAGTAGAGGAGGTGGTGGTAGTTGAGCCAGCGCAAGACGAACCTCCGGGTGAGCGGAAGAGAGCAAGGCGCCGTTCTTTGGGGCGGGCGCGGGGAGGGTGCACGTGAACCTGCCGCCGTCGTCTCTAGAGAGACGGCGGGTCAGACATCACAGGCGTGCATCTCCAGGCCGGGCTTCATGAACCCACCATAACATTCAACTTCAGGATTGCTTCCCGGACACCCCCGGGGTGGGGCCGCGCCGAGGGCTCGGCGGGCCGCCCGCTGCAACGCGGGTCAGCGCCTAATGGGAGCGGTCACCTCCACTTTTGCGATTCGCTCTTCGGTGGGGGATCTGGGCAATTGCCGCGCATGCTGACGCTCGCCGACTACGTGCTCTCCATTGATGGAGAGAAGATCCCCCTGTCTCGTCCCCTCCCCATCGAGCTGACCGCGGGCGGCAGCGTGCGGCTGCGGTTCGGGATCAGCGCCGTGGACGCAGAGCGGCTCGAGCCGTACCGCGGCCGGGTGGGATTCCTCAGCACGCAGTCCGGCGTGCATTTGACCCGGATGCGCGTGCGGGAGGTGGACCCCACGCTGAACCTGATGACCGGGATCCCCGCCCGCGCGGATGAGGTGTAGGCGCGCGGCTGCGTGACCGGAAAGCCGAATGGTTGCCGCTGCTTACGAGCGGTGGCGGGCCGACGAGGAGAGTCCATGCGCAACCGAGCAGGTCTCATGCGCAATCGAGCAGAGGCCATGCGCATCCGAGGAGCCTCCATGCGCATCTGAGGCGCCCTGATGCGCAACCGAGCAGAGGCCATGCGCAACTGAGGACCTCCCATGCGCAGCCGAGCAGAGGCCATGCGCAGGTGAGGCGCTCCCATGCGCAGCCGAGCGGCTTCCATGCCGATCCGAGGAACGCTCACGCGCAGCCCGGCAGACGCGATGCGAAGACCATCAGGCGCCGCGTGATTCCGAGCAACCATCCTGCGCAAGCCAGCAGGCCCGCCGAAGCGGCGAGCGGTGGCGCGGCCGCCGCGAGCAGCCGCGCCGGGAACTCGACCTAGGCCGCGGCCTTCTTCTTCGCCCTCTTCGTTGGAATGAGAGAGGTGAAGCGCTTGAGGACGGCCGGCTCGGTGGCGAACTCGATCCGGGCGGAGGAGAGGATCTCATCGATGCGGCGTTCCGCGTCGAGTTGGATGGACACCTTGGTAGCGGTGCCCGCTCGCCGGTCGTTGATCTTGTTCTGTTTGTTGGAGGCCGCCGCCATGAGGTTGACGCGAACAGCCTTGAGCGCATCCACGTCGCGGGTGCGGATCTTCACGGCGGCCGCGATCTCCGGGTGATCCGTAGCGGCGGAGATCGCCAGGTCGAGCCCCGCGAGCAGCTCCGAGTAGGACCACGCGCCGTTCTTGTTGACGTTGAGGCCGAACATGTCGCCGACGGCCTTGTCGTTCTTGTAGAGGCGGCGAACCGCGTCGTGCAGGCCGACCAGCCGCGCGACGCCTTCATCGAAGAACTGGAGGTACTTGCCGGTGGTGCTGGTCTGGTCCTTCCGCCGGATGTCCTGTCCGCCGTCCGCGTTGCGGAGGTCTTCGAGGACCATCTGGCTCTCGCTGACGAAGTCCGGATCGAACCGGTCACTCATGCGCGAGGCGAACTCGGTGACCAACCCGAGCATCCCTCCCAGCACGGCGATGTCCTCATTGACGCTGTAACGCGGCTGACGAGCCTTCTGAACGGCCATGTCTTGTACCCCCATCAAGTACGGCGTTGGTTTGACGCGGAGCTTGCGGCGGAGAAAGCGGGGCTGTCAATTCACGCGCCTTACGGGCTTTATGCACGGGCACCGCGCGCACGACCAGGCCAGGATGGCCGCATGTACTACATCGTCCAACTGGTCCCGTACGAAGGCGAGGACACCGCTGTGAGGGTGGAGGGTGGTGACACGCTCTTCTGCGTCATCAAAGCCACCCGAAAGGGGGCCTCGGTG
>CAZQVZ010000093.1:0-16271 GCA_964596895.1 uncultured Myxococcaceae bacterium
AAGGAGATCTCCGTCTCCGGGTTCTTCTTCGGGTCCCAGGCCAGAAGCGCGTCCACGTGGTCCTTCGTCACCACGCGGCCGTCTTCGTGCCGCAAGAGGTTCTCGAGGAGCACCTTGAGCGAGAACGGCAGCCGCGAAACCTCCGGCCGCGTCTTCGCCAGCTTGCCCAGGTTGAAGAACTCGTAGCTGCCCTTGCCCGCTTCCAGCTTCTCCCGCACCGAGAAGCTGTCGTTCGAATGCACCTTGGCCATGTCTTCCTCCGCGGAGCCTCATACCAAGCCGCTTCGGGGTGTCCACACCCGAGGGCAGCTGGCGTCGGGTGCCTTCCGCGCGCACCGTCCCCTCGCAATGAACGGTCGGGTGCGGGTGGGGCGGGGGCGGGTGGGGCGGGTGGGGATGGTGGGGTGCGTTGCCGCCTTTGGGTGGCTGGCCTGCGGTGTAGAGCCCTTCGAGGACCCGGCCATGGCCCAGGCCCAGGCGGCAACCTCCGAGGCGCCGGTGCGCTTTTTGTCCGGCGTGAAGGACAGCCACATCCACGCGCTGTACCTGACGCCGGCCGAGGTCCTCGACCCGCCCCCCTGGGGCCTCGCGCGGCTGACGGACGAGGTCCACGGCCACAGCCACGCCCTGGTCCTCACCCGCGAAGACCTGCGGCTGCTCCACGCGGGCGAGCGGGTACGCCGCGAGACCACCGAAGACGCAGACCACGTGCACGCCTTCGAGCTCTGGCGCGGCCGCTGGTAGTGCACCTAGTGTCGGGGGCATGAGCCCTCGCACCTCGAGCTACTTCTTCTGGTCCCTTGCGCTGGGCCTGGTCCTCGCCGGCTGCAACTGCGGCCCCGCCGAGGTCGCCTGCTTCGGCGACAACGACTGCGCCCCTGGCGAGGTCTGCCGGCTCAACGCGTGTGTGGCCGGTGGCGAGGAGCCCGACGGGGGCGAAGGGGGCGCCTTGCCTGATGGCGGCTGCGCGCTCGTCTGCGACGGGGAGTGCTGTCCTCCGGGCCATCACTGCGAGGCCGACGGCTGCCGGCTCGACTGCACCGGGGAGCAGACCCGCTGTGGCCCCAAAGGCGCCGAGGCCTGCTGCGGCACGGAGCAGCTGTGCTACCTCGACGCGTGCGTGACGCCGGGGAGCGTGTGCGTGGGCCATGCAGACTGCGGCCCTGACGACTACTGCGACCCCACCGTGGGCAGGTGCCTGCCGCGGGTGGAGGGCAGCCTCTGCGAGTTCGTCCCCACCGGGAACTTCGAGCCGGAGCTGATGTGGCGCTCGCCCCCGCCCGCGGACAACTACACGCAGGTGATGATGACCCCGGTGGTCATCGACGTGAACGCGGACGGGACCCCGGACGTCCTCGCCAACTACTTCAGCGTCTCCGGCGGCTACAACGGCGCAGGGGTGATGCGCGCGCACGACGGCGCCACGGGCACCGTGCTCTGGACCTCGGCGGACGTGGCCGACGCGCGGGTCCACCCGCCGGCCAGCATCGCCGCCGCGGACCTCGAGGGCGAAGGCGCCATCACCGCGGTGACGGTGGCCGAAGACGGGCGGCTGGCCGCGTACGACGGCGCCACCGGAGCGTTGGTCTGGAAGGGGCGGGACGGCTCGGGGGACGCGGTGACCTGCAACGCGAACTGGGGGGGCCCCGCCATCGCCGACCTGGATGGGGATGGGGTGGCGGAGATCGTCTGCGGGCTCTCCGCGTATGACGCGGACGGGGTGCGGCTGTGGAGCGCCGGCCTGGGTGCGGGCGCGGTGGGCCCACTGACGGTGGTGGCGGATCTCGACGGGGACGGCGCGCCGGACATCACCGACGGCCAGAGCGCCTACCGGCACGACGGCACCCCGTTGGGATGGACCGGAACGGGCTTCGCGGGCCTCGCTGCGGTGGGGGACTTCGTGACCGCCACCGGAGAGCCGGGCCGCGACGGGTTGCCGGAGCTCGTGGTGGTGGGCGCAGGCCAGGTGAGCCTGGTGAACGGGCAGACCGGGGCGCAGTGGACAGCGCCGCAACCGTTGCCGTCCGGCGCCGCGTGCGTGGTGGGGGGTGGGACCACCGGCACCGGCGGGCCGCCCACCATCGCGGACTTCGACGGGGACGGCGCGCCCGAGGTCGGCGTGGCGAACCTCGCCTGCTACACGGTCTTCAAGCTCCGGGCGGATGGCTCTGCGTTCGACGTCCTCTGGTCGAAGACGGTGCAGGACAGAAGCTCCTCGGTGACCGGGTCTTCGGTCTTCGACTTCGACGGGGATGGGCGCGCGGAGGTGGTGTACGCGGACGAGCTCGCAGTGCACGTGTTCGACGGGGCCTCCGGCGACAACGTGCTGCGGATGGACCACTGTTCGGGCACCACCTACGAGTACCCGGTCATCGTGGACGTGGATGGCAACGGCCGCGCCAACATCGTGGTCGCGGAGAACACCTATACGGCGGGCGGGCTGGGCTGCGCGGCGGGCGTCGCGCCGGGCATCTCCGTCCTGCGAGACGCGAACGACCAGTGGGTGAACACCCGGGCGCTTTGGAACCAGCACACCTACCACGTGACCAACGTGTGTGACGGCCGGGACTGGGTGTGCGGCGGGCCGGGCGCCCAAGGCAACAGCTACGGCCGGGTGCCGAAGTCCGAGCCGCCGAGCTGGTCCTTCGCCAACGTGGCCCCCGGCGTGAGCGCCCCGCCGCTCAACAGCTACCGGCAGAACGTGCAGGGCGAAGGGCTCTTCAACGCCCCGGATCTGGTGCCGAGCGACCTCCGGGAGCTGACCTCGGGCTGCCGCTCACAGCACGGCCTGTCGGTGCGGGTGCTCAACCAGGGCGCGTTGGGCGTGCTCGCCGGGCTCCCCGTCGCCTTCTATGAAGACACGGTGCCCAGGCGGCTGCTCGCGGTGGGCCACACCAGCCAGAAGCTCCTGCCCGGGCAGAGCGAGGTCGTCACGGTGACCTGGACGCCGGAGCCCGAGCAGGTCTGGCCCATCACGGTGGTGGCGGTGGTGGACGACGACGGCACCGGCGCAGGGAGCTCCAGCGAGTGCGTGGAGGACAACAACACCACCGCGCCCCTCGTCGCGTACTGCGGCGCCATCGGCTGAAGCGGCGGACGGGTGGGGACGTGGACGGAGACGTGAAACGCGACGTGGACGGCGCGCGGGCGCAGGCGGTGGTGGCACAGGTGCTGGCCTTGCGGCACCGGGAGTTCCTCGCCTTTTTGTCGCGCAGGCTCGGCGACCGGGCGGCGGCGGAGGAGGTGCTCCAGACCGCGGTGGTCCGGGCGCTCGAACGCGCGGGGGGCCTGCGCGACGAGGAGCGCGCCACCGCCTGGCTCTACCGCCTGTTGCGCAACGCCCTGGTGGACCACCTCCGGCGGCAGTCGGCCGGGGTGCCGAGTGAGGCAGACGTGGACCTCGCCGCGCCCGACGTGGAGCTGGAGTCGAAGGTCTGCGCCTGCGTCGCGGGGCTCGTGGACACGCTCAAGCCCGAGTACGCGGAGGCGCTGCGCGCGGTGGACCTGGAGGACGCGAGCGTGGGTGACTTCGCGGCTTCACGCGGGCTGACCCCCAACAACGCGCACGTGCGGCTGCACCGCGCCCGCGCGGCGCTGGCCCGGCGGGTGGTGGAGATGTGCGGCACCTGCTGCGAGCACGGCTGCGTGGACTGCGAATGCCCCAACGCGCCGCGGAAGCCCAGGGCCCCCGGCGCCGCGCCCGGGGGAGCGCCCCGCCCGTCGTGAGGGCGCTGTAAGTCCCGCGCCGGGGATTCCGTCAGCACCCACGTCATTCAACCTTCCGACTGGAGGAACGACGTGGACGTGGATGTGCAGCTGGACGTGCTCAATCGTGCGGCGCTGGGGATTTTCCTGTTCGCCTTCTGGAGCCTGGCGGTGGTGCGCCCCACCCTGCGGCAGCGGCGGCGGACCGGCGCATCAGGCTTCGTGGCCTTTCGGGCGGGGAAGGGCGCCCAGAGGTGGGCAGTCGGGGGGATGGGCGTGTTCCTGTTCTCCTTCATGGGCTGGTGCGGCGCGTTCATCGCCCTGGGGTCGGGGCCGCTGGGGCTCTGGCCCCAACCGGCGTGGACGGCGGTGAGCGGCTGGGTGCTCTGCCTCGGGGGGCTCGCCCTCGTCCTTGCCGCGCAGGCTCAGATGGGGCGCTCCTGGCGCATCGGCATCGACCCCGCGCGGACGGAGCTGGTGACCCACGGGCTGTTCGCCCTGAGCCGGAACCCCATCTTCGGAGGCATCGGGCTCGCGGTGGCGGGGGTGGCGTTATTGACCCCGTCGCCGGTGAGCGCGGGTGGGGCGGTGGCCTGCGCGCTGCTGCTGTCGTGGCAGGCGCGGCTGGAGGAGCGGCACCTGCTCGCCAGCCACGGCGCCGGGTACCGCCGCTACGCGACGCGCGTCGGCAGGTTCATGCCCGGGCTCGGCCGGCTGAGCCCGTAGGCCCTCACATCGAGATGGAGCCCTTGCGGAAGTCGCTCCGGGCAATGTGCAGGTTGATGCAGACCGGCTTGCCCTCCCGCGCGAGCGCCTTCGCCTCGTCGATGACCCGGTCGATGTCGCCCGGGTCGCGAACCTCCAGCCCGCGGCCGCCGTAGCCTTCGGCCACCTTGTGGTAGTCGCTCTGGCGCAGGACGGTGCCCACCTCGTCCCCGAGCATGTCCACCTGCTCGCGGGCGATCTGCGCCCACGCCCCGTCGTTGCCGATGACCGCGATGGGCGCAAGTCCATGCCGCACGCAGGTGTCGAACTCGGAGAGCGAATAGGCGCTGGAGCCGTCGCCGTACAGGAGCCACACCTCCTGGCCCTTGCGCGCCACCCCCGCGCCCACCGCGAAGCCGCCGCCCACGCCGAGCGTCCCGAACACGCCTGGGTCCAGCCAGCACAGAGGCGCCCGGGGCCGCAGGATGTACGCGCCGGTGGCCACGAAGTCTCCGCCGTCCACCACCAGCACCGCGTCCTCGGCGAGCTTCTCTTCGAGCCGCAGGAAGAAGTGCACCGGGTCCACCGGCGCGCTCTTCGGGTCCGCCTTGCGGGCGATCTCCGCGTCCCGCTCGTCCTCGCGCGCGCGCAGCTTCGCCACCCAACCCTCGAGCCCAAAGGCCTGCGCCTTCTCCGCCAGCCGCACGAGGAACTCACCGGCGTGCATGTGCACCGCCACCTCCGGCCGGCGGTTCTTGGTCAGCTCCTCCGGGGAGAGGTTGATGGAGACGACCTCCGCGTGCCGGCCAATGCTCATCCCGTAGCCGAGCCGGAAGTCGAAGGGGAAGCCCGCCACCAGCACCAGGTCCGCCTCCTTCAGCGCCTTGCCGCGGTGGTGACGGAACTGCAGCGGGTCCTTGCGTCCCAGAAGCCCGCGCGAGGTCCCGCCGAGGAAGGTGGGCACGCCGAGCCTTCGGATGGCGTCCGCAAGCCGCGTGGCGTCCGCGGTGTTCACCAGCGCCTGGCTGCCCACCACCAGCACCGGCCGCTTCGCCTCGCGGACCTTCTGCGCCACCTGCGAGAGCTGCGCGGAGGCGGTGCGCGGCACCCGGGGGAGCTGCGCGGTCACCGCGCCAAGGGACGGCACCTTCACCCGGCGGGCCACGTCGGAGACCGGCACGTGCGGCTGGTTGAACTGCCGGTAGAGGTGGCCCTCCAGGTAGAGCTTGAGCAGCCGCGCGCCCAGATGATCGGCGTCCTTCACGCCGCTCTCCTTCATGTACCAGTCGCGGACGATCTTCTCGTCGTAGAGCAGGTCCACCGGCACCTCGACGAAGACCGGGCCGGGGACGCCGGAGGTCGCGGTGGCGAAGGCGCGCTCGAGCGTGGGGCCCAGCGCGTGGCGCGTCTTCACCGTGGTGGCCCACTTGGTGATGGGCTTCATCATCGAGAGCTGATCGATGTCCTGCAAGGAGCCGCGGCCCTTGAGCACGGTGGCCACCGCGCCGCCCAGCAGGATGACGGGTGACTGCGCCATCTGCGCGTTCTTGACCGCGGTGACGGTGTTGGTGACGCCAGGCCCCGCGGTGACCGCGGCCACCCCGGGGATGCCGGTCATCCGCGCCACCGCGTCCGCCGCGAAGACCGCGTGCTTTTCGTCGCGCACGTCCACCACGCGCACGCCGCGCGCCCTGGCCTCCACCAGGATGGGCGAGATGTGCCCGCCGCACAGGGTGAACAGGTGCTGCACGCCCTGCCGCACCAGCACGTCGCCGATGATTCCCCCGCCGTTTGCGTTCGCCTGTCCGCGCGCCATGGATGTCCCTCCCGCGTGTGAAGAGGGCGCACCATACGCGAGCTTCCCGCCGGGGTGGGCGAAGGTGCGCAGAGGCACTCGCACGCGCGCCCGCGGGTGGGGCCCAGGTCAGCCGCGCGCGCCGGCCGCTCGCGCGAACGCGTCGAGCAGCACCCGCCAACCCTGCGCCATGCCATCCCGATATGCGGCCGCGCCCTCGCCGTGGCGCTCGAAGCCGTCGTGCGTGGCCTCCACCTGTGTTCCTTCGCCCGACGCTGCCGCGCCAAAGCGGACCTCCACCCGGCTCACCCTCTGCGGGTCCGGCTGCGGCGCGCGCGAAGGGTCAATCTGCCAGGTGAAGACCAGCCGCTCGCCGGGCACCGCCTCCAGCACCCGGCCGAAGTCGCAGCGAAAGCCGTGGGGCCCCTCTTCGAAGCAGCGCCCGCCCGCGCGCGGCTCGATGACCAGATCCACCAGCGTCTCTTGGGACCAGGTGAACGCCTTCGGCCACCAGCGCCCGGCGCGCTCGGTGAAGCGCCGGAAGGCCTCCTCCGGGGACAGGGAAACGACGACCTCGGCGTGAACGGCTTCCATGGGGGAACGCTGCGACAGGCGGCGTCCTCTGCGCAGCCGGCGCGTGCCTCCACAGTCCTCCGGGCGACAGCGAGTAGAGTCCCCGCCGTGGCCCTCACCGCCAGACGCCGCCCACGCCTGCCGCTGTACGCGGTGCTCTCCGCCGTGTTCGTAGCGGCGTCGCCGCTGGTCGCGCTGGGGGCGGCGCTCGGCCACCACGCCGTGAGCTTCACCGGCACCTGCGGCCCCTATGCGCCCGACATCTCGGCGCACCCCTGCGGCTTCGAGACCTGGGTCGCGAACTTCTTCTCACCGTTCGCGGTGATGGGGATGTTGATGCTCACGCCGGTGGTGTGGCTCGCTGCCGCCATCGGGGTGGCGGTGGCGTGGGGCGTGGCGTTCGCGGTGCGGGCACTGCGGCGGCGCTAGTACTTCATGAACTCCAGGCAGCAGTAGGTGCCAGGCTGCGTGCTGTCGAAGGCGCTGACGCCGTCGAAGTTGTCGCAGCTGGTGCTGTTGGTCCGCAGCACGTCGTCGTCTGCGACCCGGTCCGCCATCCAACGACCACTCGAGAGGGTGAACCCGCCGTTGTTGCAGGCCCGCCGGAGCTGCTGGTGGGTGCACATGGAAGCGCCGCTGAAGAATTGATTGCACCACTGCTGGCCGCTGTTCCAGGTGGTCGTGAAGATGTCCTCACCGATGCACAGGGTCGAACGCGCGAACTCGATCTTCGTGAAGCTGAAGTTGGTGGCCAACACCGGGCACGCGGTCACGCTGGTTGGGCCTGTGGCGCCGGTGGCGCCTGTCGGTCCGGCCGGGCCCTGAACGCCCTGCGCTCCCTGCGCGCCCGTTGCGCCGGCCACGCCCTGCGCCCCTTGCGGCCCGGTAGCGCCGGCCACGCCCTGCGGTCCCTGAGACCCGGTGGCCCCGGCACCCCCCTGCGGTCCCTGAGGCCCGGTGGCCCCTGCAAGCCCCGGCGGTCCGTGCGCGCCCGCCGGTCCCACGAGCCCTTGCGGCCCCTGCGCCCCGGTGGGTCCCTGCACGCCCTGTGGCCCGGGAGCGCCGGTGGGCCCCTGCGCGCCTTGCGCCCCGGTGGCGCCCGGCACACCCTGCGGACCCTGGGGACCTGTGGCACCAACGAGCCCCTGCGGCCCCTGCACGCCCTGCGGACCCTGGGGCCCGGTGGCGCCCATGTTGCCCTGCGGCCCCTGCGGCCCGGTGAACCCCGTTGCGCCGGTCGGACCCTGCGCGCCCTGCGGCCCCTGTGCGCCTGTCGCACCTTGAAGCCCCTGCGGTCCCTGAGCACCCGTCGCTCCCTGCGGGCCTTGCGGCCCCTGGGCGCCGGTGAGCCCCTGCGGGCCCTGCGCGCCGGTGGCACCCGTGGCGCCGGTTGCGCCCGGGGCGCCGTTGCAGACGAACTCGTCGTCGGTGCCGCGGGTGATCTTCAGCCCGCCATGCGGGCAGTCCGCATCCCCCGCGTTCAGCACCGCCACCGCCACCGACAGCCCCTGCGAACCCTGGGGACCCTGGGGACCTGTGGCGCCAGGTGCGCCCGGCATGCCCGCGGCGCCATGGCACGCGAAGCCCATCTGCCCGTCCGAGGTCATGAAGCGCACGCCGCCGTACGGACAGGTCGCATCGCCCACCTCGAGGTGGGCGATGACCGGCGCCGGACCCGCGGGCCCGGTGGCACCGGTCGCACCGGCGGGCCCCAGATCTCCTCCAGGGCCCTGTGGCCCCACCGGCCCCTGCTCTCCGGTGGGCCCCACCGGCCCTTCGCTGGTGCAGGCGGAGAGCGCCACCGCGAGCGCGACGACGACGAGACGAAGGCAGGGTGCGTCCATGTAGGTCCTCCCGGAAGGAGAGCGACCTAGCAAGCCTGGTCAGAGGAAAGCAAATCAGAGGGCGCGGCGGAGCAGGTACGCGCCCCGCTCGAGCAGCTTGTGCCACCAGGGCCGCCTGGCCCACGTCTCCGGATCGATGCGCCGGCACTGCAGGCAGTCCGCGAGGAACGAGCGCTCCAGCGCGCGGCCCCACCTTCGGTCGGTGAAGACGAGGTTCGCCTCGTAGTTGAAGCGCAGGCTCATCGGCTCGAGGTTGAACGAGCCCACCGTGCCCCAGGTGCCGTCCACCACCGCCGTCTTGGAGTGCAGGACGCCGTCGTACCACTCGAAGATGCGGATGCCGGCGCGCAGCATCTGGTCGTACAGGGCGCGGCCCGCCCAGGTGACGATGGGGTGGTCGCTCTTGCCGGCGAGCACCAACTGCACGCTCACGCCTCGTCGCGCCGCCCGCTTCAGCGCGCCGAGCAGCTTTCGGTCCGGCAGGAAGTACGCGTTGGCGATCATCACGCTCGCCCGCGCATGGTCGATGGCCTTCAGGTACGCGCGGTGGATGCTGCGCCGGGAGGAGAGGATGGCCGCGTGCCCATCTCCCCGCTGGAGCAGGCGCCTCCGCGTGCGCGCAGTGCGGCGGCGCAGCCGGTACAGCCGCTTGTGCGCCTCCATCCGCCAGCTCGCGCAGAACATCCGCTCCACCGTCTGCGCCACCGGGCCCTCCACCCGCATCACGTCGTCGCGCCAGCCCTCGCCGCGGCCCCGGCCCCTGGGCGCCCACTGCGCGGCGAGGTTGATGCCGCCCACGAACGCCACCTCACCGTCCACCACCAGCACCTTCCGGTGGTCCCGACGCACGAACGCGCCGAACCCGCGCGAGATGGAGAAGGGCTTGAAGGCGCGCACGTCCACGCCCTGCGCCCGGAGCCTCGTGAAGAAGCTGCGGCGGGTGCCGAGCGAGCCAATCCAGTCGTAGAGGACCTTCACCTGGACGCCGCGCTGCGCCGCGTCCGCCAGCGCCCGGCCGAAGAGCTCACCGACGGCGTCGTCGATGAACATGTAGACCTCGAGCCGGAGCTTTCGCCGTGCGCTGCGGATGGCGTCCAACATCTCCGGGAACGCCTCCACCCCGTCTCGCAGGAGCTTGAACTGGTTGCCGGGGATGACCTGGCCGGTCATCTGGGGCCAGACGGGCACAAGTTCGGCGGGTCCCTCACTGTGGGGGACCGCTCGCTCCGCTGGCGTCCTTCGCGCCGCCTCCTCGCGAAGGCCCCGCTCGAACGCCAGAAGCTCGTGCTCGTGGCGCATGACAGGGCAAAGGTGGGGCGCGATGCGCCCTTCCGCAACGCCTGATGCCGGGTGCCGAACAGCGAGGGCGCCTGGCTACAGCCCGTAGTTGTAGCGCTTCATCTCCGCCTTCCTCGGGCAGAGGTGGTCGCTGGCGTTGGGGAAGTACTTGTTCACGTGGTCGAGCGTGGCCCGGGCCGCGGGGTAGTCGCGGTGGTTGTAGTGGCCCTCCACCTCGAGCATCAGCCGCGCGCAGGTCCGGTCCAATTCGAGCTGCGCTTCGCGCATCCGCAGGCGCGCCAGGTCATAGAGCTCCGGGCGGGGATCGGGGTGGCCTTCGAGCAGCAGCCACGCGGTGCGAAAGCCCTTCCAGGCCTCGTAGCGGTTCTCCGCGCCGACCTCGATGCGCTGCTGGGTGACCACCGCGCGGTCGAAGGCCATCTTCGCCTCGCGCACCAACTGTTCGTGGGGGACCTCCGGCAGCGGGATGGGTTCGATGCGCAGGTTGTGGACGCGCCAGGTCTCCTTCCCGGGAGGGTTGCGGGTGTTGTCGAAGATGATCTCGTTGGGCTCGCCGCGCTTGAGCACGTCCGGCGGGACCACCACGTCGAGGAGCAGGTCCGCGCTGCCCAGCGTGTCCGGCGGCACCACGCCTATCTCCCGGCCGTTGGCGATGATGGTGACCTCGCCCTGGGAGATGTCCTGCGCCTGGTAATAAATGATGACCAGCGCGCGCGTGGGCGAGAGGTACTCGAAGTTGAAGACCTTCATGTCCGACCGCTCGAAGGTCACCCCGTCGCCGAGCCCGAAGGACTGCTCGATGGCCTGGCGCGACAGGACCGACGGCTCCGGGCCGCGGGTGTCCTCCGCGCCGCCGCCGCCCAGCACCACCCAGTACAGCAGCGCCACCAACCCCAGCCCCAGCAGGCCGCCGGCGCCGTAGACCGCGTTCTTGATCTTCGGCGTGGCCTCCAGCCAGAACAGCTTGAGGGCGGCGATGGCGGCCGGAGACTCGCGCTTGATGCGCGCGCGCTCTGCGGCGGAGAGCACCACCCTGCCTGCGCCTGCGCCTTCATCTCCCGCCGCCGAGCGCCGGACCGGGCGGGACGGGGCCCGCGCTTCACTCAAGGCGGAAGGAGGCGGAGCCGCCGGCGCCGCTGCGCCCTGGCCGCCAGACTTCGCGAGCTTCGGGTTGGAGAGCGACGAGCGCGGCCGGCTGACGGCCTGCATGGTCTGGGTCCGCGAGCGGCCCAGCTGCTGGAGCTCTTCGCGCGCCGCGCCCTGCGGGACCAGGGCCTCGCCCTTGCCCTTCTGCCGCTTCACCTGATCCACGGTGAAGATGCGGGTGCTCTCGTCGGCGATCTCGTGCTTGCCGGTGGGCGCTTCGGGCAGCACGGTCCCCACGAAGTGGAAGACCACCGGCCCGAGCGTGATGGCGTCACCATCCTGGAGCGGCGCCTTCTGGGCGAGCTCTCCGTTGAGCTTGGTGCCGTTGGACGACCCGAGGTCTTCGACGAAGAAGGCGTCGCCTTCGGCGAAGATGCGCGCGTGCCGCCTGGAGACGCCCGGGTCGTAGAGGACGACGTCACAGTCGCTGGAGCGACCGATGGTCACGCTCTCCTGCTCGAAGACGAACTCGCGGCCCGCTTCCTTGCCTTCGGCAATGGTCAGCTGGAAGCCCATGAAGACTCAGGACTCTAGCGAGCCGCGGGCGGTCCGAGCAACGGCCTGCCTCGCCCACTCGGGGGCGACCACCCACGCCTCCCCCCCAAAGGAGAGCACCCACTGGGTGAGCCAGCGCTCCGAATCACCGGGAACCAGCACGTCCACCGCTCCCTCGGGGGCCGGGCGGGCGTCTTCGCCGAAGCGCTCGAGGATGTAGGGGGCGGCGAGCGCGGAGAAGCGGACGCGGACCTCCCCCTGCCCCGCCGGATCAGGGACGGCGTGCACCCGGGCGGTGGGGTCTGCATCGAAGGTCTGGTCGGTGAGCGCCAGCGCCTGCACCCGGTCCACGCGGAACAGCCGGGACTCGCCGCGCTGCACGTCGAACCCTGCGAGGTACCACTGGCCGCGGTGGCTGAAGACCTCGTGGGGGCGGACCCTGCGCCGCTGCACGTTGCCTCGGCCTTGCGTGAAGTAGTCGAACTCCACCTCCCGCCGTTCGGCCACCGCGCGCACCAGCGGGCCCAACTCGCCCGGCCCCGCGGGCCCCGCGTCGATCTTCCGGTGCATCTCCCGGTACCGGTCCCGGGCCTGCGGCGGGATGACCTTCTCCAGCTTCTGCAGGGCCCGCTCGAGCGCCTCGCCAGCCGCGGGGCGGAGCAATTCGGCGGCGGCGGCGAGCGCGGCGGCCTCCGAGGCGGTCAGCCGCGGGGGCGCGGAGAGGCGCTGGTCGAGGTCCACGAAGACGCGGTCTCCTTCCACATAGATGTCGATGTAGTCATCCGGCTGGAACGGCGGGCGGCCCACCATGGTGAGCAGGTCCAGCTCTTCGAGCAGGGCCTCCTTGCCCACGCCCAGCTCCTGCGCGAGCCGGTCCACCGTGATGCCCGGGTTCTGCGCCACGTAGGGCACGAGGAAGAGCAGCCGCCGCAGCCGCTCATGGACCGGCGCCTTCGCGCCCGGGTTCTTCACCGAAGGCAGCGCCTGCGGCTTCGGCCTGGGTTTGGCGCGCGGCATCTAGGCGGCGCTCCCATCCGCGCTCGAGCCTGAGCCTTCGCAGACTTCAGCGGGCGCGTGCGCGAGGAGGATCTTCTGGGTCATCTCGGACAGCCGCACCTTCGCCGCGTCCGGGGAGACCACCTTGCACTGAGGCCCCAGGGAGAGCGCGTGGCGGAGCAGCCCGTCCATCCAGGTGGCGCCCACGGTGACTCGGGTGGTTCCGGCCGCTTCGTCGCGAACACCCTCGGTCTGGAAGAGCCCCTTCGCCATCCCCTGCAGCTCACCGGAGAGCTCCAGCGTCACGTCCAAAGGCGCGTGGAACCGGTGCTGCCACGGGAAGGCGGCCACGTACTCGTCGAGCCGGAAGTCGTTGGGCACCTCGAAGTCCGGCGTGCGCGGCTTTGCCTCGTTGACCTTCAGCTCACGGATGCGGTGCACATGGAAGGTCCGCACCGCCTGCCGCAGGTGGCAGTAACCGACCAGCGACCAGATGCCCCGGCGCAGCGCCAGCCCGTAGGGGTCCACGCGGCGGGAGGTCAGCTCCGCGGCGCGCGGGGACCAGTAGGCCATCTGCACGTATTTCCGGGTGGAGGCGGCGGTCCACAGCGCCTCCAGGGTGGCGCCCACCTGCGCTTCGTCCGTGCGCACCGCGCCGAGCTCCATCCGGACCTTCGGGGTGGGCACGTCCCGCCCGGCGAAGAAGCCCACCTTGCGCAGCGCGTGGGCGAGGTCTCCCCGGCCGGGGAAGGCGCCAGAGGCCAGGGCCGCCGAGCCCGCCGCGTAGAGCACCGCCAATTCGTCAGGCGCGAGGTCGATCTGCGGGAGGTAGTAGATCTCCCGGTCCACCACGTAGCCGTCGCCGCGCTCGTCGTCGCCCTGCACCCAGGACAGGGGGATGCCCAGCTCCAGGAGCTCCGCCTTGTCGCGCTCGAACTTGCGCTCCGCGGCCTCGTCAGAGCCCTTGCCGTAGTCTTCCGGGAAGTGCTCCCGGAGCTCCGCCCAGGTGATGGGCTCGCGCGCATCGAGGAGCAATGCGACGAGGTCGAGGAGGCGTTCGGTCCGGTCCATGGAGCCAGGGGGAAGGGGGCGGCGGAGGATACCGTGTCAAATTGGCACGGCAACCGTGGCAGGACGCACCGATGTCGCGGTCTGCCGAGCCCATGCGGCCGCAAGCCCGCCTACGGACTGGGCTTTCCTCATGGCCCGGGGGTTGCTTTTGAAACTCCACCCCGGCATTGAACGTCTGAACACCGAATGCGCGCCCTCATTTCCATCCTCCTGTTGATGTTCGGCGGTGTGGCCTGCACGAAGGCTCACCAGGAGGCCTCTGCGCCGGCGCGCCTGTACTTCGCGGTGGAGGTGCACCGGAACGGGGAGGTCGTCGCCCAGCCGAAGCTGCTCGGCGAAGAGGGCGTGACGCTGCGGGCGGAGCGGAGGCCCGTGGGCGCGACCGCGTCGGACTACGTGCTGCGGCTGCGCCCGGTGCGCAACGGTGGCGTGTACGAAGTGGACGTGGACCTGGCCCTCCCGGGCTCCGGCGCGCGCGCGCACCGGGGGCTGTCCCTCTTGCACGGCGAGGTGCGAAGGCTGGAGCTCGGCAGCGTGCCGGGTGAGCTGTCTTTGGAGCTCCTCCTGATGGAGGTGGACTCGCCGGAGTTCCGCGCGCTGATGCAGCTGGGCAATGAAGGCCCGGCCATCGGCGGCGCTGGCGCCATCTGACGGTGCTTCGGGTCGGCGTCGCCTGTCTCGCTGTCTGGCCCGTGGGAAGTGCGGCGTTTGCGCAGCCTGCGGGGAGCTTCAATCCCGTCATCGCCCCGGTGGAGAAGGCGCTGACCCGCGTCTCGCTCGGGCCCGTCGTGTCTGCGGGGGCGGCGGCCATCCCGGGGGGAGGCGGCGGGACGTTCTCGGTGGGCCTGGGCGCGAGCGTCTTCGACCTGTGGGGCGTGGCGGATGTCGCGTGTGAGGCGCGCCAGGCAAAGGAGCGCGCGGCGCTCGGTGGGGACAAGGTGAAGGCGTGGGGGCGGGTGCTGGAGCGCGCGCAGCAGCCGTGCCGGCTGCTCGAGCAGGGCTGGCGGCCCGCATACGACTTCGGCGCGGAGCTGGGGCTGACGCAGCCGCTCTTCGGTTCTTCCGGTAATGGGGCCCGGGCCGGACGCGTGGGCCACCTGCGAGCGTGGTTCGCGCCGGTGGACGTCTGGCGGCTCACGCTGGGGCTGTCTGCCTCCGGCCTGGTCGGAGAGGACGCAGACGGCGGGAGCGCGGTGGGGCTGCGGCTCGGTCCGGAGTTGGCGTGGCACCACCGGTTCGGTGGCTTCGAGGGGAGGGGCGCGCGCCACGTGTTCAGCGCGGTGCTGAGGCCGGAGGTGTCTTTGCTGAGGACCCAGGCGCTGCCGCACCAGGTGACCCTCGGGGCGCGGTTTTTGTTCGACCTGTAGTTGCGGTAGATGGGCGCCCGGAGGTCGTCATGTCTCTTCGCGCGCTGCTGCTTGTCGTGGTGGTCACTTCGGCTGGTTGCGTCGCCGACGCGCAGGAGGCCCCGCCGCCCCCGGCGAAGCTGCAGTTGAAGGGCGCGGAGTGGGTCGCGGCGATGAAGGGGGCCTTGCCGCAGGCGCTGTGCGAGCCGCAGCAGTACTTCCGACAGTGCTTCGAGGTGACGAAGGACGCCTGCCTCGCGCAGGCGACGAAGGAGAGCGAGGCGTGCCTGGCGAAGTATGCCGACAAGCTTCCGGCGGTCTTCAACCAACCTGAGGACGGAACTGAATGGGGCGCCGTGGTCGGGCGCTGCGCAGGCGTCGCATATGAGAAGGCGCTGCTGGGGAAGCGGAAGAAGGATCCCCGCTGCGACGACGCGAAGAACTGGGTGCCGTAGGCGGCGCAGCGCGTAGGCGTTCCGGCGTTCGGGCGCGGTCGTCCCCGGAGGACTCGCTGCGGAGATTTCCTTGCGCGGCGCTCGGGCGGTTCGGGGGCGAACCTGCGGCCGCCGGAGAGGTCGCGCGACTTCTGGGCGTTGGCACCTGGGCAAGGGAGCAAGGGGGAAACGCCGCTTCTGCTTTCGGGCCGGCCGCCTTCGCCCAGGCCGACTTTGCAACCTCCACTGTGGAGGTGACGACGACGGGACGAGCGTTCGGCCACGGCCCCGCCGGAGGCGATGCTTCCGCACCTGCCGGCACCTCCACGGTGGAGATGACGACGGCGGCACGAGCGCTCGGCCACGGCCCCGTCGGAAGCAATGCCCGGACGCATGCCAGCACCCCCTGCCGTATGTCCGAGGTGACGACGGTGGCACGAGTGCCTCGGCCACCACCCCGGCAAAGGCAATGGCCGCGCGCCTGACAGCACCTCCGCCGCGGAATTGACGACGGTGGCACGAGTGCCTCGGCCATCGCTCCTCCGAAGGCAATGGCCGCGTGTATGACAGCACCTCCGCCACACAAGCGACGACGGTGGCACCGGTGCCCGGCCGCGCCCGCTGCATCGAGCAAGCAACGAAGGCGACCCGCGCGACGAGCGCCCGCCCCTCCACGACGTCGTGGCGATGCTGGCGTCGCAGCCCGCCAGCACCTCCAGGATGGAGGTGGCCGACGCGGATGACGCGTGCGTGGCTGCATGAACCTTCGCGATGGCGAGGTCGCACAGTGCGCTCTGCGCGCCTGGGCGAGTCCGGGACTGAGGCCGACACCCGCCGCACCCGCCTGCACCTCGGCAGTAGA
>CAZQVZ010000094.1:0-2796 GCA_964596895.1 uncultured Myxococcaceae bacterium
GATGTCCCGCAGCTCGACGATGTCCTTGTGCCGGTAGAGCGCGTTCTCGTCGAAGTTCATCTTCGCGTCGAGCGCGATGACCCCGCCGTCCTTGAGGATCACCAGCGGGTTGATCTCCGCCAGTGACGCGTCGGTCTCCACGTACGCCTGGTAGAGCTTCTGGCAGAACGAGGCGAACTGGTTGACCGTCTTGCCCTCGAGCCCGAGCGCGTAGGCGAGCTTGCGGCCCTGGAAATCAGAGAAGCCGACGGACGGGTCCACGCCCTCCTTGAAGATCTTCTCCGGGTGCTTCTCCGCCACCTCTTCGATCTCCACGCCGCCTTCGGCAGACGCCATGAAGGTGACCTTGGAGGTCGCCCGGTCCAGGGTCACGCCGAGGTACAGCTCCCGGGCGATGTCCAGGCCCTGCTCGACGTAGAGCTTGCGGACCTTCTGGCCCTCAGGCCCGGTCTGGTGGGTCTTCAGCATCATCCCGAGCATCTGCCCGGCGTGGGCCTTCGCCTCCTCGGGAGACTTCGCGAGCTTCACGCCGCCGCCCTTGCCGCGGCCGCCGGCGTGGATCTGCGCCTTGACCACCGTGACCTTCGTCCCCAGCTCCTTCGCCGCCTTTTCGGCCTCCTCCGGCGAATGAACGAGGATGCCGCGCGGGACGGGGACGCCGTACCGGCGGAGGATGTCCTTGCCCTGGTACTCGTGGATTTTCATGGCGCCGGAGTATCGCAGCGCCGTTCCCTGCTCAAGCGCCCCGTTTGCTGTAGGTGGTCACGGAAATTCGAGGGCGCGCAGGTCATGGCGCTCCAGGAGCTTCGGGATCTCGCGCGGTTGCGGCTGCCGAAGGGAGGAGCGCAGCTTGCAACAGCGCCGCTCCATGAAGCGCTCCCTGTTCCTCACCGTCGCTGCGCTGTCCTCGCTCACCCTTTCCGGCTGCGGCCTGGCCGAGGACCTCGGCCACTTCGGCTTCCGCGCCCCGCTCCAGGCGGGCGGCTGTGTCATCACCGGCTGCTCGGGCCACGTCTGCGCGGACGGCCCCCTGGAGACCACCTGCGAATGGCGTGAGGCGTACGCCTGCTACGCCAACGCCCCCTGCGAGCGCCAGGCGGACGGGCAGTGTGGCTGGACGCAGACGCCGTCGTTGACCGCGTGCCTGGGCGGGCCCGTGACGGACGCGGGGCTGGGCACCGTCGTGGACGCCGGGGTGGATCAGGACGGCGGCGCAGCCCCCTGCGTGCGCGGCGGCTGCTCCGGGCAGCTGTGCGGTGAGACCGCGCAGTCCACCACCTGCGAATGGCATGAGGCGTACGTGTGCTACCAGCAGGCCACCTGCGAGCGGCAGGCGGACGGCCAGTGCGCCTTCACGCAGGACCTGGCGCTGACCTCCTGCCTGGACGCGCTGGCGCCGGACGCCGGAACCGACCTGGACGGCGGCGCCGCGCCCTGCTTCGTCGGCGGCTGTTCGGGACAGCTCTGCGCGGACGAGCCGCTCATCTCCACCTGCGAGTGGACCCCTGCCTACGCCTGCTACGCCGGTGAGAGCTGCGAGCGCCAGGCGGATGGCCAGTGCGGCTGGACACCGTCGGCGTCGCTGCTGGCCTGTCTCGCCGCCGCGCAGGTCCCGGAGGAAGGCACGGACTCCGGCGGCTGCTTCCGCACCGGCTGCTCCGCCCACGTCTGCTCGGACGAAGAGGTCATCACCACCTGCGAGTGGACGCCCGCCTACGCCTGCTTCGCCAAGGCGAACTGCGAGCGCCAGGCGGACGGCCTCTGCGGCTTCACGCACACGACGGCGTCGCTGAACTGCTTCGCGGCTGCGTCGGTGGAGGAGTAGGCGCGGCGCTCCTGCGCGCGCACCTCGTCCCGGCGCGAGCCACCGCTGGCGCACGGCCCGCCACGGGCCTCCTGGGAGCCCACAGGGGCATTTCCGAGGTGCCTATTGAAGCAAGCCTGCGGGGTCCTCGTGCCTCCGCGGGCCACCCTGGGCCCCAGGCGCGATTTCGGCCTCAGAAAGTGCCTCCGGGGAGCCTCCCCGCGCGAGCCCGGCGGTCGTCAACGGGCTCACCTGACGGCCCGCCCCGACCCGCGTTCTGCGTCCCCCGGGCAGGTTCGCGCGCGCCCGGTGGCGCTTCACCTTGTCCCGGTGATGCGACGGCGGAGCGGGGAGCGGAGGTGGTGGGCGCTGGCGGTGTTCCTCCTCGCCATGTCCGGCTGCGGCCGGGCAGCGCAGCAGGTGGGGCGCGGCGCCACGGAGGGCGCTCTGGAGCAGGTCGAAGGCACGCCTTCAGATGAAACGGAGAACGAGCTCGACTTCCACTACGTGGGCGAAGAGCTCTCCGCGGGGCTGCTCGAGGGCGGGCTCGACCAGCTCTCCCAGCCCGAGCAGCTGCAGCGCATCGAAGCCCTCCTCGAGCGGGCCGTGGCCGCCGCCGCGCGCGGCCTGACCGAGGGCGTCTTCGGCGGCACCGGAGGGGCCGGCGGCGCCGGGACCTTCACCCCGAGCGGCGACGACCAGGCGGCGCTCACCGCGCTCTCGGAGGACCTCGGCCGCGGCCTGGCGCGGGGGCTGTCGGGGGAGCTCTCGCGCCAGCTGGGAGCAGACGGCAACGGCGCGCTCGCGCAGAGCCTCTCGCAGGCCGCGGCGCGGATGAGCGGGGGGCTCGTCCGGGGCGCCGGCGACGAGCTGGCGCGGGAGGTGCCGGGCTGCGAAGGCAAGACCCGGCGGGAGTGCATCGAACTGGGGCTGTCCGGCCTGAGCCGCGCCACCGCCGAAGGCGCCAGCGCCGGCGTCTGGTCCGGGACCGC
>CAZQVZ010000094.1:2896-16131 GCA_964596895.1 uncultured Myxococcaceae bacterium
TCGCGTTGGGCGCGCTGACGGTGCTGGCGGTGGTGTGGACGGTGCGGCTGGGCCGGCCCCTCCGGGTGGCCCTCCCCACGACGCACCCGCGTGAGCGGACGGTCTAGCCCGGCCCGCTCTTGGTCTCTTCAGCCTCGTCGCGCTGGAAGAGGTCGGAGACGACCTGCTTCGTCACCTCGCGGTTCATGGCCATGATGGACGTGGTGAGCGGGATCTCCTTGGGGCACACCGCGGCGCAGTTCTGCGCCTTGCCGCAGTCCTGGATGCCCCCCTTCCCCATCAGGCCCCGGGTGCGCTCGGACGCGTTGAGCTTCCCGGAGGGGTGCAGGTTGAACAGCCGCGCCTGGCTGATGGTGGCCGCGCCCACGAAGTCATTGTTCAGCGTGTACTGCGGGCAGGCCTCGAGACACGAGCCGCAGGACATGCAGGTGGACAGCGTGTAGCGGGTGGCGTGCTCGTGCTGGCTGTAGCGCGGCCCGGGCCCCAGGTTGTGGGTGCCGTCGAGGTTGATCCACGCCTTCACCTTCTTGAGGTCCTCGAACATCCGCTGCCGGTCCACCGTGAGGTCGCGCACCAGCGCGAACTTCCGCATCGGCTCGAGGGTGATGGGCTGCTCGAGCTTGTCCACCAGCGACGAGCAGGCCATCCGCACCTTGCCGTTGATGTTCATGGTGCACGAGCCGCACACCTCCTCCAGGCAGTTGGAGTCCCAGATCACCGGGGTGGTCTTCTTCCCGTCCGCGGTGACGGGGTTGCGCTGGATCTCCATCAGGCAGGAGATCACGTTCGCGCCCTTCCGCCAGGGGACGCGGAACTCCTCGAAGTGCCCCTCTGCGCTCTCGGTCTGCTGCCGCCAGATCCGGAAGGTGACGAAACGGCCGCCAGGCGTCTGTTCGGTGCTCATGGATGGTGCCTTCCTCTAGACGTAGAACCGCGGCTCCGGGTCCCGCACCGGCGTGGGGATCTCTTCGTAGGTGATCTCGGGGCCGCTCTCGGTGTGCTTCGCGATGGTGGTCTTCGCCCACTTGTCGTGGCGCGCCTTCCACTTCGCCATCCACTCCGGATCCTCGCGCGGATCCTTCGTCTTCGGCTCCGGCAGGCTGAAGTCCGGCTTGTAGTGCGCGCCGCGGCTCTCGTCCCGGAGCAGCGCGCCCTTGGTCATCACCTCCGCCAGCGCCAGCATGTTCCACAGCTGGTTCATGAAGGAGAGGGAGCGGTTGGAGCTCGACGAGGTATCGAGCACGTTGCACTGGTGCCAGCGGTCCTTGAACGTCGCCAGCACGTCCAGGGTCTTCTTCAGCTTGTCGTTGTAGCGGACGACGGTCATGTTCTCCGTCATCACGTCGCCCAGCTCCGCGGCGATCCGGTACGGGTTCTCCGGCCCGTCCATCTTCCGGATCTGCGCGAACCGCTCCGTCCAGTACGCCTTCGCGTCGTCGAACGGCTTCTGCCCCACCGCCGAGGACGCCTTCGCGTTGTTCTTCGCGTAGCTCACCATCGCCGGGCCGCCGATCATCCCGCCGTAGATGCACGACAGCAGCGAGTTGGCGCCGAGCCGGTTGCCGCCGTGGTAGGCGTGGTCCGCTTCGCCCGCCGCGTACAGGCCGGGGATGTTGGTGGACTGGTTGACCGGGCTGGCCAGGAGCGGCTCCAGGGTCTTTGAATCCGCCTCGAAGCGCACGTGCAGGCCGCCCATGGAGTAGTGCATGCCCGGGAAGATCTTCATGGGCATCTGCCGCGGGTCATCCCCCACGAACTTCTCGTAGATCTCCATCACGCCCTTGATCTTGCGATCCAGGGTGGCGGCGGGGATGTGCGTCACGTCGAGGTACACCGCGTCCCCGCCGTCGATGCCCATGCCCTCCACGCGGCACACGTGGAAGATCTCCCGGGTGGCCACGTCCCGCGGGACGAGGTTCTTGTACTTGGGGTACTTCTCCTCGAGGAAGTACCAGCGCTCGCTCTCGGGGATCTGCCGCGGGTCCCGCGCATCTCCCTTCTTGCGCGGCACCCACACCCGCCCGCCCTCGCCGCGGACGGACTCGCTCATCAGCCGCAGCTTGTCCTCGCCGGGGATGGAGGTGGGGTGCACCTGGATGAACTCGCCGTTCGCGTAGACCGCGCCCTCCAGGTAGGCCCTGCCCGCCGCGGTCCCGGTGTTGATCACCGAGTTGGTGCTCCGCCCGAAGATGATCCCCGGCCCGCCAGTGGCCAGCATCACCGCCTCCGCGGGGAAGGTGCGGACCTCCATGGTGCGCAGGTCCACCGCCACGCTCCCCACGCAGCGGCCCTCGGGGTCCTTCACCAGGCCCACCCACTCCCAGTACTCGTACTTGGTGACCAGGCCCTCTGCTTCGTAGCGGCGCACCTGTTCGTCCAGCGCGTAGAGCAGCTGCTGGCCGGTGGTGGCGCCCGCGAACGCGGTGCGGTTGTGCAGCGTGCCGCCGAAGCGCCGGAAGTCGATGAGGCCTTCGGGCGTGCGGTTGAAGGGCACCCCCATGCGGTCGAGCATGTAGATGATGCCCGGCGCCGCGAAGCACATCCCCTTCACCGAGATCTGCTCGGCGAGGAAGTCTCCGCCGCGCAGGGTGTCGGTCACGTGGATGTCCGGGTGATCGCCCTCGCCCTTGGTGTTCACCGCGCCGTTGATGCCGCCCTGCGCGCACACCGAGTGGCTGCGCTTCACCGGCACCACCGACAACAGATCCACGTGCTGCCCGGCCTCAGCCAACTTGATGGTGGCCATCAGTCCCGCCAGGCCACCCCCCACCACCGTGAAACGTGCGTTCGCCATGTTGTCTTCGAGCTCCAGTCCCTACGCGGGCGGGGTGAACCGCATCTGCACGAGGATGTTCAGCGTGACCACCGAGAGGACCGCGAACAGGCCCCACGCGACGAGCGACACCCGCTTCTGGGACACGCGCCCCACGGTGATGCCCCACGTCCAGGCAAAGCCGTTCAGCCCGTTGGTGAAGTGGAAGATCGTGGTCAGGGTCCCGACGACGTAGAACCAGAACATCCACGGCCCCGCCATCCAGGTGTCCACGTTCATGTAGCCGGGGTTCCCCAGGTGCGCCGCCACGTCCCCGTAGGTCACCAGGTCCAGGCCGCTCTCGGTGTTCCCCGCGTACGGCGCCAGGTGGTTGCCCAGGAGCGTCACGAAGTACCGCAGCACCCCCACGTGCACGAGGATGTACGCGAAGGCCACGAAGCCCGAGACCCGCTGCAGCACGTACAGCCAGTTGCCGCCGTAGGCGTACCGGCCCACGTTGGGCTGCGCTGTCACCGACAGCCAGATCCCGTAGAGCGCGTGGAACGCCAGCGGGAGGATGATCCCGAACAGCTCCAGCCCGAAGAAGTACAGCCGCGGGAGCATGGTGTTGACGTCGTTGACCATCTGGTCGTACGCCGCCGGGCTCTTGAGCGCCGCCATGTTCTCGTACAGGTGAAACACGAGGAATCCGCCCACCGGGACGATCCCCGTCAGCGAGTGGAGCCGCCGCCAGATGAAGGTCCTCGAATCTGGCTTGGAGCTCTCGTCCGCTGTCGCGGCATAGGACATGCGTGTTGCCCTCGCAGAGGTTGGTGCGAAGGGGCGGCTATAACCCGCTGATCTTTCGACGGGAAGAACCTTTTTCAGTCCGAATTAGGACGCGCCATTCCCGTGATTAGGGAGCGCCACCTGCGGCAGGGTGAAGCGGATGGTCGCGCCGTGTCCGGGCTCGCTCTCGGCCCACAGGCTCCCGCCGTGCGCTTCCACGATGCCCCGGGCAATGGAGAGCCCGAGCCCGACGCCCCCCTGGCGGCCGCCGCCCTGCCAGTACGGGTCGAAGATCTTCTTGAGGTTCTCCGGGGGAATCCCAGGCCCGGTGTCCTCCACGCCCATCACCACACCTTGTGGATCCGGCGAGACGCGCACGGTCACCGTCCCGCCCGGCGGCGTGAACTTCAGGGCGTTGCCGAGGAGGTTGGAGAGGACCTGCCCCACCCGGTGGGGATCACAGGAGAGCTCCTGCTCCGGCGCGTCCGCCACCACCTCCAGGGCGATGCCCCGGCTCTGCGCGAGCGTCCCGAAGCTCTGCTCGGTCTCCTCGAGGATCTGCGCCACCGTGGTCTTCGCCACATCCAGCCTGAGCGAGCCCGCTTCGATGGAGGCCATGTCCAGGAGGTCCTGGATGAGCGCGTTCATCCGCTGGGCGTTCTGGTGGATGCCGGAGAGCCAGCGCAGAAGCCGCGGGTCATCCACCGCCCGCTGGATCAGCGACGCGCTGACGACGATGGCGTTCAGGGGGTTGCGCAGGTCGTGGGAGACCATGGCCAGGAGGTTCTCGCGCATCCGCGCGGCCGCCTCCGCCTTCTCCCGCGCCTGCGCGTTCTCGATGACCAGGGCCGCCCGCTGGCAGAGGTCCTCTGCGAAGTTCACGTCCTCCGGGCCGTAGAAGCGCTCGCTCTGCGAGGTCCCCAGAAGCACCGCGCCTGCCACCCCGCTCTGCGTGCGCAACGGGACGATCATCATGGAGCGCAGCGCCAGAGACTCGAGCAGCTCCCGCTGGTGCTCCATCCCCTGCCCGCCGGCGCCGAGAAAGGTCCTGCCCACGTACGGCATCAACTCCGACTGCCCGGTGGCGAGCGCCCTGCCCAGCCCCGCCGCGTCGGTCAGCCCGCGCACCTCGGCGCCCACCCGCGGCGAGAGCGCCTGCGCCCTCACCGGGTCGAAGTGGGCGGCGGCCACGCAGCGCGCCCGCCCCTCCCCCTCCCCGAGCCACGCCAGGGCCACGTCCGAGAGATCCGGGACCACGATCTGCACCAGCCGCTCGAGGATGGAGGACGGATCCGACCCGGCCCGCAGGAGCGCGTCGGTGGCGGAGTACATGAACGCCAGGCGCCGCTGCGCGGCGTGGGCCTCCTCGGTCGCCCGCGCGTCGGCGCGGTCCTCGTCGTCGCGCTCGGACATCCTGCCTGTCGGTTTGTCCCGCCCGAGCGTGGAAGTCAACGCGCGCTCCCCCCGAGCGCGAGGCAGCGTTGAATGATGTCCTCCAGCGCCAACTCCTCGTTCACCAGGCCCTCCTGCGCCGCCGCCTGCGCCATGCCGTAGACCACGCTGGTGGCCTCGTTCTGGGCGATGACCAGGGCCCCCTCCGCGCGCAGGTCCCGAAGGCCATCCACCCCGTCACGGCCCATCCCGGTGAGCACCACCGCCGCGGCCTCCTTCCCCCACGCCTCCGCCACCGACTGGAAGAGCGCCGTCCCCGACGGCCGGAAGCCGCCCACCGGGGGACCCTCGTCGAGGATCACCCGGTCTTTGGGCCCCACCCGGAGGTGCGCGTGGCTGGGCGCGACGAAGACGGTGCCCGCCGTCAGCTTCTCTCCCGCCACCGCCACCTTGACGTTCAACTTCGACAGGGAGTCCAGCCAGGAGGCGAACCCCTCCACGAACCCGATGGCGATGTGCTGCACCACCAGCACCGGGTGCGGGTAGTCCGCGGGCAACTGGGGCAGAAGCCGCGCCAGCGCCGCGGGGCCGCCGGTGGAGGCCAGCACCGCAAGCCCCCGGACGGCGCCGTTGGGCCGGGCCTGGGGCCTTTGCGGCGAAGGGGACAGGCCGCGCCACCTGCGCACCACCTTCACCTTCGCCATGTTCTTCACCGTCTCGACGATCTCCCGCGCGGCGGCTTCGAAGTCCGGGTCGTCCGGGCCCCTGGGCTTGTTCACCACCGAGAGCGCGCCCAGGCGGATGGCCTGCATCGCCTGGTCCACCTCCCGCGCCAGAAAGCTCTGCGAGACGATGACGATGGGCGCGGGCGCCTCCACCATGATCTCCTGGGTGGCGGCGAGCCCGTCCAGCTTCGGCATCTGCACGTCCATGGTGATGACGTCCGGCCGCAGCGCCTTCGCCTTCTGCACGCCGTCTTCGCCGTCCACGGCCTCGCCCACCACCTCCAGCTCCGGATCCGCGGAGAGGATGGCGCGAAGCAGGGACCTCGCGGTCCGGGAGTCATCCACGATGAGGCACCTGATCATCCGCGTCTCCCCAACAGCTCCGAGAGGGTCTGCAACAGGCGCGTCTGGTCGAACGCGCTCTTCACCAGGTAGGCGTCCGCGCCCACGTCCATGCCCCGCCGACGGTCCGCGTCCGACCCGAGCGCGGTCACCAGCACCACCGGCAACTCCGCGAACCGCCGCGAGCCGCGCACCGCTTCGGTCAGGCGGAACCCGTCCATGCCCGGCATCTCCACGTCGCTCACCAGCACGTCCGCGCCCTGCTCCTGCAACAGCCGCCAGGCCTCCGCGCCGTCTGACGCCACCAGGACCTCGTAGCCCGCGGCCTCGAGGATGCTGCGCTCGAGGGTCCGCGTGGTCAGCGAGTCATCCGCCACCAGCACCTTCGTCCGGCGCGCCTCGGCGGGGACCTCCGCCGCGCCGGGCACGCCGCTTCTGCCCTCCTGGGCTGCGCGCACCAGCCGCTCGGGGGACAACAGCGGCAGGAGCCGTCCGCCCGGGCGCACGCCCAGCCCGGTGTAGCTGCGCAGCCGCTTGATCTGCGGTCCCAGCCCCTTCACCAGGACCTCCTCCTCCGCCAGCACCTCGTCCACCACCACCGCCGCCTCGCCACCGTCCGCGCGGACCTCCAGCACCCGCGTCCGCCCCTCCACCAGCACCCGCGAGAGCCCCAGCGTCGCCGCCAGCTCGCCCAGGGGGAGCGGCGCGCCCTCCTTCCTCAAGAGGACGTTGCGGCCGCCGGCGTGGGCCACCTTCGCCCCTTCCGCCCGATGCACCCGCGCCACATGGGAGGAGAGCAGCCCGTACATCCGCCCGCCCGCGCGCAGCACCACCGCCCGGCGCGAGGCCAGCGAGACCGGCAGCACCAGCTCGAACCGCGCGCCCTGTCCTGGAGCGCTGGAGAGGCGCAGCTGCCCGTGCATGGCCTCCACCCGGTCCCGGACCACGTCCAGGCCCACGCCGCGCCCGGACACGTCCGTCACCTCCCGCGCGGTGGAGATGCCAGGGCGCAGGGCCAGCCGCCACACCTCCCCTTGCGCCTTCGGGATCTCCAGGCCGCGCGCGGCCGCGGCGCGCTGCAGGGCCGCCTCGTCGAGCCCGCGCCCGTCGTCTTCGGCCACCACCCGGACCTCGGCGCCCTGCAGCGAGGCGGAGATCCGCACCCGCCCCTCCGGCGGCTTGCCCAGGGCCCGCCGCTCGTCCTCAGGCTCGATGCCGTGGTCCACCGCGTTGCGGACGATCTGCAGCAGCGCCCCCTGCAGCTTCTCGGCGACCTCGCGGTCTATCTCGAGCCCCTCGGCCGAGACCTCCAGCCGCGCCCGCTTCCCGCGCGCCGCCGCCACGTCCCTCACCACCCGCTCCAGCCCGCGGCAGGAGACCTCGAACGGCACCCGGCGCGACTGCCCCAGCTCCACGTCCAGGGCGTCCTGCAGGGTCCGGAAGACGCGCGCGTCCTGGCGCAGGGCGAAGTGCAGCCGGCGCAACCGCCGCTCGAGCCCCCCCAACTGCCGCTCCAGATCCACCCGCTCCACCGTCCCCGCCCGGGCCTCCAGGGCCTGGACCTCCGCCATCACTTCGGAGAGCGCGTCCATCCGGTCATCGATGCGCCCGTGCGCCACGCCCAGCTCGTGCGAGAGCGACAGGGACCTGTCCAGAAGCTCCGGCCGCACCCGCTCCAGCCGGGCCTCACCAGACGGCTCCGGGGATGCGGCCGGCCCGTCCTCCGCGGCGGTCAGGGCGGGCTCGGTCTTCGGCGCGCGCGGCGGCGTTTGCCCTGGCGGCGGTGACGGCTGTTGCGGCAGCGGCTGTTCGACGGACGCCTCGTCACCGGCGCCGTCTGTGTGTTGCCTGAGCGCGTCGAGCGCCGAGAGCGCCTCGTCCACCAGCGCCTTCGGCACCTCGCCGGTCTCGCGCGCGCGGCCGAAGCGCTCTTCGAGCTGGTGGCAGAGCGCCTCGAGCTTCGGGAAGGACGCCGCCCGCGCCGCGCCCTTGAGCCCGTGGACCTCGCGGAAGACCCGGTGCACCCGCTCCTGTCTCGCCACGGCGGGCTCGTCCGCGCGGTCGAGCGCGAGCAGATCCGCCTCGAGCCTGGGCAGGCTCTCCTCGAGCTCCACCCGGAAGCTTGCGCGCAAAGACTCGAGCAGCTGGTCGCGGTCCAGGGGCACGCGGTTGCGCCTTAACGCGCCTCGAAGCGCTCGACGATTTGCCGAAGCTGCGTACCCAGTTGGTTGAGCTCCTGCGCGGCCACTTCGGTCTGCCGGCTGGAGGCCATGCTCTGGCTGGCGGCCTCGTTGATCTGCCGCATCGCCTGGCGGATCTGCGCCATGCCGGTGGCCTGCTGCCCGGCGGAGGCCACCGTCTGGGCCGCGGACCGCGCGGACTCGGTCACGTGTTCGCCCAGCACGCGGATCACGTCGCCCGCCTGCCCCACCACCCCGAAGGCCTCCTGCGCGCCCTTGTTCCCCTCCTCCGCCATCATCACCGCGGACTGGGTGGCCTTCTGCACGTCGCCCAAAAGTTTGCGCACCTCGCCGGTGGCCTGGCGCGCCTGGTCCGCGAGCGCCTTCACCTCCTGCGCCACCACCGAGAAGCCCTTGCCGCCCTCGGCAGCGCGGGTGGCCTCGATGGCCGCGTTCAGCGCCAGGACGTGCGTCTGCTCGGCGATGTCGCTGATGGAGGTGACCACTTCGCCAATGGCCTGGCCCTTCTCCGCCAGCGCGAGGATGGCTTCGGCGAGGCTGCCCATCTCCTTGCGGGTCCGCTCCATGGCCGAGCGGGTCTCGTCCACCGCGCGGCGGCCCTCGCGGCTGGTCTCCTCCATGCGCCTCGAGGCCTCGGAGATCATCGCCGCGCGCTGGGCGGCCTGCTCCGCGGTGGCGCTCACCTCCTCCACCGTGCTCACCGTCTCCGCCACCGACGAGGTCTGCTGCTGAACGCCCGCCACCTGCTGCGTCGTCGCGGCGACGATCTCGCTGGCCGCAGAAGAGAGCCGCTGCACGATGGTGGCGATCTCCTTGAGCGTCTCCTCCAGCCGCCCGCGGGTCTGTCCCTCTTCGTCCAGCTTGGTCTGCAGGCTCCGGGACATGTGGTTCACCACCCGGCCCAGTTCCGCCAGCTCGTCCTGGCCGCCCACGTCGATGACCAGGCCCAGCTCACCGCTCGCCACCCGCCGGCTGGCGTCCGAGAGCCTCGCCACCCGGTGGTTGATGCCGCGCACCACCATCAGCGCCAGGGCGAAGAGGACCAGCCCCAGGATCCCCAGCCCAATCTCCAGCCGGCGGGCGGTTTCGATCTGGTCGAGTGACTCGTCGTGGTGCTCGTCGATGAACGACTGCAGCGCCAGCACCATCCCGTTGAGGTGGTCATCCACCTCCCGCGACAGCTTCCGCTGGGTTTCGGCGTCCGCCGCCGCGAGCAACTCCTGCAGTAGGGGCCGCACCGTGCCGGCGTACAGCTCGTGCTGCTCGCGCAGCGCTTCGCGGGTGGCCGCGTCCGGAGGTGCAGGCACGCCCACGTCGGCGTTGCCGCGCCACAGGGCGTCCAGGTCCTGGGCGATGAGCGCGTCCCGCTCCCGGATGCCGCGGCGGAGCTGCGCCTGCCGCTCGCTCTCCACGAACGGCAGTTTGGCCGCGTACACCAGCGTCCGCAGCGCGTGCCTGCGCACCCGGGTCATGGATTCGGTGCGCCGCTGCGTGTCCTCCGCCATCTGCAGGGTGATGAAGTTCGAGCCGATGGTGACCGCGATCAGCGCCACCAGCAGGAAGAGGATCATCCCCAGCTTGAAGCCGATGCTCTGGAACCAACCGGGGCCGCCCCCGGAGTCGTGGGCGGGGCGCTGGGGTGTGGTGTGGGGAGTTGAGTTGGGCATGGTATCCGTCATTCGCTCTGGTCGATCAGAAAGCGCGGGTCCCGGTACAGCCGCTCCGCGTCGATCACTTGAAGTCTGGCGCCGGTGCCGAGCAGCAGCGGGTCCGGGTGGCCGCACGGCTCGAACAAGGACGCGTCCACGTCCTCCACCTCCTCCACCGCGTCCACCAGAAGGCCCAGCCGCGTCCGCTCGCCGCCCAGCACCACCGCGTAGGTGAGGGCGTGGCCGTTGCCGCTCTGGGGCGCCTCTTCGTGGCCGAAGATGTCTGAAGGATCGAACAGCGCCAGGGGCTCGCCCCGGAAGACCGTGTAGCCGACGAAGGGCTGGGGCACGTCTCCGAGCTCCAGGAGCTCATGCAGCGCCTGGACGCCCGCGCTGTGGTCGGCGGCCACCGCGTAGCGCCGCCCGCCCCGCACGAAGCTCAGGGCGCGGCGAAGCGGCCTGGCGTCTGCCCTGTGTCCCGCTCGGGCCAGCGCCGCGGCCCGCTCCCGGAGCACCCGCTCGTCCATCGGGTCGTGCACGTCCACCGTCTTCTCACTCCCTCTTCGCCACCGCGGCCGCACCCTCTGCCGCTTCCTTGAGCTGCGCCGCCGTCGCCCCTTCGCCCAGGGGCACCTTTTCGTCGGGAGGCCTGCGCCCCGCCAGCCCTGCCGCCCGCTCGAACGCCGCCACCGCCCGCTCCTTCTGGCCCAGGCGCCGGAAGATGGTCCCCAGCAGGTGCTGTACCACCTCCAACGACCCGTCCAGATACAGCGCCCGCCGCGCCGCCTCCCGCGCCTCCTCCAGCCGCCCCACCTCCAACAGCAGCACCGCCATCAGGAACTGCAAAGGCGCCGACAACGGCGCTTCGGCCACCGCTTCTACGCAGGCGTTCAGGGCCTGCGGCAGGTTCCGGTTCGCCAACATCCGTATCTGGACAATCCGCTCGTCCTCCGGAGGGGGTTGTGTTCTCAGGTCGGCGTGGGCGGGCGGCGCGGCCGGCGTCGGAGGCAGCCTGGGCGCGGGTGGCGGCGGCGCCGGTGGGGCCGTCGGTGAGGACGGCGGCGGGCGCGGCGCCGGGTGGAGCTTCGCGCGTGGCAGGGGCTCCTTCGTCTCCACCGACGGGTCCCGGCGGCGGTAGTACAGCCCCTCCGGGCGCACCAGCGTCTCCATCTGCGGCAGGTCGGTCACCAGCGGATCCGAGGGCCCCAGGACCAGCCACCCGCCGGGAGAGAGCGTGGCGCAGAAGCGCTCCAACACCTGCCGGATGGTGTCCTCACCGAAGTAGATGAGGACGTTGCGGCAGAAGATGACGTCCATGCCGAAGACGCCGGTGCCCAGGGAGGGCCAACCGGGCACCGCGAGGTTCAGGTACTCGAAGCGCACGTTCGCCCGCAGCCGCTGGGGCACTTCATAGCGCTGGCCGGTCCCGGACAGGTGCTTCAGGGCGCGCGGCTTGCCCTGGCCCCGCAGGGACCACGGCCGGTAGACGCCGCGCTCCGCCCGGCTCAAGGACGCGCGGGAGATGTCGGTGCCCAGGACCTGCGCGCGCCCGAGCAGGCCGAGGTCCGCGAGCAACATCGCCAGGGAGTAGGGCTCCTCGCCCGTCGCGCAGCCGGCGCTCCACAGCCGCAGCGGCTGCTCCGTGGGCCTGCGCGAAAGCAGCGCCGGGAGCGCCTCGTCGCGGACGCGGTCGAAGTGCTGCGGGTCCCGGAAGAAGAAGGTTTCGCCCACCGTGAGCTCGATGAGCAGGTCGTCGAGCACGTCCGGGTCCGCCTCCAGCGCCCGCAACCACCCGGCCAGGTCCGGGTGCCCGCTCCGGGCGAAGGCGCGGTCCACGCCCATGCGCAGGGACGTCCGACGCGACTCGGAGAACAGGAGCCCCGCCCGGCGGCGCACCAACTCCGAGATGACATCCAGCGGATCCAAGCGCCCCCAGAGCGTCGTGTGAGGGACGCATCATCCCCCGAGTGCAGGGGCCCGGCACCGCCGTTTTGCCCCCGCGTCCACGCCCGGACGCTTCACGCCTTGTGTGTGTCTGCGTCTGTTTCTGCGCCTGCTGCTGCCCTGGCCAGGGCGCGGTCCAGCGCCGCGGCGTCTTCGGACGAGAGGAAGCGGTCCGGGTCGTGGATGAGCAACAGCCCGCCGTCCAGCTTGGCCACGCCCGAGACGACTTCGTCCGGCGCGAAGCGTCCGTCCGGCGCGAAGGTCCCGAGCGCCTCCACCTCCGAGAGGTCCAGCGCGCGGTCCACCCGCAGGGCCAGGGTGCGGCCCAGCGCCCGGAAGACCACGAAGTGCTCCGACGAACGCAGCGCCCGGGCCGGCAGCCCCAGCCGTCCGCGCACGTCCAGCACCGGCACCGGGGTGCCCCGCAGGTCCACGAGCCCCGCCACCGGCGCGGGCGCGGTGGGCAGGGGCGTGGGGAGGGCCGCGCGGAGCACTTCGTCCACGCGGTCTGCCGGCAGGGCCAGCTTCTGGCCCTCCAGCTCGAAGACGAGCAGCGCGGTCACCTACAGCTTGACCTGGTCCACCGTCTTCTTCACCGACTCGAAGGACTTCTGCAGCATCGCCTTCTCGTCGTCCTCGAGGTCGACCACGTGGACCTTCTCGATGCCGTCCTTGCCGATGGTGGCCGGCACGCCGAAGAAGTAGCCGTTGATGCCGTATTCGCCCTCCAGCAGCGCGGCGGAGGGGAGCACCCGCTTTCTGTCCAGCAGGTACGACTCCGCCATGGCGATGGCCGAGGCCGCAGGCCCGAAGTACGCCGAGCCGGTCTTGTACAGACCGACGAGCTCCGCGCCGCCCTCACGGGTGCGCTTCACGATGGCGTCGATCTTCTCCTTCGACAGGAGCTTCGTCAGCGGCACCCCGCCCACGCTGGCGGTGCGGATGATGGGCACCATGTCGTCGCCGTGGCCGCCCAGCACCAGCGCCTCCACGTCGCGGATGGAGCAGCCCACCGCCTCCGCCACGAAGCACTTGAAGCGCGAGGTGTCGAGCACGCCGGCCATCCCGCACACCATGTTCTTCTTGAACCCGGTGATCTTGTGGAGCGCGAACACCATGGCGTCCAGCGGGTTGGCGATGTTGATCACGAAGGCGTTGGGCGCGTGCTCCTTCAGGTTCAAGGACACGTCCTTCATGATCTTGAGGTTGATCTCGAGCAGGTCCTCCCGGCTCATGCCCGGCTTGCGGGGGACGCCGGCGGTGATGATCACCACGTCGGATCCGGCCACGTCCTTCCAGTCCGTGGTCCCGGTGACCCGGCAGTCATAGCCGTCCACCGCCGCCAGCTGGTTCATGTCCAGGGCCTTGCCCTTGACCATGCCCTCGGCCGCCGGGATGTCGTAGAGCACCACGTCACCCAGGCTCTTCTGCATGGAGATCA
>CAZQVZ010000095.1:0-16102 GCA_964596895.1 uncultured Myxococcaceae bacterium
TCGCGATCTTGTCCTTCAGCTCGCGGGAGATCTCCCGGTCGGTGCGGCAGATGAGCAGGTCCGGGTGGATGCCAATCTCCCGCAGCTTCATCACCGAGTGCTGCGTGGGCTTGGTCTTCACCTCGCCCGCGGCGGCGATGTACGGCAGCAGGGTCAGGTGGATGTAGGCCACGTTGTCTTCGCCCACGTCGTAGCGCATCTGGCGGATGGCCTCGAGGAAGGGCAGCGACTCGATGTCGCCCACGGTGCCGCCCACCTCCACGAGGATGGCGTCATGCCCGTCGGCGGCGGCGCGGATGGTGGCCTTGATCTCGTCGGTGATGTGCGGAATCACCTGCACGGTCTTGCCGAGGTACTCCCCGCGGCGCTCCTTCTGGATGACCGCGTTGTAGATGCGCCCGGTGGTGGTGTTGTTGAGCCGGGACATCTGCGCGGTGGTGAAGCGCTCGTAGTGGCCCAGGTCCAGGTCGGTCTCGCCGCCGTCGTCGGTGACGAAGACCTCGCCGTGCTGGAAGGGGCTCATGGTCCCCGGATCCACGTTGATGTACGGGTCCAGCTTGATGAGGGTGATGTCCAGCCCGCGGTTCTCGAGCAGCGCGCCGATGCTGGCGGATGCGAGCCCCTTGCCGAGTGAGCTGACGACCCCGCCCGTGACGAAGATGAACTTGGTCTTCTTGGACTTGGAGCGCATGACCCGTCATGCCGCGAAGGGCGGGCCGCGTCAATGCCGAGAGGCTCCCCTCCACTGGGGAGGGGAGCCAGAGGAGCCTTCGGAGCCCTGGGACCCAGTGAGGGAGCGGGGGACCGCTACGGCGCGCAGACCTGGACGGCCTCGCACATGCCCGCCTGGTTGCACGCCAGGCCGTCTGCGCAGGGGTGGTCGAACTCGTCGCAGGGCTCACCGAGCGCCCGCCTGGGCGCGCAGGAGTCCACGGTCGGGTCGCAGTAGAGCGCCGCTTCGCACGCATCGGGGTCGACGCAGTCTGCGCCTTCACCCCGGGGCTGCTCGCAGGTGCCGAAGACGAGCGGATCGGCGAAGGGGTCCGCGCGCTCGCAGAAGAGCCCCACCCGGCAGCCTGCGCTCATGAGGCAGGCGTCGCCTTCGCTCCCGCGCAGCCGGCAGAACATCGGGTCTTCGGGGGCGGTGATCTCGCAGTGCAGGTCGAACTTGCAGAAGGTGTTGGTGGAGTAGGCGCACGGAGCGTCCAGCCCACGCCACGGGATGCACTGCCCCTCCGAGCACTGGAGGTTCTCCCGGCAGGGGACCGGGTTGCACGCATCGCCCTCTGCGCCGTACGCCTGGCACTCCTCGGCGTCGTTGCACTCCGCGCCGTCCACGCAGCGCCGCTGCGGGAGCCCGCCCGCCAGCGGCGCGCAGCTCTCACCGACCTCCACCAGCGCCTGGCAGCGGGTCTCGGTGCCGTCGAAGTACTCGGAGAGGCCCTCGCCGCAGCGCTCATCGGGACCCACCAGGTCCCCCTCGGAGAGCAGCGGCACGCAGGAGGCGGGGCAGGTGTCCGGCGCCACGCCGCGGCAGTAGTGGCCGGGCGCGCACTCGTCGTCGGTGTAGCAGCTGCCGCCGGAGGGCACGGCGCCGGCGAAGACCTCGACGCACGGGCCCGAGTCGAACGGAGAGGCGCCGCAGGTGGTGCTGGCCGCCACGTGCGCGAGGCACGCTTCGGCCTTCGTGGCATCGAAGGTGGCGCGGCCCTCCTCCAGGCGCGCCTTCAGCTCGTTGTCACAGGAGCCCTCGGCGGCGAACTGCTCCTCACAGCGCGCCTGCGAATGCATCATGCCGCAGCGGACCATGAACTCGCAGAGCGTGGGGAGGATCTGCGAGCAGACCTCGTCGTAGGTGAGCTCCCCGCCGCCGTCGGTGGTCCCCGCGTCGGTGCCGCCCGGGGGCGGTAGGCCGGCGTCGGCGCAGTTGGCGCCGTCCTCGCAGAGGTCGACGTCCTTGCCACAGGCCGAGCCGACGAGCGCAGCGGTGCCGAGCAGCAGCGCGGCGGAGAGTACGTGCAGGTTCTTCATCTGAGATCCCTCCCGATCCGAAAGAAGGAGGTGACCCTAGCGCGTCATCCGCCGCTGCGCGAAAGCGCGGCCTCGGCGCGTGCGAGATCTTCAGGGGTGTCCACGCCGAGGCTCTCGAAGTTCGTTTGCCGGCAGCGGATCTTGACGCCGTGCTCGAGCGCCCGCAGCTGCTCCAGCTTCTCGCTCTCCTCCAGGGGCGTGGGCGGAAGCTGCGCCAGCTTCATCAGGAGGTCGCGCCGGTAGCCGTACAGGCCCACGTGCGCAAAGCCTGGAGCAGGCGCGCCGCCCTCGCGCAGGTGGGGGATGTCCGCGCGGGAGAAGTAGAGCGCGTCGCCGTTGCGCGCGAGCACCGCCTTCACCACGTTGGGGTTGGCGCGCTCCTCGTCGCGCAGGGGCCGGACGAGGGTGGCCATCTGCACCTCGGGGTCCTCGAACGCGGAGGTGAGCTCGCGCAGCGCCTCGGGAGTGACCAGCGGCTCGTCGCCCTGGACGTTGAGGAGCACCTGCACATGCGGGAAGGCGCGGGCCACCTCCGCCACGCGGTCGGTGCCGCTCGGGCAGTCGGGAGAGGTCATGGCCACGTCCGCGCCGAAGCGCTTCACCGCGTCCGCGATGCGCGCGTCATCGGTGGCGATGAAGACGCGGACGAAGGCGTTGCTCTGCCGGCACCGCTCCCAGACGTGCTGCACCATGGGCTTGCCGGACAACATCGCCAGAGGCTTCCCCGGGAAGCGCGACGACGCCCAGCGGGCAGGGATGACGGCGATGGGCTTCATGTGGCGAAAGACGGTATCTCAACCCGCCTGCTCCTCCTCCACGCCTTCCCGGCCCAGCTCGTGCTCTCGCAGGAGCCGCCGGAAGTTGGACCGGTCCATGCCCGAGGCCAGCGCGGCCTGGGTGATGTTCCCGCCGGTCCGCTCGAGCTGCAGCTTGAGGTACCGCCGCTCGAACGCGTTGACGACCAGCGCCTTGGCCTGGCTCATGGGCAGGGCGGCCAGGGCCGCCACGTCCTCCTGCACCGCCACCCTGCGCTCCGCCTTCGCGATCTGCGGCGGCAGGTCCTCCGCCTGCACCTGGGGCCCTCGTGTGAGCACCACCGCGCGCTCCACCGCGTGCTGCAGCTCCCGCACGTTGCCGGGCCAGCCGTACCCCACGAGCAGGTCCTGGGCCTCCCGGGTGAAGCCCTTCAGCTCCTTCCGCTGCTTGTCTCCGTAGTGCTGCAGGAAGTGCTGTGCGAGCAGCGGCACGTCTTCGGGGCGGGTGCGCAGGGCCGGCACGAAGAGAGGGATGACGTTGAGGCGGTAGTAGAGGTCCCCCCGGAAGCGGCCGCTGGCCCTGGCCTTCTCGAGGTCCACGTGCGTCGCGGCGATCACCCGCACGTCCACCCGGACCGTCTCCGTCGCCCCCACCCGCTTCACCTCACCCTCCTGCAGAACCCGCAACAGGCGCACCTGCATGGAGGGGGAGATGTCGCCAATCTCGTCGAGGAACAAGGTCCCCCCGGACGCCGCCTCGAAGAGCCCGGCCTTGTGGTTCATGGCCCCGGTGAACGCCCCCTTCACGTGGCCGAAGAGCTCGCTCTCCAGCAGGGAGTCGGTCAGGGCCGAGCAGTTGACCGCCACGAAGGCCTTGCCCTTTCTGGGGCCGTGGGCGTGGATGGCGCGCGCCACCAGCTCCTTCCCGGTGCCGCTCTCGCCGCGGATGAGCACCGTGGAGTCCGCGTCGGCCACCGCCTCCACCATCTTGTAGACCGCGGCCATCCCCGCCGACTGCCCGACCATCCCGGCGAAGTGCTGGCGGGAAGAAAGCGCGCTCTCGAGGTGGGCGCTGCGCACGCGCAGGGCCCGGCGCTCGAGCGCCCGCGACACGGTGAGCGTCAGGTCCTCGATCCGTTCGAACGGCTTCATCAGGTAGTGGAACGCGCCGGCCTTCACCGCCTCCACCGCGGCGTCCACCCCGCCATCCGCCGTCATCAGCACCACCTCCACGTCCGGGGACTCCTCCTTGACCGTGCGCAGCACCGTCATCCCGTCGAGGTGGGGCATCCGGATGTCGCTGACCACCAGGTCCACGCCTGGCTGCCGCGCCGCCATCAGCCCCTCCACCGGGTCCGAGGCAGCCGTCACGGCGTGCCCGGCCTGGCTGAGGATCCTGCTCACCGCCCGGAGGACGATCGGATCGTCGTCGATGACCACCACGCGTGCTGCGCCGCTGCTCATGTCGTGCTCCTCCCGGCTCGCGGGAGCGCCAGGCCGAAGCAGCTGCCGCCTCCCGGATTGTCTTCCACCCAGATCCTCCCGCCGTGGGCTTCCACCGCCAGCCGGCAGAAGACCAGCCCCAGCCCGAAGCTCAGCGGGTTGCGCGCCGTACCGACCTGCACGAAGCGCTCGAAGATCGCCTGGCGGGCCTCGACGGGGATGCCCGGCCCTCCGTCGCGCACCCTCAACTCCACGTCGTCCGGCGTGGATGCGAACTCGATGTCGATGGCCGCCCCGGCGGGCGAATACTTCACCGCGTTGTCGGCGAGGTTCTCGAGCACCCGCCGCAAGAGCGAAGGGTCCGCCTCCACGCCGGCCCGCTCCGGAACGCGGACGGTGAGGCACTGTGACTTGTCCGCGGCGCGGCGGTGGACGCTCCTTCGGACCTGCTCCAGCATCGGGCCGAGCTCCAGCCACTGGCGCCGGAGGGTCAGGCCCCGGCTCTTTGCGCGGTGCACCTCCAACAGGTCGGAGAGGATCCGCTTCATCGCCTCTGCCGCAGCCAGCGCGTCTCCGAGCGCCTCCTCCGCGGCGGTGGCGCCGGACACCTCCTCCTTGAGGAAGCTGAGGTTGGCGATGACGCCGGTGAGGGGGTTCTTCAGGTCGTGGACGATGAGCGCCGTCAGCTCCTCCTTCTCCTGCCCCGCGTCCTCGAGCGCCTGGTTGGACTCCGCGAGCCGCTCATGTTGCGACTGCAGCTCGCGGATGACCTGGCGGTAGCCGTGTTGCGCCATGTCATACGGGCCCAGGCATTCGACGAAGAAGGACTGGGCGCGCTCGCGGCGCGCGGGCTCCCGGAGCGCTGCGCCCTGGCGCTCGAGCGCGCGCCAGTGCGTCATCGCCAGGTCCACCAGGGTGGCCCCGCCCGCCAGCGCCTGCCGCGAAAGCTCGAAGCCCGCCGACAGCGCCTCTTCGCCGCCCTCCTCCACGTAGCGGTCCAGGAGCGCCGCGTAGCGGCCCAACAGGTCCCGCACCGGCCGTTGGCGCGAGGGAGCCCCGCCCATCAAAGGCCCTTCCAGAGGCAGACCCGCGTCCCGCGGCCCACCTCGCTGACGAGCTCGAAGTCATCCACCATCCGCCGCGCCCCGGAGAGGCCGAGCCCCAGGGTCCCCGCGGTCGAATAGCCGTCCTCCATGGCGCGCGAAGGGTCCGGGATGCCCGGCCCCTGGTCCGTCACCACCACCTGCAGGCCCGGCCGCTCCCCCCGCGCCTGGAGCTCGAGGCTGACCTGGCCCCCGCGGGCGTGGGTCACCGCGTTCTGCGCCACTTCGGAGATGGCGGTGACCAGGAGCGCCACGTCCGCGGACGAGAACCCGAGCGACTCCGCCAGGGCGCGCCCTTCGATGCGCGCCTGCGCCACGTCTGCCTCCGTTTGCAGGACGACCACCGTCGCCATCCCTCAGGGCTGCTGTGAGGGGAGGGGCGCGGGACCTGCGACCACGCGGTAGCCGAGCATCGTCTCCGCCAGCTCGATGCCGCCCTGCAGGTCGCCCACGGTCTGCAGGCGGTCCAGGTCCACGCCCAACATCACCAGCGCCTGGGCCACCTCCGGAGACACGCCGGAGACCACGACCTGGGCGCCCATCAGGCGGGCCGCCGCCACCGTCTGCAGGAGGTGGTTGGCCACCTTGGAGTCCACCGCCGGCACCCCGGTGATGTCGATGACCACCATCTTCGCGCGCGCCTGTCGGATCGCGTTGAGGAGCTGCTCGGTGAGCTGGCGCGCCCGCCGGGTGTCCAGCACCCCGATGATGGGGAGGATGAGCATCCGCTCGCGCACCTGGAGCACCGGCGTGGACAGTTCGAGCAGCGCGCGCTGCTGCTGCGCTATCTGCGCCTCCTTCGCGTCCACGTACGCGGAGCCGATCTCCGCGAGGCCAATCTCCACGAACCGGTGGGAGGCCAGAAGGCTCCGGGTGAGGCGGCCCCCGTCCCCGGCCGCGAGCGCGATGAGCTTCGGGATGAGGACCTGCTCGTACGCGGAGAGGAGCGGGAACCAGCCGCCGAAGGGGACGCCCGAGCGGGCGAGCTGCTCGCCGGACTGGCGCAGGTTGTCGAGGTAGGGGGCCCACTCGTCGTGGTCGAGCGCGCGGAAGAGGAGCTCCCGGCTGCGGGAGAAGAGCGCGCTCACGCCTTCGGGGCCCTGCGCCTCGATGAGGGCCGAGAAGGCCGGCACGCTCCGGGCCGCGCCCACCGCCGCGGCGCGGATCTCGTCGTAGTTCGCGCGGTAGGTGTCGCGGAAGTCGGGCAGGCCCGCGCGCTCGTCGGCGGTCAGCTTCGGCTCTCTCATCAGTGGACTCCTGTCTCGAGGTGCGGGGCGGGTGGGAAGAGGCGCGCGGCGAGCACGAGCGCGTCGTCCATGGGGACGGCGAAGCGCCCGACGAGCTCCCGGCAGGTGCGCGCGGGCGCGGCTCCGCGGTCCACGGAGGCCTCGAAGCCCGGGGCGATGCCGTCGGTGGCGAAGAGGAGGAGATCTCCTTCGGCCACCGGGAGCCACGCGGCCGGTGGCGGTGAGTAGCGGTAGCCGAGGACCCCGGGCATGGACCGCAGGGACTCGCGGGACGCTGCGCGGAAGAGGGTGCAGGTCACGTTGCCCACCCCGGCCCAGGCCAGCATCCGGGTGTCGGGCTCCAACGAGGCCACGGCGATGGCCACCCCGCGCGTGCCCCGCAGGGACTCGTGGCATTGGCCGAGGAGCTGGCGCAGCGGTTGGTCCGGAGCCTCTCCCAGACACTGGACGGCGAGCCGGGCGGCGGCCTCGGCCTCCGGCCCGTGCCCCAGCCCATCCGCCACCACCAGGAGGACGCCGCGCGGGTGCACCTGCACCCAGCAGGCATCTCCGGAGACGCCTTCGTGGGGGTGCGGCCGGACGGCGTGCGCCCAGTCCACGTATCGGGTGGCGGCGGCGGTCATGGCACCCACTTGCGGGCCACCACGCGCGTGCCCTCGCCGGGCCGGGACTGCACCTCGAGTTCGTCCATCAGCCGGCGCACGCCCGGCAGCCCCAGCCCGAGCCCGCCGCTGGTGGAGTACCCATCCATCTGCGCGCGCTCGAGGTCCGGGATGCCCGGGCCCGCGTCGGTGGCGATGATGGTGAGGCCCCGCCTGGGGCCGTCACCGACGGTGCGCAGGGTCACTTCGCCTTCGCCTGCGTACTGAAGGATGTTGCGGGCGAGCTCGGAGATGGCGGTGGCGACGAGAGCCGCCTCGCCCCGGGTGAACCCGAGCGCGAGCGCGAGGTCCCGGCCCGCCTGCCGGACCGTCACCAGATCGAGATCCACCTTCACCGCGAAGGACGCGTCAGGCGTCACGCTGCAGCGCCTCCAGCCCCTCTTCGAGGTCGAGGGCCGTCTGCACGTGGGCGAGCTCCAGCCCCAGCTGCGTCATCGCGAAGGCGACCTCCGGCTGGATGCCCACCACCACGGTCTTCGCCCCGCGCAGCCGCACCATCTGGGCGATGACCTGGAGCATGCGGGTGGCGAAGGAGTCCATGACGTCCAGCGCCGTCACGTCTACGATGACCCCACGTGACCGGTGGACCCCGACGCGCTCGATGAGGTCCTTCCGGAGCGCCAGCAGGTCCGAATCCGATAACGAGGATTGTACGGAAGCCACCAGTAGGTCGCCTTGCTTGAGGATTGGGACCATCATGGACTGCGCTGGGTTTTACTGGAGGTGAAGTTTTGGCGCAACCGTGTTCGGAGCGGGGTGGCTTGCCTGAAGTTGCGGTCACGGGGGCGGGCTGGATCCCGCGGCACCCGGGAGGGCGTCCTTTGGACTGGACGCCTGCAGCACCGGCTTTCGTCCCTCCGGCGGGTATCGCAACTCGTAGGCCCGCCGCATGTTTTGTCAGGAAGAACAAATTGACCATGGCCCGCCGCCCAGGGGCCTTGCGCGCGTTCCCACACCCCTCGGCGATCTCCCCGCTCCTCCCAGAAACGCTCCAACGCGTCCCACTGCTCGCCGCTGGACAGCTTCGCTTTACCCACCGCGTCACGGTGCCTAGGTTGCCCGGCCATGAAGACCGTCCTGCACATCGTCGGCGCGCGCCCCAATTTCATGAAGGTGGCGCCCATCCACCGCGCCATCCGCGAGCGCGGAAAGCTCGCGCAGGTGCTCGTCCACACGGGCCAGCACTACGACGTGAAGATGAGCGACGTCTTCTTCACCGACCTGGGGATGCCGGAGCCGGACGTGCACCTGGGGGTGGGCTCTGGCTCCCACGCGGAGCAGACCGCGAAGGTGATGATCGCGCTCGAGAAGGTCTTCATGGAGAAGAAGCCGGACCTGGTGTCGGTCGTGGGTGACGTGAACAGCACGCTCGCCGGCGCGCTGGTGGCCGCGAAGATGCTCATCCCCGTCTCCCACGTCGAAGCGGGCCTGCGCTCCTTCGACCGGGCCATGCCGGAGGAGATCAACCGCATCGTCACCGACCGTCTGTCGGACCTGCTGCTCACGCCGTCGAGCGACGGAGACGAGAACCTCCTCGAGGAAGGCACGCCCAAAGAGCGCATCCACCGCGTGGGCAACGTGATGATCGACTCACTGCTCGCCTCCAAGGCGCGCGCGGACGGACTCTCGGTGCTCAGCGACCTCGGCCTGAAGAAGGGCGCCTACGCGGTGTGCACGCTCCACCGGCCCGCCAACGTGGATGACCCGGTGAAGCTGCGCGGCTTGCTCGAAGCGCTGGCCTTCATCTCCCAGCGCGTGCCCCTGGTCTTCCCGGTGCACCCGCGCACACGGGGCGCCATCGAGAAGGCGGGGCTGGGTGAACTCTTGAAGGCCGCGAAGGGCATCCAGCTCGTGGACCCCATGGGCTACCTCGAGTTCCTCGCGCTGACCTCCCAGGCCAGGCTCATCCTCACCGACTCCGGCGGGCTGCAGGAGGAGTCCACCGCGCTGGGCGTGCCCTGCCTCACCCTGCGTGAGAACACCGAGCGCCCGGTGACGGTGACCGAAGGCACCAACGTCATCGTCGGCACCGACCCGGAGAAGATCCGCACCGAGGCCACCCGCGCCCTGGACGGCACCGGCAAGCCCGGCCGCATCCCGGACCTGTGGGACGGCAAGACCGCGGAGCGCATCGCCGCGCTTTATGAGCGGACGCTCGGCGCGGCGTAGATCGCCACGTGCTAGCTTTTCTTCCCAGATGAGCGGGCAGAACGACTCCGACGCGGACCGCGCAGAGCGCGCCGCCCAACGACGCCTCCGCTGGACGGGCGGGGTCGTGGCCGAAGGCGACAACGACACGCTGAACCGCGAATTCTGGGCCGGCGCGACGCCCGAACAACTGCTCGCCGCGGTCTGGCAGATGCAGCAGCAGTGGTGGAGCAAGGAGCACCCGGATGGACCTCCCCTCCGACTTGATCGATCTGTTGGCGGAGTTCGACGCGCAGGGCGTTGAGTACCTGCTCGTCGGCGGCGTAGCGCTCGCGCTGCACGGACATCCTCGCTTCACCAAAGACGCAGACATCTGGCTTCGGAGCACGCCCGAGAACGTCGCGCGCGCCCAGACGGCCCTGCTTCGGTTCGGGGCGCCCCAGACCACGGTTGATGCTCTGGCGCCCGCCGCAGAACTGGACGTGGTGTGGATGGGTCACCCGCCGGGACGCATCGATCTGATGAAGGGCGTCCCCGGCGGAGCCTTCCACCGGGCGTGGGAGCGAAGACTGACCGTCACCGTCCGAGGTCAGCCCATCTGGGTGGTGAACAAGGCGGAGCTCGCACGACTCAAGCGCGCCTCTGGCAGGCCGCAAGACCTGCTCGACGCGCAGTTGCTCGAGCAGGACGAGCAGCAGCCCTGACCCCATCCCACGCCCGCGCTCAGGGCGCCTTCGTCATCCGCCGGATGCGCCCTGTGCTCGAGGTCTCCGTCTCGAAGAAGTAGAGCGCCCCCGCGGCGTGGTCGTACGTCATCCCGTAGTCGGCCGAGCCGCCGAGCGAGGTGATGACGCCCACGTGCGCGGGCTGCGGGCCGCCGGGGTTCAGCACCGCGTGGATGTTGCCGGCGGCGTCTCGCACGTACAGCGTGGACGGCGACACGAACGCGTCCACCTCCAGCCCGTTGGAGGTGGTGGTGGTGTCCACGGTGGCCAGCTTCTGCGCCGGCGCCGACAGGTTCGCGCGGCTCAGCCGGTACACGCCTTCACCGGCCGTCCCGTTGGAGGCCACGTAGAAGTACTGGTCATCCGCGGCCAGCCCCACCACGTACCAGACCGTGTTGTTGCTCCCGAGCAGCGTGGGCACCGACGGGGTGGTGAGCGAGAACGCGTAGAGCTCCATCTGCGTCGTGGTGCGCCGCGTGGCCATGTACAGCGAGGTGCCGTCCTGGGTGAGGGCGTAGGACCCGGCGCTGCTGGGGTAGCTCGGGGTCAAATCCCAGGGGGTGGTGGTCCACGCAGCACCGTCGTACATCCGGAACAGCCGGCTGGCGGTGGTGGTGGTGGTGGAGTCCACGCTGAACAGCGAGCCGCCCGCGGCCTCGAGGTCGTACCCGAGCTGCGCGGTGGCGGTGCTCTGCACGGTGGCCGTGGCGCCCAGGGTCTTCGGCATCGAGAAGAGGACCCCGGTGCCGCCGAGGTACAGCGCGTTGGCGTCCACCGCCATCCCGAACTCGGTGACCGCGCTCTGCGGGAAGGTGACCTGCAGGTCCTCCTCAGGCCCCAAAACGCCCGCGTAGGTCATGGGGGTGAGGGTGAACCCGGTCACCGCGCCGCCCACCGGGATGGCCAGGTACACGGTCTCTCCCGGCGCGCCCGTCCGCCCCAGCGGGACCACCGACGCATCGGCCACGCACGCCACCTCCTGGCCGCCTGCATCCAGGAGCCCCACCGGCCCCGCCGCGTTGGTGCCAAGGGTCACCGCGCTCTGCGTGAACGTGTACGCGTACCAGTGGACGTTGGCGCCCGCCGGCATGCAGCTCGGCGCATCCAGCCGCCGCGTCGAGCTGGGGGTGACGCCCCCGGAGGTGGTGAGCGGCTCGGCGGTGTTCCAGCTCTCGCCCACGCCGGGGAAGATCTCGGTGATCTCCACCGTGGCCCCGCCGAACTCCTCGCTGGTGGCCTCGGTGCTCACCCAGACGTAGACGGGACCCGCGGGGCCGCCGGCGGTGAAGAAGTGGCTGTCCGAGTTCGCGCGGCACGCCCGCGAGACGTTGGCGCTGTCGGTGGGGTCGCAGACGCTGAGCACCTCCACGTTCAGGTTGCTCGAGGTCGGCGCGAGGTTGGTGACCTGCACCTGCAGGATGCTGGAGCCCGACGTCTTGTTGAACTCCACCACCGCGTCCACGCCGTGGATGTCGCCGTAGGTGGCGTGGTCATCACAGGAGATGGAGCCGGGCCCGCCCCACGTCGCGCCCATGTCGAAGGAGTTGATGGAGGAGGGGATGCTCCAGACGTGCGGCTGCCCCGACGAGACCGGCGCGGTGTAGATGGCGCTCTGCGCGGTGTACGGGGCGAAGCAGCCTTCGCCTTCCGCGGCCACCGGCTCCACCTCGGCGATGTGGACGGTGACGTCCGGGAAGCCCACCGTGGAGGTGGCCGCCGAGTTCTTGGCGATCCACACGTAGTAGGTGCCCGGCGGCACATCCAGGTACACGTCCCAGTCGCGCTTGTACCAGAGGCACTTGAGCGACTGCGCCGCGCTCGGGTCGCAGGCGCCGGTGGTGACCTCCACGTTCAGGTGCTGCGCCGTGGTGGCGGAGGCGTTCTCGGTGCGGATCTGCAGGAGCTCGCCGCCGTTGGCCACCGTGTCCGAGGTCTTGGTGTACGCGATGACCGCGTCCGGGCCGATGCCGTTGGGGTCACAGCTGAACGCGCCGTCCGCCGTGGTCACCGACAGGGCCGGGATGGTCCAGGTGAAGGTGCCCGCCGCGGAGACGGCCTGCCCAACCCCCATCGTGTCGAGGCAGCTCTCCCCGGTGCTCGGCTGGCACTGCGAGTTGCACCCGTCCCCGTCGTCGACGTTGCCGTCGTCACACAGTTCGGCGCCGGCGCGGATGCCGTCACCACAGGTGGTGAAGCACGAGCTCGGCTCGCCGACGCAGGTGAAGCCGGGCGCAATCTCGCAGCTGTCATCACAGCCTTCGCCGAGGCCAATCAGCCCGTCGTCGCAGGCCTCGTCCCCGCGGATGAGCCCGTCGCCACACGAAGTCGCGCAGACGCTGGGCACCCCCGCGCAGCTCCAGCCGTCCTCCACGGTGCAGGTGGCGCTGCAGCCATCGTCTCCGTCCGGGTTGCCGTCGTCGCAGGCCTCTACCCCGGAGACGAGGAAGCCGTCACCACAGGTGGTCACGCAGGTGGAGGGCGTGCCGGAGCAGGTGTAGCCGGCCTCCACTTCGCAGGTGGCGGAGCAGCCGTCCGCCGAATCGGTGTCGCCGTCGTCGCAGGCCTCGTCACCGGCCGCCACGCCGTCTCCGCAGAGCGTCACGCAGATCGAAGGTGCGCCCTCGCAGGTGTACCCGGGCTCGGTGGTGCAGGCGGCGGAGCAGCCGTCCCCGGGTTCCTCGCCGCCGTCATCACACGTCTCCGGCCCGGAGATGATGCCGTCGCCGCAGCCGGGCGCGCACTGCGAAGGCTCACCCGCGCAGGCGAACCCGGTCTCCACGGTGCAGGCCGCGCTGCAGCCGTCGCCAGCGGCGGTGTTGCCGTCGTCGCACGCCTCCGCGCCGACGATTTGCCCGTCCCCGCAGACTGAAGCGCAGGTCTGGGGATCGCCCGTGCACTCGAAGCCGGGCTCCACTTCGCAGGTGGGGCTGCAGCCGTCGCCCGGGGCGGCGTCGCCGTCGTCGCAGGTCTCGTCGCCGGCGAGCAGCCCGTCGCCGCAGACCGCTGTGCACACCGAGGGCGCGTCTTCACAGGCGAAGCCGGACTCCACCTGGCAGCTCGCGCTGCAGCCGTCACCGGACTGCGCGTTGCCGTCGTCGCAGGTCTCTGCGCCCGAGACGCGGCTGTCTCCACAGACGTCCTGCTCGCTGCTGCCGCCCCCGCAGGCCGAAAGGCCCAGCAGGAGCGCGACAAGGATCGTGCGGTTCATCAGGCTTTCCCTCCCCGTTTGTTTGGAGGGGCACCTTAGTTGGACCGCAAAACAAATGGGGCGCGGGCGCGGAAGGCCACACCCACCGCCCCTCTCCTACAGCGTGCGCAGGCGCTACTCCGCGGGCTCTGGCGCCACCGCGCCCGGCTGCAGCGGCCGGCGCGCAGGCCTGTCCTTCGCCTCGCTCTTCTTCTCCTGCGGCTTGTCGCCTACGGGCTCGGGTGCGCGCTCTGCCACGGCCACCGGCGCGATGAGCGAGGAGTCGATGAGCCCGGAGCCGCCGGTGCCGGCATGCTCCTTCTCCTTCTTCTTGTCCTTCTGCGCACCAGCGCCAGCAGCGTCCGCAGCGGCGGCAGCAGGGCTCGCGGTCGCGTTCGCCCGCGCGTGGACCACGTCCCAGCGCTCCCGGTTCTCCTGCCAGCTCGACTGCTCGCGAGGCTCCTCCGTCCGCGCCTCACGGGTCCCCGCACAGCCCACCAACGCCATTGCCGCTACCGCAGCGAAGAGCTTCCTCATCTGTCGAATTCCCCCCTGCGCCGCAGTCCGAATCCGCGGCGTCGGGCAGAAAGGTAGGGCGCCCTGCGCGCGAGGGAAGGGAGGGAGGTCCCAGGGCTCGGCCGGCCGGCTGCTCCCTGGCCGGACGCGTCACCAGAAGTTTTCCGGAGCGCCACCGCGACGCCGCGCGCGCGGGGCACGGTCCGCCCCCATGAACGCGCTGCGCAGATTGCTCACCTGGGACGAAGCGGCCTTCCTCTTCGTCCACCGCTTCCAGAGGCCGTGGTGCACCCGCCTGATGAAGGGGCTCACCCACTTCGGAGACGGCACCTCCTGGCTCATCCTCGGGCTGGTGCTCGCGGCGCAAGGGACGCAAAGCGCGCAGCGGCTGGCGCTCCTGCTCGCCGTGGGCGCGGGAGCGGCGGCGCTGTCGGCCCAGCTCCTCAAGCGCCTGCTCAAGCGGCGGCGGCCGGACGCGGGCATCGCCGGGTTCCGCGCGCTGGTGATGAACCCGGACGCCTTCTCCTTCCCCTCCGGCCACACCGCCGCCGCCGCCGGCGTGGCGGTGGCCTTCTTCGGGCACGGCGCCGAACTGTCGAGCCTGATGACCCTGCTCGCCTGCGGCGTCGGCTTCTCGCGCGTGTACCTGGGCGCGCACTACCCGCTGGACGTGGGGGTGGGCGCGCTCCTCGGCATCGGCGCCGGGGTGACCTCGCAGCTCACCGTTCCCGCGCTGCTCTTCTAGGGAACCACGCAGGCCGGGACCGGCTGCGGCTCCCCGCCGTCGGGCTCCATCCCGCCGTCCGACGGAGGCGGCATCACCAGCGCGCACACCCGGCCATCCCCCGGCGTCCCGCACGGCCGCCCGAGGCACTGGGCGTCTTCACAGTCGGCGAAGCCGTCTTCGTCGTTGTCCTCGCCGTCGCGGCAGTTCGTCTCCGCGCAGTTCGCGAACGCGCAGGTCGTCCCCGCGGGGCAGGCGTTGCCGCACCCGCCGCAGTTCGCGTCGTCGGTGGCGAAGTGGAAGTCCTCGTCGGCCGCGCCATCGCAGTCGTTGTCCTGCCCGTCGCACACCTCCGCCACCGGCGCGACCGAGGGTTGGCAGGTCTCGAACCCGAGCTCACAGGTGCGCACGCCGGGCCGGCACGCGCCCTGCCTTCCGCTGTCGCACGGCGCGCCCGCCCAGAGCACGTCGTCCGCCACGCCGTTGCAGTCCTCGTCCCGCCCGTCGCACTGGTCCTCGCGGTCCCGGCAGGTCTGCAAGGGGAAGCACAGCCCGTCGTCCCGCAGGGCCTGGGCGATGCACTCGTAGCCTTCGGGGCAGTCCGCGCCCTTCGTGCAGGGGGCGGTGCCGGGCGCCGGCGGCTCTTCTGAGGAACACCCGCCGAGCGGCGCCCCAGCGACGAATGCCAGGGCGAAGCAGAGGGCGCCCCACAGCGCGCTCGCCCGGCAAAGCGAGCGTCCAGTCCTGCAGCCGAGAAGAGTTGCCGTCCACACCGCGCGCATGGCAGGGACTCTAGAACGGATGCCCGAAGCCGACGCCCCCCAGTTCGTGGAGATCCCCTTCACGGTGGAGCCGAACTACGCCGGCTGGCGGCTGGACCGCTACCTCTGCGAGAAGATCCGCCGCCTGTCGCGCACCCGCGTACAGCACATCATCAAGAACGGCCTCATCTGTGACCGGCCGCTCAAGCCGTCCACGTTGGTTACCCCGGGGCTGCACTTCCGGCTGCGCAAGCGCGCGCTGGTCGAACCGGAGACGCCGGACGAGGTGACCGAGGTCTTCCGGGACGACGCGCTGCTGGTGCTCGACAAGCCCGCGGGCCTGCCCATGCACCCGTCTGCGCGCTACACCACCGGGACGCTCGTCTCGCTCATCGCCCGGAAGTATGGCGAAGGGTTCCGCGCGGACCCCGCACACCGGCTCGACCGGGAGACGAGCGGGCTCGTCGTCTGCGGCCGCACCCTGCACGCCTGCCAGAGGCTGATGCGCAGCTTCGTCGACGGTGAGGTGCGCAAGGAGTACCTGGCCATCACCGAAGGCGCGCCGCCCGAAGACCGGTTCGACATCGACGCGCCCATCGCCGAAGGCACCTTGAAGATCCGCATCGCGGTGCGCATCGACCCTCTGGAGGGCAAGCCCGCGCAGACGCGCTTCGAGGTCCTGCGCCGCTTCGAGCGTGACGGCGAACCCTTTGCGCTGGTGCGCTGCCTGCCCGCCACCGGCCGCCAGCACCAGATCCGCATCCACCTGCACACGGCCGGCTTCCCGCTGGTGGGCGACA
>CAZQVZ010000096.1:0-16046 GCA_964596895.1 uncultured Myxococcaceae bacterium
CTCCGGTGAGGTGGGCAGGTCGAAGTTGATGACGTGGGACAGCTTCTCCACGTCCAGCCCGCGCGCGGCCACGTCGGTGGCCACGAGGAACTGCAGCCGGTGCGCCTTGAAGCGCTTGAGCACCCGGTCCCGCTGCTCCTGGGTCATCCCGCCGTGCAGGCCCGCCGCCTCGTACCCGTAGCCGCTGAGGACGCCGGTGAGCCGGTCCACGTCCACGCGGGTGCGGCAGAAGATGATGGCGTTCTGCGGCGCCGCCACGTCCAGCACCCGCCCCAAGGCCACGTCCTTGTGCGCCCGCGGCACCACGTACGCCGTCTGCCGGATGGTGGGCAACGAGCCCGCCTTCGCCGCCTGCGGCTCGATGCGCACGCGCACCGGCCTGGACAGGTGCTTCTCCGCGATGGAGGCGATGCGCGGGGCCAGGGTGGCCGAGAACAGCGCCAGCTGCCGCTCCTTCGGCAGGGCGCCGAGGATCGCGTCGAGGTCTTCGGCGAAGCCGAGATCCAGCATCTCGTCCGCTTCGTCGAGCACGCAGACCGTCACCTTGTCCAGCTTCAGCGTCCGGCGCTCGAGGTGATCGATGGCGCGCCCCGGCGTCGCCACCACCACGTCCACGCCGCGCTTGAGCCGCCGCAGCTGCTGGCCAATGTCCTGGCCGCCGTAGATGGGCAACACCGAGATGCCCTTGCGCTTGCCGTAGCGGTGCACCGCCTCCGCCACCTGGACTGCCAGCTCGCGGGTGGGCACCAGGATGAGCGCGCTCGTCTCCGCGGGCCCCACCTTCCCGGGCTCCAGCTTCTGCAGGATGGGCAGCGCGAACGCGGCGGTCTTGCCGGTGCCGGTGGCCGCCTGCGCCAACACGTCCTTACCCGCCAGAAGCGGCGGCAGGGACGCCGCCTGCACCGGCGTGGGCTCTTCGTACCCGAGCTCCGCCAGCGCCGCCTGCAGCTCCGGCCCCAGGCCCAGCTTCTCGAAGCCGGGGAGCTGGACCTCTGCCTGCTCGGTCTCGGTCATCGGCTACTCCTCCGGATCCGGGATGATGGACTCGTCCTCCTCGTCCGCATCCCCGCCGTCGTGCTCGGACAGGTCCGGCTCCGCGTCGCGCTCGCCGGAGGGCACCACGTACCACTGCCGCCCCTTGAGCTGCTGCAGCTTGAGCAGCCCCTCCTTCTCCATCTGCTCGAGCAGCTTGGTGAAGGTGGAGAACCCGTGCGCGCGCTCGTCGAAGTCCGGCTCCTTGCGGACGATGGTCTCCTTGATGAGCGACGGGTTCAAAGGCCCGGTCGCGCGGGAGAGCAACGAGCGGACGACCTCCCGGGCGATGGGCGGCACCTCGCGCGGGGCCTTCTTCTGCGGCTTGCCCTTCTCGCGCTCGGACTCCTTGCCGCCGCGCTCGCGGTCCTTGTCGGACCGTCCGCCGCCGCGGCTGCCCCGGGCCTCCTTGCCGTCCTTCTTCCCGAAGGTCCTCGGCAGGTAGATGAACTCGTCACAGGCGCGGACGAAGAAGGGGCTGGTGGCCTCCTTCACCGCGATGCCGATGACCCGCTTGTCGTTCTCGCGCAGCTTGTACGCGAGCGGGCAGAAGTCGCTGTCACCCGAGGCGATGACGAAGGTGTCGATGTGGCCGCGCGCGTAGTTCAGCTCCAGCGCGTCGATGACCAGCCGCATGTCCGCGCCGTTCTTCCCGGCGCTGGTGGACGGCGGCACGTCCACGAGCTCCACGCCCGCCTCGTGCAGGTTCGCCTTCGCCTCCCGAAAGCGGGACCAGTCGCAGTAGGCGCGGCGGAAGATGACCTTCCCGCGCTCGAGCAGGATGTCCAACGCCGGCCGCAGGTCGAAGTTGGCGGCGGTGATGCCGGTGTTGGTGACGAGGTTCTCGAAGTCGATGAAGAGCGCGATCTTCCGCTCTGTATTGCCATTGGACATAGGAGGCCCTCATGGCACGAAAAACCGCCCTTGTATCTGTCCGTCTCACCCGCAACGCAGAGCGCCTGACGGCTCGGCCGCTGGCGTCTGGCACCCGCTCCCGGGCTACGAGTGCAGCCTTCGGCCCCGAAGCCCGCGCAGCCGGCCGAACCAGCCCGGCTCGGCGGTGAGGCGCACAGGGAGGACCGCGCGAATCACGTCCAGCCGCGAGGCGACCTCCGCCATCGACCGGGGCCGCGCGTCGGGGGACTTCTCCAGACACTGCAGGACCAGCTCGGCCAGCGCCTCGGGGAGGGGTTCGTCCGCGCTCGTCCGGGGCGGCAGGGGCGGCGGCGGCTCCTTCGCGATGCGGGCGGACAGCCCTTCGAAGTCCGCCGCGGCGAAGGGGGTGCCGCCACACAGCAGCCGGTAGAGCACCGTGCCGAAGCCGTAGATGTCGGTGCGCGCGTCGGTCATCTGGCCCAGCACCTGCTCCGGCGACATGTACGCGGGCGTCCCCACCACCACCCCGGACGCGGTCAGCCCCAGCTGGTCCCGCGACGGCAGCCCGCCCTTGCCGTCCGCGGCCTCGGAGACCTCGCGCAGCTTGGCCACGCCGAAGTCCACCACCTTCGCCATCTCCTCGCCGTCGCGGGTGGTGATGAAGATGTTGTCCGGCTTCAGGTCCCGGTGGATGACGCCCTCGCGGTGCGCGGCGTCCAGCGCCCTCGCCACCTGCGCGAGCAGCTCCAGGGCGCGGGGCAGCGGCAGGGGCGCCTCCCGGAGCAGCTCCCCCAGGCTCTTGCCGCGCAGAAGCTCCATCACGCAGTAGACGCGGCGGCTGCCGTGCGGCGTGGGCTCGTCCACCAGGTCGAAGACCTCGACGATGTGCTCGTTGCGGACCCGGTTCACCGCGCGCGCCTCGCGGATGAAGCGCTCCACCTGCGCGCGGTCATGGGCGTGCTCCGGCTTGAGCAGCTTCAAGGCCACCAGCCGCCCCAACGCCACGTGCCGCGCGAGGAACACCCGCCCCATGGCCCCTTCGCCCAGAGGCTCGATGAGCTCGTACCGCCCGACGATCTCCCCCACCACCGGCGTCGGATCCAGCCGCGCGCGCTCCTCCGCGGTGACGTGGGACAGGGGCAAGGTGCCGTGGAACTCCTCCGCCAGCGCCTCGCGGACCTCCATGGCGGTGGCGAACCGGTCCCGCGGCTCCTTGGCGAGAAGGCGGCGCACCACCGGCCACAGGTGGGCGGCGTGAGGTGGCAGCGGCCTGGGCTCGGAGCTCACGTGCAGGCGGCGCACGGCTTCGGTGTCCTCGCCGGTGAACGGCGGCGCGCCGGCGAGCGCTTCGTAGAGCACCACGCCCAGCGCGTAGAGGTCCGACGCCGCGGTGCCGCGCTGCCCGCGCACCCGCTCCGGCGAGAGGTACTCCGCCGGGACGAGGATGCGCCCCGGCGGCCTGGGGAAGGTGCGCCCCGGCCGGAACAGGGCGAGCCCGAAGTCGAGCAGCTTGGGGGCGTGCAGCTTTCGCCCCTCCGCGAGGTAGATGGCATCCGGCGACACGTTGCCGTGCACCAGCCCCCGGGCGTGCAGGTAGTGGAGCGCGTCACACAGCGGGAGGGCGAGCTTCAGCGCCTCGTCCGCGTCCAGGGGGCCCCCCTGGAGCAGCACCTCGCGCAGCGAGTCCCCCAGGTGTTCGGTGACGAGGAACGGCCGGCCGTCTGCGGCGGTGCGCTCATCCACCCTTCGGGCCACGTTGGGGTGCAAGAGGGCCCGCCGCAAGCGCGCCTCGACGAGGAAGCGCGTGGTCAGCTCCGTCTCCCGGAAGAGCTCCGGGCGGATGAGCTCCACCACGCACTGGTCGCCGCCGCCGCTTTCACCTGCGCCCTGGGCGGACGCACCGGCGGCGCGCGCGAGCAGGACCTCGGCGGAGGCGCCTTCGGACAGGCGCCGGATGATCTGCAACCCTCCGAACACGAGAGGCACACTAACAGGCCGTTCCGCTGACGCTGTCACCACGTAGGCGGATGTCACACCCGGGTGACGGTGCCCCCGGCTGCCTGCCTACAGCCGGGCGCGGCGAGCGCGGTGGTAGTGCGGGGCGCACAGGCCGCGGGCGAGCACCGGCTTCTCGCAGCCCTCTTCGCTGCAGGTGGCGGCGGCGCGCGGGGAGCCGTCCGGGGCCGCGGACCTCCCGCCGGTGCCGGCCACGTCGAACATGGCGGTGGCCACGGCGATGAGCCGGTCCACCTGGGCGCGGGTGAGCCGCGAGCGCCGGGCGAAGTCGAGCAGGCGGCCGAAGTACGGGTCGTCGTACGCGGCGCCGCCGAAGTCCCGGAACAACTCGCTCATGGGGACTTCGAGCGCGTGCGCCACCTGCACCAGCGTGTCGTAGCTGGGGCTGCGCTCGCCGCGTTCGAGCAGGGAGGTGAAGCTGATGGAGATGCCGCTTCTGCGCGCGAACTCCTCCTGGGTGAGGCCGCGGCGCTCGCGCAGGGTGCGGATGCGGCGGGCGAGCACGCGCAGGGACTCACGCGTCTTCGCGGGTCTGGGGCCAACTTCGGACCCATCCTCCACGGCCACCTCCGTCCGCACCTGTTCGAGCGCCTTCGACATCGCCTCCGCCTGTGAGTTCGCCTGAGCCCCTCAGGAGCAGTACCCGTTCGCGCCGCACGTCCCGCCGAAGGTGCAGGTCCCGCCCACGCCTCCGCAGCAGCGGTACCCTACCTGCCCGCAGCAGAACCCGCCCTGGCAACCGACCGTCCCGTTGGCGCTGCACTGCGACGCGGACGTACACGCGTACACGCAGACGGCGCCGGGCGCCCAGCCGAGGTCACAGACGTAGCCCTGACGGCAGTCGCTCTGGCTGCCGGCCTGGGCGCAGGTGTCGAGGCAGATGGCGGTGGAGAACCCGGTGCTGCAGACCGCGCCCGAAGGACAGGACTGCCCGCCGCACTGCAGGGTGCAGTAGCCGCCGCTCCAGCTGCCGTTTGCCTGCTGGGTGATGCAGTCGTTGCTCTGGCAGTCGCCGTCGCCGGTGCACGCCGCGCCGACGCCGCCGGCCATGGGCTGGCAGTAGCCCTCCGTGCCGCAGCCGGTCCCGGGCCCGTTGCAGGTGCTCCCGCCGCAGCAGGCGAAGCCTTCATTGCCGCAGCAGAACCCGCGGGCGTCACAGGCGCTGGCGCCGCCGCAGTTGACCACCGAGGTGCAGCCGGGGACGCAGGCCGGGGTGCCGGCCGGGTGCGCGCGCTTCTCGCAGACATAGTCGGGACGGCAGCCGGAGGGGGTGCCCGCCTGTGCGCAGGTCTTCAGGCAGATCCGCGCGGGCGCGTTGTGCGGGTCGATGCCGCAGGTGGCGCCGGCGCCGCACTCGCCGTCACTGCTGCAGGCCCTGGTGCAGTAGCCGCCGGGGAAGTTGACGATGCGGCAGAGGTTGGACGCGCACTGCGCGCTCTGCGTGCAGGGCTCGCCGATGGGGAGGGTGCCGCCGGTCCCGGCGTCGGTGCCTGCGTCGGTGCCCGAGTCCGGCATCCCGCCGTCCTTCACGCCCGCATCGGAGGTGCCCCCATCCTGCTGCACCCCCGGCTGGCAGACGCCGAAGAGGCAGGACAGCCCCTGGTCACACATGAAGGAGGGGCAGCAGCTCTCTCCTGCTGCGCCGCAGCCGCCGGCGTCTTGCACCGGGGTGACACAGTCCCCCTGCACGCAGGTGGCGTTGCCCAGACACGAAGCGCAGGCCGCGCCGAGCGCCCCGCACACGGCCTCGCTCTGCTCCAGATGGGGGATGCAGACCGTGCCGTCGCAGCAGCCCACGCAGGTATCCGCGCTGCACGCCAGCGTCTGGGTGTCATCCGGCACGCAGGTGCCCCGCTCCGAGCAGGTGAACCCGGCCACATGGCAGGGTTTGCAGGCGGCGCCCTCCGCGCCACAGGACGACTTGCTCTGCGATGCCGAGGGCAGACAATCCCCCGCTTCGGTGCAGCAGCCGCTGCAGTTGTCGGGGCCGCACACCAGGGGTTCGGTGCCGCAGGAGAGGGCCAGCGCCGCGAGCACCGGCATGACGAGGACGATGAGGGCAGCGCGCACGGAGCGGATGTTATCGCAGCGCCTTCTGTTAAGGTGCGCCCGGACTTTCCCGAGGGGGCTTTTCCACCTGATGAGCGCTGCGGACCAGACCAACTACTACTTCCGCAAGGCCGCGCGGATCATGGACGTCGGCGAGCGGATCGAGACGCTGCTCGCCACGCCGCTGCGCGAGGTGAAGGTGCAGGTCTCGGTGGAGCTCGACTCCGGCGAGATCCGCACCTTCATGGGCTACCGCGTCCAGCACGACAACAGCCGCGGCCCCATGAAGGGCGGCCTTCGCTTCCACCCGTCGGTGGACCAGGACGAAGTGGTGTCGCTGGCCTCCCTGATGACCTGGAAGACGGCGGTGGTGAACCTGCCGTACGGCGGCGCCAAGGGCGGCGTGAGCTGCGACCCCACCGAGATGTCCATCAAGGAGCTCGAGCGGGTGACGCGGAAGTTCGTGGATCAGATCCAGGACTTCATCGGCCCCACCCGGGACATCCCCGCGCCGGACATGAACACCAACCCGCAGGTGATGGCGTGGATCATGGACCAGTACTCCAAGTTCCATGGCCACTCTCCCGCGGTGGTCACCGGCAAGCCTCTGGACCTCTATGGTTCGCGCGGCCGTGAGGCGGCCACCGGGCGCGGCGTGCTCTTCGTCTGCCGGGAGATCCTCCGGGACGTGCAGCTGCCCATCAAGGGCACCCGCTTCGCGGTCCAGGGCTTCGGCAACGTGGGCAGCCACGCGGCGCGGCTCATCTCCGAGGACGGCGGGAAGATCGTCGCGGTGTCGGACGTGCATGGCGGGGTGAAGAACCCGCAGGGGCTGGACGTGCCGGCCCTGTTCGAACACGTGAAGCGCCACGGCACCGTGAAGGGCTTCGCCGGCGGTGACGGCTGCACGCCAGAAGAGGTGCTCTTCGCGGACTGCGAGGTGCTCGTCCCCGCCGCTTTGGGCGGGGTGCTCACGAAGGAGAACGCCGGGAGCGTGCGCGCGCGGATCATCGTGGAGGGCGCCAACGCCCCGGTCACGCCCGAGGCGGACGAAGTCTTCGAGCAGAAGGGCATCCTGGTGGTGCCGGACATCCTCGCCAACGCCGGCGGCGTCACCGTCAGCTACTTCGAGTGGGTGCAGAACCTCCAGCACGTGGCCTGGGATGAAGACCGGGTGAACGCGGAGCTGGAGCGGATCATGAAGGAGGCCTACGAGCGCGTGGCGCAGGTCTCCCGCACCCGGAAGCTGCCCCTGCGCACCGCGGCGTTCGTGCTCGCCATTGGACGCGTCGGCAAGGCCACCGTCCTGCGCGGCATCTGACGGTTCGAACCGGAAGCCGCTACTTCGGCTTCCAGGCGACGGCGCGCTCGAGCCGCTCGCGCAGGAGCGCCTCCAGCGTGGGCGCGTCGGTGAACGCGAGCCCGCCCACCGAGACGAAGTAGATGTGCCGGTCCTTGCGGGCGAGGAAGAGGTTCCCCACCGGGAGGTCCTCGTACATCAAGAGGTAGTGGTCGGACTGGTCGCCCCACTTGAAGAGATCATTGCGCTCCTTCCGGGTCACGCCCTCCGAGTTCACCGCCAGCATCGCCCCCATCCCCAGCCGCATGCCCACGTAGGACTCGCGCGCCTCGCGGGTGGTGCGCTCCACGGTGATCAAGGACGTGAGGTAGATGCCTTCGTCGCCGGGCGTCTCGTATTCGTATTCGAGCTCCTGGCTGCCCAGAAAGCCGCCGCGGCGGAAGACCTCCACCCCGTCCACCTTCTGGTCCGCGAGCTCCTCCGCGTGGGCCACCAGGTCGTCGTACGTCAGGAGCGCTGCGCGTTCTGCTTCGGTGACGGTGGTGGGCTCGGTGGTGCCCTCCATGGCGAGGTAGCCCACGGCGCCCACGCCCACGCCGCACATCAGGAACAGTCCCACCCCGGCGATGAGCAGGACCTTCAGGTTGCCGGACTTCTTCTGCGAGGCGGCGGCGGGCGGCGAAGGGGCGTACACGGCCGCGCAAGCTACCACGCACACAAGCCCCCACGCCCGGCGCGCCATGCACTACGCTGCTGCGTCCGGAGGGAGGATTCATGTCCGACAAGGCGTCCTTGCTGAAGCAGCTGTCCGCGCTCTCGTTGTGCCGCGGGCTCAACCCGTCCCAGGTCGACGAGATCTTCCAGATCTGCAAGGAGGCCGAGGTCGACGGAGGGGCGGTGCTCTTCCGCGAAGGGGACGACGGGGACGCGCTGTACACCGTCCTCGAGGGCGACGTGGAGGTCACCAAGTCCGACGGCAACGGCGGGGCCCAGGTGCTCGCGAAGGTGAACGGCGGCGCGGTGCTCGGGGAGCTGAGCCTCTTCGGCCCCCATCAGCGGCGCTCTGCCACCGCCACCGCGGTGACGAAGGCGCGGCTGCTCGAGATCGGCGTGGACAACCTGGCGGAGCTGATCGCGAAGGACAACGTGGCCGCGCTCAAGGTGGTCCACAACATGGCGCAGGTGATGAGCCGCCGGCTGCTCCTGATGAACGACAAGCTCGTGGACGCGTCCCGCGGCAAGCGCCGGGAGGAGCTGCTCGACTTCCAGAAGATCCTCAACGACTGGTCGTTCTAGAAGCGCCCGCACATCTGCAGCACCCCGGCGAAGCGCTCGAAGCCGAAGCCGGCAGAATCGGCCGCCGGGCGCAGCGCGGCGAGCACGCCCACCCCGGCCTCCCACGGCAGCTCCCGTCCGAACCGGAACCGCAGCCCCGGCACCGCCTCCAACCGGACGATGCGGCTGCCGGCGATCTCCCGGAACCCATCCAGGTCGAGCTGCAGCCACGTCACCGTCCCCGCGCTGACGGCGATGCTGCCCCCGGAGGTCAGCAGCAGGGACCGGTCCTCGAACACCGGCGCTTCGGCCAGCGGCAGGCCATGGCGATAGCCGGCGCGGAAGAGCAGCTCCGCTCGCTCGGACCGCAGCTTGTAGCCGAGCAAGAGCCCCTGCCCGCGGGTCACCTGGCGATCCACCGGGAGCCTTTGGGCCTCCACGAACATCGGCCCGTCGAACCCGGCCGAACCGAGGCGGGCCGAAGGCGTCAGGGTGACCGGCGCCGCCACGTGTTGGGTCAGGTTTCCCCCCGCCCACGCCGGCGCTCCCATGACCCAGGCTGCCAGCGCCCAGGCGCGGCCCCATCCCATCTCCCGACCCCTTCCCCGTACTGCTGATGCCAGCCGGAAACGTGGGGACGCGGCCGGGTGCACGCAACGGGTCCGGCTTCCGCGCGTGTCGCAGGTCCGACAGGTGACAGAGGGTGCGGCGGCGCGCCGCTTTCCGTCATACTCCCGGGCCATGCGCGCCCTCGTCCTGGCCCTCGTCCTCGCGTCTGCGCCCACCCCCGTCCAGAAGGCGCGGGAGCTCGTTGGGCAGAAGGCATGGGAGGAGCTGTACCTGGCCTTCTCCGCCGGCGAGCCAGAGGGGTACTCGACGAAGGAGCGGCAGGAGCTGCGGGCGCTGTTGTCGAAGGGGGCCACCGCCCTGGAGCGCACCGACAAGGTGATGGCGTTCTCCCTGGCCGAGCGCGCGGTGGTCTACGAGGCGACCCCCGAGAGCCTGCTGCTGCTCGCGCGCACGGCGCGGGCCGCCCAGCAGCGTGGGAGCGCGGAGGCAGCGCTGCGGCGCGGCGTGGAGGCGTTCCCCCAGGACCCGGCGCTCAGGCTGGAGTTGGGCCGGCTCCTGGTGGAGGACAAGGACCACGAGGGCGCGGTGGCGGCGCTGGAGAAGATCTCCGCCAGGTCGAAGCTCTCCGGGGAGGCGAAGCGCCTGCTGGACCGCGCGCGCGCGGAGGTCGCGAAGGAGCGAGAGGCGCAGCGGACCATCGTCGCGGTGGAGAAGCGCATCCATGGAACCGAAGAGCCCGGCCGCTCCGGCACGAAGACCGCCGGCGGCAAGGTGGTGGAGCCGGAGGTGCGGACCTCTGGGCTGAGCTACGAGTCCGGCGTGGGCCCCGGCGGGATGCGCACGCGGTCCAACCGGCGCTTCACCTTCCGCTACTTCAACAACGACCGGGACTTCGGCCAGCGCGCTGAATACGAAGGCCAGGTCGCACAGGCGCTGGAGGAGGCGTACGTCTTCAGCAAGCGGGTGCTCGGCGAGGCGCGCGAGACGCCGGTGGACGTCATCCTCTACACCCGCGAGGAGTTCATGACGCACCACGGCGCGTACATGGCCCGCGCGGTGGCGGGGTTCTACGGGGACAACGCCATCCGGATGAACGACGCGGCGGAGCTCAACCGGCAGAACAAGGCGACGCTGGTCCACGAATACGTCCACGCCGCCGTCGACGAGCTGGCGGGCAACGGCGCGCGGACGGTGCCGCTCTGGGTGAACGAAGGGCTCGCTGAGTACGTCGAGTGGCGGTACCTCGGCGCGGATGGGCCGCCGTCGTCCATTGCCGCGCGGCTGCGAGGCGCCGCGGTCCAGGGCCGCATCCCGTCGCTGTCTTCCATGGCGGACCGGGCGCTCATCTCCCAGGCGGACCCCGGCGTCGCGTACGCGACGTCTGCCATGGCCGTCCGCCTGCTCCTCAGCATGGGCGGGATGCCGAAGTTCCTCGACTTCCTCCGGGACGTCGGTGCGGGGATGCCTGTGGATGATGCCCTGTCGGACCGGTACGGCCGGACGCTCGCGCGCCTGGACGAAGAGGTAGCGCACGAGCTCAAGCAGCGGTGAGCCGAAAACTCCCGTGAGTGCAGAGGTTTACCGCTCCGCTCTCACCTCCTAGAATCGGCGCGCTTCAACGCTGCAGAAACCCGTCCCACCAGGTGAGAGATGTCCGATACGCGGGCTGCGATGAGAGAGTTTCGCTTCCTCGACGAGAAGCGAAAGGCGGGAGGTCTCTCCGCCACTGAGGAGCAGCGCTGGGGTGAGCTCCGCGCGCTCCTCGGACTCCCGGAGGCCCCGGCCGCCGACGCGTCGCAGCAGGGCTGGGAGCAGCAGCCGCAGGGCTACTACGCCGACGACGGCAACTGGTACCCGTACCCGGCGAACTATTACGGCGGGGGGTTCGACCCCAACCAGGCCTGGCAAGGCGGCGGGTGGGACCCGCAGTATCCCCCGCAGGGCTACGACCCGAACGCGCAGTGGGGCGCAGGGTACGACCAGCCCCAGGACCCCAACGCGCAGGCCTATCCGCAGCCCGGCTACGGCTATGACCCGTCGCAGGCGCCGTACGGCGGGTACGACGCCAACGCCTGGGCCCAGTGGAACTACCAGCAGCAGCAGCAGGGCGGGTGGCCGCAGCCGCCTCCGTCCGAGCAGGCGTGGCAGCCGCCCGCAGAGGACTCGCTGGACCTGGGGGACGACGTCAGCATTCCGGCGCTCGAAGATCCGGCAGCGCTCGCGCCGCCCGAGCCCCCTGCGCCGCAGGAGTCGCCGCTGCAGGGGCTGGAGGATCCCACCGCGCGGCTCGACTTCGACGGGGCCTTCAACCCGAGCCCGCAGGAGCCCGCCGCGCAGGCCTTCGAAGAGGAGCCCATGCACGTGGGCACCGTGGACCTCGAGCCCCTCTCGGGGACGGTGGAGTTCGACGCGCCTTCGGCGCCGGTCGCCGAGGACCACCCGGACTCCGAGGTGATGGAGATCGGCGCGGACGACATCGAGTTCGCGGACGCGGAGGTCGTCAGCGCCACCGGGAGCGACGAGGGCGACGCGTTCATCGGCGGCTCCCCGGCGCTCGCTGAGGTGCCAGGTGCGTTCGAGGAACAGCTGGCCGTCGAGGCCGCGCCCGCCGTCGAGGAGACGCCGGTCGTCGAGGCTGGGTCCGCCGTCGAGGAGACGCCGGTCGTCGAGGCCGCGGCTGAAGTCGAGGAGACTCCGGTCGTCGAGGCTGGGCCGATCGTCGAGGCCGCAGCTGCCGTCGAGGAGACTCCGGTCGTCGAGCCTGAGTCCGCCGTCGAGGGGACGCCGGTCGTCGAGGCCGCGGCTGCCGTCGAGGAGACGCCGGTCGTCGAAGAGCAGCCCGTCTTCGAGCCTGAGTCCGCCGTCGAGGAGACGCCGGTCGTCGAGGCCGCGCCCGCCGTCGAGGAGACGCCGGTCATGGAGGCCGCGCCCGCCGTCGAGGAGACGCCGGTCGCCGAGGCAGCGCCTGTATTTGAGGCTGCGCCGGTCATCGAGGAGACGCCGGTCGTCGTGGCTGCGCCGGTCATCGAGGCCGCGCCGGTATTTGAGGCTGCGCCGGTCGTCGAGGAGCAGCCGATTGCCGAGGCCGTCGAGGAGACGCCAGTCCTCGAGACCGCTCCCGCCGTCGACGAGACGCCGATCATCGACGCCGCGCCAGTCGTCGACGAGACGCCAATCATCGACGCCGCGCCCGTCGTCGAGACTGCGCCCGTCGTCGAGAGCGCGCCTACCGTCGAGGAGCAGGCGGCCATCGAGGCTGCGCCGATCACCGACGCCTCGTCGGTCATCGAAGCCGCGCCCGCCGTCGAGGACACGCCGGTCAGCGACCCTGCGCCCGCATTCGCGGGAACGCCGGTCATGGATGCTGCGTCCGTCGTCGAAGAGACGCCGGTCATTGACGACGCTCCGGTCATCGAAGCTGCGCCCGCCGTCGAAGAGACGCCGGTCATCAGCGCCGCTCCGGTCATCGACGCTTCACCCGCCGTCGAAGAAACGCCGGTCATCGGCGCCGCTCCGGTCATCGACGCTGCGCCCGCCATTGAGGAGCAGCCGATCATCGACGCCGCGCCAGTCATCGAGACTGCGCCGATTATCGAGCCCGCGGCCGCCGTCGAGTCGCCGATCATCGACGCCGCGCCCGCCGTCGAGGAGCAGCCGATCATCGAGGCGGCTCCCGTCATCGACGCCGCGCCCGCCATCGAGGCAACCCCGGTCATCGACACCGCGACCGCCGTCGAGGAGCAGCCGATCATCGAGGCGGCTCCCGTCATCGATGCCGCGCCTGCCGTCGAGGAGCAGCCGGTCATCGACGCCGCGCCTGCCGTCGAGGAGCAGCCGGTCGTCGAGGCCGACCAGCCGGTGCTCGATGCTGCCACCGACGCAGTGGAGGAGCAGCCGCTCGTCGCCGCGTCCAACGAGCCGTTCGAGATCCCCGCCTTCGTTCCTCCGCCGGCGCCCATCGACGTAGCGGTCGATGATCTCTCCGGCAACGCTTCAGACGACGTGCCCCTGGCGACGCCGTCCGAGATGGCGGGCTGGTCGGGTGACGAACAGCGCGCGCAGGAATTGTCCCCTGCCTACGCAGGCGAGCTGCCGCTCGTTGAGAACGCCTCGCTCGCGGAGCTGGCCCTGACCCGGCCGGCGGAGGGCGACAGCTTCGAGGTGGATCTTGGAGCGGACGCCGCAGACCCCGTCCCCCTGGCGAGCAACGCAGACTTCCTCTCCCGGCCGGAGCTGATGAACACCGGCGAGCAAGGCGCCTGGAGCGGCGCCGAGGGGCACTGGGAGCCGGCCCACGCAGTCCAGCAGGCCGCGGACGCCGTGGGGCCTGTCGAAGAAGCGCCGCCGTACGCGGACGCAGAGGCCCAGCCGCAGTTCTTCCCGGTGACGCAGGCCCCCTCCTGGGAGGCGAGCCCGGGTTGGAATTCAGAGGCCGCCGCCGAACCGCAATGGGCGGCCGAACCCCACGCGCACAGCGCCGTCCAGCCCGAATGGACTGCACAGGCCGCCGCCACGCCCTGGGAGACGAACGAGCCTTCCCCTCCAGCAGAGTGGACGGAGGCGCCCGCTCCATCCGAGTGGGCCTCACCCGCTGCGCCTTCGCAGTGGTCCATGCCTGCCCCGCCGGACGCCTGGTCTCCGCCTGCGCCCGCGGGCCCGCCGCCTGCGCCCGAGTGGGCCTCGCCGGCACCGGCCGCGCTGGAGGCGGAGCTCCCGCAGGCCGAAATCGAAGAGGAGGAGGTCGCGCTGGAGTTGGTGGAGGAGGTGGAGGTCGCCGTGCCGCTCGCGGGCCCTGGCGCCATTGCCGGGATGCCGCCGGTGGTCCGCCACGCGCCGTTGCCCGCCGCGCCCCCTGCCCCGGCGCCCGTCGCGGTCGCGGCGCCGGTCGCACCGCGCTCGCCCACGCCGCTGCCCGCACCCGCCGTCTCGGTGCCGCTCGCGCGCGAGGCGCTCTTCGGCAACCCCTTCGAGATCGCGGCGCCGGGCCACGGCCTCACCCCGTCCTGGGTGGAGGGCGAGCACCGCGTCATCATTCACACCATTGAAGGACAGGTGAAGCGCGGCACCATCCGCGACGTGGACCTGCTCGACGGCTCCGTGCCCCTGGAGCAACAGAACGGCTTCGCGCCGGAGACCATCCCCGCAGGGCGCATCAAGGCGGTGTTCTTCATGCTCCCCGCCGGCGCGCGCCCCCCCCAGACGGATGGCCGCAAGCTGCGCGTGACCTTCAATGACGGGCGCCAGGTGGCCGGCTTCTCGCGCGACTATTCAGGGCGGGAGCAGGGCTTCTTCATCATCCCCGCGGACAACCGCACCAACACTGCCCGCATCTTCATCTACCGAGGCAGCGTGCAGTCGGTGATCGAAGGCTGAGCCCGCGTTCGCGCCGCGGCGCGTCATGTGAGCTGTGTCACGACAAGGTTGCACATGTGATCAACATGCGCACCCTGGGCCCATCCTCTGCGATAATGCGCAGCGAGGGCCACCGATGAGTGCATCGCATGAGAAGCGCGCCACGAAGCGGGTACCGGTCAACCTGACCGCGCATGCGCGCATTGGCACCCGGTTCCTCAAGGACGGCGTCGGAGATCTCTCCAGCGGCGGCCTCTATCTGAAGACGAAGGAGCCCTTCCCCGAAGGCACCCCGGTGCGCGTGGCGGTGGCGCTCCCGGACCTGGACGGCCCGCGGATCTGCACGCTGGTGGGCTGCGTGGCCCGGCTGGACTGCGACGAAAAGGGCCGGCCGGTGGGCATCGGCGTGAGCTTCGCCCCGGACCAGATGAGCGAGCCGGATCTTCAGACGCTCGCGTCCTGGCTTCAGCGCGTGGCCTGAAGGGCTCGCTCCCGCTCACCGCACTGCGGCACGGCTCGGCGGCGGCTTCAGTGGATGAAGCGGTCGCTGCCCTTGTCGGTGTTGCGGTCATCCGAGATGACCCGGAGGTGCTTGCTGCGGCTCTTGAGCTCCCGCTGCAGCTGCCACTGCCGCGCCTTGAGCACCAGCACCCTCGGGCTGCCCACCTTCACGTAGACGTACGCGCAGAGGATGGCGAACAGCTCCGGCATCACCGGGACCAAAGAGCGCGCGAACGCCGCCTTGATGCCCACCAGCAGGATCCCGAAGATGGCGAAGGCGTTCCCGCTCACTGCGCCCACGAACATCATCTGCAGCTTCTGCGCGCCGAAGCTCCAGCCGTAGGCCAACCACACCGCGGTCACCATCACCGTGGCGCCGCCAAAGAGCGCGCCGCGCAGGCTCGGCCACAACAGCGCGAGGATGGCGGTGAGCAGGCCCGACACCGCGGTGGCGCCGAGCGTGAAGCTCAGAAAGCGCCTGCGGCCCCAGGACTGCTCCAAAGACCCGCCGATGCTCCAGACGATCAACGCGCCGATGAGCACCCCAAACGGCTCGAAGGCGAGCGGGATGTAGGTCAGAGGCTGCCACAGCGCCGGGATGGCGTTGCCCAGCGTTCCGGTGGCCAGCCCTGGAACCAGCCCCAGCCACTGCTGCAGGCCCGGCACCAGGGCCGCAATCACCGACGCGGCGATCACCGCGATGGCGAGCTTCGCCGCCGCGGTGGCGGTGCTCAGAGGCCCGCCCCGCCCGAACATGTTTCCGCCGCTGCGCATGGGTTGCATCGCCATGAAGTCCGTCTCCGGTGGGGCTCAAACGTAGGGGCCTGGGCCCCGACTGCAACCCCTGTAAGCGAAAAAGGCGCCAACCCATTCCGGGCGGCGCCTTCTTTCGTTCAACCCTGCGGAATCAGACCTAGGACCGCGGCCGATAGAACAAGGTGATGGTGAGGCAGTGGAACTCCTTGTCGGAGGACTGCGTCACCTCCCGGTCCACGATCTCGAGATTCGAATTCTCCTTCAACCACTTGGTGATGTTCTCACCCATGTTCTCGCGGTCACGCGCGAGCGTGGTCGA
>CAZQVZ010000097.1:0-15979 GCA_964596895.1 uncultured Myxococcaceae bacterium
GCACCGGGCGCTTCGTCACCGGCTCCACGGAGCTGAAGGAGGGCACCGAGTTCTGCATCACCACCGACGAGTCCGTCCCCGGCACGGACGAAATCGTCTCCACCACCTATCCGCACCTGGCGGCGGACGTGAACCCCGGAGACGCCATCCTCCTGGATGACGGGCTCCTGGAGCTGCGGGTCAAGACCACCGACAAGAAGAGCCTCGTCCGCACCGAGGTCATCCACGGCGGCACGCTCAAGAACAACAAGGGCATCAACCTGCCCGGGGTGGCGCTGCGCGCGGAGGCGCTGACCGCCAAGGACCGCGAAGATCTGCTCTTCGGCATCAAGGCCGGCGTGGACTTCTGTGCGCTCTCCTTCGTGCGGCAGCCGTCGGACCTCGACTCCGCGCGCGAGGCGATGAGGGAGGCCGGCCGCCAGGTGCCGATCATCGCCAAGCTGGAGAAGCCGGAGGCCATCGCCCGGCTGGACGCCATCCTCGCCAACACCGACGGGGTGATGGTGGCGCGCGGAGACCTGGGCGTGGAGATCCCGCCCGAAGAGGTGCCCTCCATCCAGAAGGACATCATCCGCCGCGCCAACGCGCGCGGGCTGCCGGTCATCGTGGCCACGCAGATGTTGAACTCGATGATCGACAACCCCCGGCCCACCCGCGCCGAAGCCTCGGACGTGGCCAACGCCATCTATGACGGCGCGGACGCGGTGATGCTCTCCGGCGAGTCCGCCAGCGGCAGGTACCCGCTGGAGTCGGTGCAGATGATGGACCGCATCGTGCTGGCGGCGGAGTCGTCCATGCGCAGCGCGGGGCCGAGGATGATCGCGGACCCCATCAGCATCCCGGCCTCCTTCCCGGACGTCATCGCCGGCATCGCCTGCCGGGCGGCGCGGGAGAGCGGCGCCACGCTGATCGCAGCGTTCACCCTGCAGGGCTTCACCGCGCGGCTTCTGTCCCACTACCGGCCGCAGGTGCCGATCATCGCCTTCAGCCCCAACCAGGAGGTCCGGAGGCGGCTGGCCCTGCTGTGGGGCGTGGTGCCGCGGGTGCTCGAGCCCATCAGCGAGACCGAGGCCATGGTCCGCCGGGTGGAGGAGGAGCTCGTGTCGCGCGGGCTCGCGCAGCGGGGGGACCGGGTGGTCATCGTCTTCGGCGCGCCGGTGGGCCAGCCGGGGAAGATCAACTCCCTGCGGCTGCACACCATCGCCGGGTAGGGGCGCGGTCACGCTGACCCTCTCCCGGAAGGAGAGGGAGCTGCGGAATCAGCCCAGGTTCAGGGCGCGCTTCGGGATCTCCGCCTCCACGAAGATGCGCAGAAGCTCCCCGTCCACCTGCCCGGCCTTCGCCTCCTGGTGGAGGATGTCCAGCGCGAGCGGCACCGGCACCGCCTTCTTGTAGGGCCGGTCGGACGCGGTGAGCGCGTCGAAGATGTCCGAGATGGCCATCATCTTCGACTGCACCGGGATGGCGGGCGCGGGGATGGCGCGCGGGTAGCCCTTGCCGTTGAGCTTCTCGTGGTGGGCGTAGGCGATCTCCGGGACGTTCCTCAGCGTGCGGGTCCAGGGGATCTGCTTGAGGAACTTGAAGGTGTGCTCCACGTGGCTCTCAATCTCCACGCGCTCCTCCTGCGAGAGCGAGCCTCGGGGAATGGAGAGCAGCCGCACCTCCGGCTCGGTGAGCAGGGCGTGGGCCTTCGTCCGCGAGTCCTCGAAGGTGAGCTGCGCCAGCTCGGACAGCCTTTCGAACCCGCCCTGCGCGAGCACCGTGGGCCGGTTGCAGGTGAGGACGAAGTCGAACAGCGCGTCCAGCTCGGCCAGCTCCGAGGCCAACTTCGCCTCCTCTTCGGCCTCCACGTCCGCCAGGGCGTCCGCGCCCCGCTTCGCCACCCGCTCCAGCCGCCGCTGGTAGCTCTTGATGCGCCGGTCCTGCCGGGCCACCTCGAAGCGCGCGCGCAGGAGCGCCAGCTCGTGCGGGTAGAGCTTCTCCGCCTTCACCAGCACCGGCTCGCGCACGCCCACCTTGCCGAAGTCATGGAGCAGGGACGCGTAGCGGAGCTCCTGCAGCTCCTGGGCGGTGAAGCGCATCTGCCCGTAGGGCCCGGCGCTCAGGTACTCCAGGGACCTCGCCAGCCCCACCGTCAGCGCCGCCACCCGACCGGAGTGGCCCGCGGTGGTCGGGTCCCGCGATTCGATGGCGACCACGGACGCGGCCACGAAGCCTTCGAAGAGGCGGTTGATCTCGTCGTGGAGGACCGCGTTCTCGATGGCCACCGCGGCCTGCCCGCCGAGCGCCATCAACAGCTCGGCGTCGTCTTCGGTGAAGGCCTCTCCGGAGCCCTTGTTGAGCGCCTGGATGACGCCGGTGACATCCCCCGCGGCGTCTCGCATGGGCACGCACAAGAGGCTCCTCGTGCGGTAGCCCGACGCGTCGTCGAAAGAGCGGTTGAAGCGCTCGTCCTCATACGCGTCCGCGAGGTTGATGACCGCCCCGGTCTGCGCCACCGCCCCGGCAATCCCCTGGCCATTCTTGACGCGGATCTCCGAAGCCGAGCCCTGCGCCACCTTGCTCCACAGCTCGTCGCGGTCGCGGTCGAGCACGAAGAGCGAGCAGCGTTCCGCCTCGACCACCCGGGCGGCCTGCGACAGGATGAGCGGGAGCAGCTGGTCGAGATCGCGCTCGGCGGTCATCGCCTGGGCGACCTCCAGGATGGACTGGAGCTTCTGCTCGCGCTTGGAGGGCGTGGGCAAAGACGCGGCGGCGGGGACGGAGGCCTGGGCAGTCATGAGCGGGATGCGGACTTTACCATCACGGGTGAACCCGGGCCTCTGGGTGGTGGCATGTGCGCTCGTGGCCGGGTGCGGTGCGAGCACCTTTCTGCACCTGGATAGACGCACCCTGGACGGGCAGGTTCGCGTGTGGCTCGGCGGCGGCGGCAACACCACGGTGCTGACCGAAGGGGCGCGGGCGCTGCTGGTGGACCCCAAGATGTTGGGCTTCTCCAGGCGCCTGCGGCACGAGGTGGAGGAGGACCTCGGGCGGCAGGTGCAGCGGATGGTGCTGACGCACTCGCACTTCGACCACGCAGGAGGGGCAGGGGAGTTCCGGCGGGTGGGCGCGGTGCTCGTCCATCCGCGCGCGCGCGCCCGGCTGCTCGGCGAGACGGCGGGCACCTGCACGCGCCCGGGCCTCCAGGGCCTGCCCCAGGGCCCCAGCTGGGACCCGCCGCGGAGCGGGCTGATGCCCGACGACCCGGACCCCGCCCTGCCCCTGTGCGCGTTGCCGTGGGTGGAGGTAGCGAGGGACCTGGTCCTGCTGGTGGGCGGAGAGGAGGTGCGCATCTGGCACCCGGGCGTGGGCCACACGGATGGAGATCTGGTCGCCCACGTGCCGGCGCGCAAGCTGCTCATCGCCGGGGACCTGGTGTTGAACGGCCTTCTGCCGCGCATCGACGAGGACGCGGGGGGGGACGCGCTGCGCTTCCGCGAGACCCTGGACCGGGTGTTGGAGCTCGACTTCCACACCGTGGTGCCAGGGCACGGCGACGTCGGAGGCCGGGAGTTGGTGCAGGAGGCGCGGGACTACCTGGCGGCGCTGGAGGCGGACGTCCGAGGGGCCATGGCGCGCGGGCTCGACGAGGACGCCGCCGCGAAGGCGGTGGCGCTTCGGCCCGAGTTCCGTGCGCTGCGGCCCATCCCCGGGGAGAGCCACGGGGGCAACGTACGGCTCATGTACCGGGCGGTGGGGGAAGCGGCTATGAAGGCCGCGCCATGAGCAACCCGCGCAAGGTGTTGGTCGCCCCGTCCATCCTCTCCTGTGACTTCGGCCGGCTGGCCGAGGAGATCCGCGCGGTGGAGGCAGCAGGCGCGGACTGGGTGCATGTGGACGTGATGGACGGCCGCTTCGTGCCCAACATCACCCTGGGCCCCGTCATCGTCGAAGCGGTGAAGCGCGCGGCGACCAGGCCGCTCGACGTGCACCTGATGATCGTGGAGCCGGAGAAGTACATCGACGCGTTCGCGAAGGCGGGCGCGGACGTGCTCACGGTCCACGTGGAGACATGCCCGCACCTGCACCGCACCCTCCAGCAGATCCGCCAGGCAGGCGCCCGGCCTTCGGTGGTGCTCAACCCGTCCACGCCGGTGAGCGCGGTGGAGGAGGTGCTGGGTGACCTGGACATGGTGCTGGTGATGAGCGTGAACCCCGGCTTCGGCGGGCAGGCGTTCATCCCCGGCGCCGTGCAGAAGGTGCGCCGGCTGCGCGAGCTGGCGCAGCAGCGCGGGCTGAACGACCTGCTCATCGAGGTGGACGGCGGCATCAACGCGCAGACCGCTCGCCTGGTGGTGGAGGCGGGAGCGGACGTGCTGGTGGCGGGCAACGCCGTCTTCAAGGAGAAGGACTACGCGGCGGCCATCCGGGCCATCCGCGGGAGCTGACACCCCCGCTGGGCGCCGGGCAGCCGGGCCTGGGCGCCTTCGGCTACGCGGCCGTGGTGGCAGACGCGAGCGGCGCCGGCGGGACCACCATCGCCTCGCGGCGCTCGCGCGCCAGCCGGGCGATGCGGATCATGAACGTCGGGTCCAGAGGCTTGGTCTGGTAGTCCGCCGCGCCGAGCTGCAGGCAGAGCGTGCGGGTGTACTGGTCCTCGATGCCGGAGAGGACCACCACGTGCGTGTCGCGCGTCTGGGGGTCGCTCTTGAGGCGCGCGAGCAGGTCCCGCCCATCGATGCGCTGGTTGATGTCGAGGATGACCACGTCCGGTTGGTGATTGCGGACGAGGTCCACGACGTGCTCGGACGAGGTGTCGCTGATGAAGTGGAGCCCTTCGCGGCGGGCCTCGCGCGCGAGCGCGGAGACCATCAGGGGCTCGTCGTCGCTGATGAGGATGGTGGGGCGGCTGTCCGCGGACATGCAGTACTTCCTTTCTCTGCGCGCACTGAAGCAAAGGATGATCCAGCGCTGATCGGGCGAAATTGTTACGGATTCGCGAGCCGGCCGTGGGTCCGCGCTGACCTTTGGGGCTTCACCGACCCCGCCAGGCGAGCAGGTGAGCGTGGGTGAGGGGCGCAGGCTCGACGGCGCGCGTCTCGCGTTGACTCCGTGTGGGGCCGGAGGTAAAGACCCGGACCCTCTCGGCGGGAAGTCAGGAAGCACCGGCGGGAGGCGACAGTTCAGCAGCAAATCGGGGAGTGGCTCAGCCTGGTAGAGCACCTGGTTCGGGACCAGGGGGTCGCAGGTTCAAATCCTGTCTCCCCGACCATGAGAGGCCCGTCATCCTGAAGCTGGGTGACGGGCCTCAGTCTTTTCCGCGGATCTGGTCGCCCTAGGTCCCCCACTCGAACCCGTCCAGGAGCACCAGGGAGTCCCCGGTCCCGTCCTGGACGTCGAAGACCATCAGGTCCAGGGTGATGATCTCTCCGGGCACCACCGGCGCGGTGGTCACCCTCCACGCGGTGGCGCCGGCGTCATTCGGGGGGAACCCGGTCCCGATCAGCTCCTGGGTGCCCAGCGCGCAGCCCTGGCACACCTCGAAGGTGGCGGTGTTCAGGCTGACGTAGTTCCCCACCACGTCGAAGGCGATGTTCCGGTCTGCGGGCAGCCCGGGCGCCTGCGACGTCAACAGGGCGAGGAAAAAGTCGCTGAACTGGGAGCAGACCCACTGGGGGTAGTCCGCCGAATGGAACTTCCACCGGAACGTCAGCGAGGTGGCGTTGGTGGGCACGCGCACCTGCAACCTCAGGTTGACCCCGTCATTGGCCCCGCTGCCGGTAGGGCACGAAGGGGGGCTGGGGAGCACGCCGCCGTGGGCTCCAAGGAACACCGAAGGAGGTAGCCCGGGCGCGTCGAAGTCCGTGCTCATCGAGCTCACGAAGCCGGGGTGGTTCATGGCCCGGGCCGCCCCGGTGGACAGCGCCGCCATGGTCTGACCCACCTGCGGGATCACGTTGCTGCCGAAGGAGAACATCACCGCGCGCTGAAGGTCCTGGTTGTTCGGGCCAGAGCCGCTGGCATCGGTGAGCTCCGCGCTGATGAGGCCCCAGCGCCGCTGCGCCGGGGGCGGGTTGGCCGAGGTCGCCTGGCACAGCTCCATGCTCTGCGCGAGCAGGGTGGCGTGGGTGGCTGAAAAGCTCGCCGTGGCGCTGCAGAAGTTCTGTCCCATGTCGACGACGCCATCGCAGTCGTCGTCCACGCCGTTGCCCGTCACGTCCAGCGCGCCCGGGTTCACGAGATGGGGCGCCACCTCCCCGCACTGTCCGGGGAGCTCGCAGCAGTCTCCATCGCAGACCCCGAAGCCGTCGCCGTCGAGGTCGGGGTTCTCGTCGATGGTCCCGTCGCAGTTGTCGTCGAGCCCATTGCCGCAGAGCTCCGCGCCCGGCTGAACCGTTTGCTCGCAGAGGAGCTGGCCGTTCGCGCACACGAGGGTCCCCATCTCGCAAACGCCGAGCAGACCGGTGTTGCAGCTGCCGCCGCCGCCGGGGTTGTCCTCATCCACCGTGCCGTCGCAGTCGTTGTCCTGGCCGTCGCACACCTCCGGGCCAGCCTCGACCTCCTGCACGCAGGTCAGCGCTCCGGCGAAACACGCCGTGGTCCCGGAAGCGCAGACGCCATGAAGGCCGGTGCTGCAGGCGACGTCTCCACCGGGGTTGCCTTCGTCCTCCTCGCCGTCGCAGTTGTTGTCCGTGCCATCGCAGACCTCGGCGGACGGGAGCATTTCGCCTTCGCACGCGCCCCACGCGCCCCCGGCGCAGGTCTGTACCCCGTCAGCGCAGGCGCCCACGTTGCGCACCGCCATGTCTGCGGTGAAGCACGGTTGGGTCTGGCCGTCCACGCAGGCGCAGCCTTCGTCCACGGTGCCGTCGCAGTCGTCGTCGACGCCATTGCACAGCTCGACGACAGGCAACACCTGGCCTTCGCACGCGTCCCCAAAGCGCTCGCCGTCGCAGGTCTGGGCGCCGCCGCGGCACAGGCCCACCCCCAGGGTCCCCTCGGGCCCGTCGTAGCAAGCGCGCGTCTCCCCGGCGGGGCACGTGTCCTGCCCCGAGCCCCCGGTGCAGCCGGCTGCGAGGCTGAGGCCGGCGCTGGAGAGGAGGAGGGCTCTGAGCAGGGCTGTGCACATGCGGCCAAGCTACACAACTTCAACATGGCCGTCGTCAGGCCAGGCGAGCAGCCAGGGTACGGCCCGGAAGAACCGGCCCGCCAGGTCAGGCCGCCGCTCCCTGCGCCTCGAGCGGCAGCTCCACGTAGAAGGTCGCACCCTGGCCGGGTTCGCTCTGCACGCGGACGGTGCCGCCCATCAGCTCGGTGAACTGGCGGGTCACGTACAGGCCCAGGCCGAGCCCGCCGTAGTTCCGGTCCGACACCGCACGCTCGAACTTGTCGAAGATGCGCCCGTGCGCCTCCTCGGGGATGCCGATGCCTTCGTCGCGCACCGAGAGCACTGCGCGGTCGTTCCCTCGGCCGACGCGGACGTGCACCGGTCTGCCGCCGCCGTACTTGATGGCGTTGGAGAGCAGGTTCCCCACCACCTGCTCGAGCCTGAGCCGGTCCCAGTGCCCCTGCGCTTCTCCTTCGGCTTCGACGACGAGCTTCGTCCCGGCGCGTTCCGCCTCGGGCTCCAGCCGCGCGGCGACGTCACGGACCAGCGCCGCGAGATCCAGCCGCTCCAGGTCCAATGAGAGCCGGCCGGAGGTCAGCCGCGCCACGTCGAGGAGCTCTCCCACCAGGGCGGCGAGCTTCTTCACCTGTCGCTCGGCGACGTCCAGATGCGCCTTCACCTCCGGCTGTTGCACCGTACGGCGCACCTGCGCGAGCCGCAGGGCCAGCGGGGTGAGCGGGGTCTTCAGTTCGTGGCTGGCCACCGAGAGGAACTCATCTCGCAAGCGGACACCTTCCTCCGCCTGCGCCTTGAGCCCCTCCACACGTCTGCGCGCGAGCACACTCTCGGTGACGTCGGTGGCCACGGCGATCACCCCTTCGATGTTGCCGCGTTCGTCCCGCAGGGCTTCGTAGACGAAGTCCAGGAAGGCCTCGTCGACCCCGCCCCCCTCCAGCCGCGCGAACTGCGCGGGGATCTCCTTGCCTACGAAGCGCTGCCCGGTGGTGTAGACATGGTTGAGCAGCTCTTCGAACCCCTGCCCACGCACTTCTGGCAGCACGTCGAAGACGGGCCGGCCCAGGACCTGCTCCTGCGTGCGCCCCCAGATGCGACAGACGCGCTCGTTGGCCAACTCCACCACGTGCCTGCTGCCGCGGAGGATGGCGATGGCCACCGGCGCCTGGCTGAAGAGCCCGTGGAGCTTCCGGTTCGCCTCCCCCACCACCTGCGCGCGCCCGAGCACCCCCGCCTCCACCTGGGAGGACATCTGTCGCAGGCTGTGGAGATCCGTGATGTCCACCGTGTGCTGGAGGATGAAGGCCACCTCGCCCTGCGCATCCAGAAGGGGCGTGTGGGTGGCGCTCCAGAAGCGGTCCTCCTCCACCGATCCAGTCTCGGTCAGGCGCGGGACCCGATACGGAAGCAGCGCGAGCGAATCCGGCTTCTTCTCCCGCAGGACCCGCGCGAAGGACTCCCGAAGCAGCCGGGCCGGGACGTTGTTCGCGTCCGCCGGATCGTGGGGGAACAGGTCAAACACATGCCGGCCCAGCAGCTCCTCACGTCGGCTGGCGGTGATCTCGCAGTAGGCGTCGTTGGCGGCCACGTACCGCAGGTCGCGGTCCACGACCATGTACGCGTTGGGGGAGTGGAGGAACAGGGCCTGGAAATCGAGGGGCAGCATGGAGAGGGAGAGGGCCCACCTTAAATGGGCCGGCCGCGAAGGTGGGGCTCTGCTTCGGCGGCTGCCTGTCCGCGGACAGATCTGCCGCCTAGGACGGCCGCGCTTCCTCCACGGGCGCTTCATAGTGGACAGGCGGCGCTTCGCCTTCACGGGCGGCGAACGGGGCTGCGCCTTCCTCGTCTTCGTAGCACCAGGCCCAGTCTTCGCCCGGTTCGAAGACGCGGATGACCGGGTGCGCGGTCTGGTGGAAGTGCGCCGTGGCGTGCTTGTTGGGAGAGCTGTCGCAGCAGCCCACATGCCCGCAGGTCAGACACAGCCGCAGCTGGACCCAGAAGGCGCCCTGCTTCAGGCACTCCTCGCAGCCGCGGCTTCGGGGCACGACGCCGGCGCGCTCCTCTGCCTCCTCCAGGTGCTCACATGCCCAGGCCATCTTTCGCCTCCGTTTCTTCGCCTTTTCCCAACCCCCGAGAAACATTTCGGGGGCAATGGGCGACAACTCCTGACGCGGTCCTACAGGGAGTTTGTCCATGCGCGTGGTCCCCGGCAGCACCCCGTCTTCGACCCTTTCGGTCGGAGACGCGCCCGTTCCAGAGAGGAAGAAGTTCCTCGAGTTCCGTGACGCGCTGCGCAGCCGCCTCCCAGAGAATGAGCGGAAGCCCGAGTGGGCGCAGTTCCGCCGGCTGGCCCGGGCGGTCTTCGGGCAGAGCGCCTTCCTCCCGAAGCGCAAAGGTGAGGACTTCCAGCGCCTCAACCTGGGCGCATCGCAGCTCCGGCACCTCGCGGAGCATCCGGGCAAGGTGGCGAAGGCCATCCAGACCCTGCAGGCGAAGGGCAAGTTCGACAAGAAGGACGACGCGACCGGGCGGGCGAAGCTCTACGCCCAGACCGCGCGCAAGGTGGTGGGGACGGCTGAGAAGAAGACCGCCACCTTCACGGTGGCCACCATCAACGACGACTTCACCGACCGGAAGACGAACGTCCCCGACGTGAAGGCGACGGTGAAGCTGGTGCAGGAGGCGAAGAACACCCACCTGCGCAAGGCGCTGAAGGGCGACGGCTTCGGCGTGCACCAGCACCGGACCGACACCGCGAAGAAGGGCTCCGCGGTGGTCTGGGACAAGGACCGCGCGCGCTCCACCGACCGGGGCTTCGCGCTGGGCGTGACGCCGCAGGGCCGGAAGATGGAGACCCGGTACATCACCTGGTCGGACGTGGTCATCGACGGGGTGAAGGTCCGGGTGGCCTCCGCGCACCGGCCGCCCGCGCGCTTCAAGGCGCTCTGGGATGACTTCGACAAGAACCTCGCCCGCTTCGTGAAGTCCACCCGGGGGCCGCTCATCATCGGCATGGACTCGAATACCAGGGACCACCGCAAGCTGGAGCGGATGACGGGGCTGCGGTGGGAGGGCAAGCCGCGCGACATCGACGGGTTCCTGGTCTCGCCAGGCATCAAGGTGGACCGGCTGCGCGAAGGACCGAAGCGGGACAGCGATCACAACCCGGTCATTGCCCGCTTCCGGGTGACGCAGCGGTAGCAAGCGCAGGAGGCGCCCCCGCTCAGGTCGTCGGGCGTGCGTCCACCGGCCGACGCCCGGTGAAGGGGACGGCTGGCGTGCCGGCGGCGTGCCATCACTATCCGCGGCATATGCGCTCCCTTCGAGTCGTCCTCATGGTCGTCTGCGCGTGCGTGGTGGCCTCCGCCTGCGCGCGCAACCCGGTCACCGGCAAGCGCCAGCTCGCCCTCATCAGCGAGCGCCAGGAGATTGAGCTCGGCCAGCAGGCCCGGCCGGAGATAGCCGCTTCGGTGGGGCTGTACCCGGACAAGGAGCTGCAGGGATACGTGGCCCGGGTGGGCATGGCGCTGGCGAAGGACTCCGAACGGCCCGGCATCCCCTGGTCCTTCGAGGTGCTCGACGACGCATCGGTGAACGCCTTCGCCTTGCCGGGCGGGCCGGTGTTCATCACCCGCGGGCTGCTCACCCACCTGAACTCGGAGGCGGAGCTGGCCGGGGTCCTGGGCCACGAGATTGGCCACATCACCGCGCGGCACACCGTGAGCCTGCTCTCGAAGCAGCAGCTCGCGCAGCTGGGGCTGGGCGTGGGCAGCGTCCTCCTGCCGGAGCGGCTTCGGGGGCTGGGGGACGTGGCCGGCGCCGGCGCGGGGCTGCTGTTCTTGCGCTACGGGCGGGACGCGGAGCGACAGTCCGACGAGCTCGCGTGGGAGTACTCCCTGAAGAACGGCTACGACGTCCGCGAGCTGAAGGACGTGTTCCAGACGCTCGCCCGCGCCAGCGAAGGCTCTCCCGCCGGACGGGTGCCGCAGTGGCTCTCCACGCACCCGGAGCCGCAGGCGCGCGTGGCGGCCATCGAGGAGCGCTTGAAGAAGCAGCCGCCCCCTCCCGCAGAGCGGCTCGAGCGCCGCGAGGACGCCTTCATGGCCCGGCTCCAGGGCGTGGTGGTGGGCCAGAACCCCCGGCAGGGGTTCTTCGAAGGCAGCGCGTTCTTGCACCCCGACCTCGAGTTCCAGGTGCAGTTCCCGTCGGGGTGGCAGGCCATCAACGAGGCGCAGGCGGTGACCGCGGTGAGCCCGCGCCAGGACGCGATGATCCAGCTGGGCGTGGTCTCGAAGCTGCGCGCGGAGCAGGCGGCGCAGCAGTTCTTCTCGCAGCGGGGCATCCAGCGCGGCGCGCTCGAAGCCGGCACGGTCAACGCCTTGCCCGCGGTGGCCGGCTACTTCCAGGCGCAGACCGAGCAGGGCGTGCTCGCGGGCCTCACCGCCTTCGTGGAGCACGGCGGCAGCACGTACCAGCTCATCGGGTTCACCGGCGCGCAGAGCCTGCCGGCGTACGACGACGCCTTCCGCCAGAGCATCTCCAGCTTCGGTGAACTGACAGACCCCAGGGCGCTCTCCCGCGAGCCGGCGCGGCTGGAGGTGGTGAAGCTGCCTTCGGCGATGACGCTGGAGGAGGCGCACGCGAAGTATCCGTCCACCGCGGACCTCTCGCAGGTGGCGCTGCTCAATGGGGTGCAGGCGGGCGCCACCCTCCCGGCTGGTAGCCACTTCAAGCGCGTCGTAGGCGGGGCGCCGGTGGAGTCCACCACGCCCACGGCGCGCGCGGCGGAGTGAGGCGGGCGAGGTTCTCCGAGGTAGGCCCCTCGAAAACCTGAGGGCGTCGTTGTTCCGGGTCCCGCAGGCTGGAGTCATTGTGAGGACTTGGCGGCGGGCGGCGAATGGTCGCTCGCTTGCAGAAGCGGTGCCCCCATGCGCGCACCCGTCTCGACCGCGACCTTGCTGTTGGCTCTGCCGCTGCTCCTCACCGCCTGCGGACCCCAGACGGTCCCCAACCCGGGAGGCAATGCCGGTGGAGAGGGCGCCCCGCTCGCCCAGGCTGCGGCGCAGGTGTGCACCCCGTTCGAGCCCGGCTGTGGCCAGGACCCCATTCCGGCGGCCGGCTGCTACGTCGAGTGCAGCGCGGACGCTGATTGCGGGGCCGGCGAGGCGTGCCAGGCACGCAGCATCAATCCCTGTCCGGCGGACCCGAACGGCGGACCGGTGTGCACCGCGTGCGGCATGCAGGTGCAGGTCTGCGTCGCGGCCACGCAGCCGCCGCCGCCTCCTCCGCCGCCCGCGTGCACGAACTACGAGCCCGGCTGTGGCCAGGACCCCATTCCGGCGGCCGGCTGCTACGTCGAGTGCAGCGCGGACGCTGATTGCGGGGCCGGCGAGGCGTGCCAGGCACGCAGCATCAATCCCTGTCCGGCGGACCCGAACGGCGGACCGGTGTGCACCGCGTGCGGCATGCAGGTGCAGGTCTGCGTCGCGGCCACGCAGCCGCCGCCGCCTCCTCCGCCGCCCGCGTGCACGAACTACGAGCCCGGCTGTGGCCAGGACCCTATTCCGGCGGCGGGCTGCTACGCGCAGTGCGCGGCTGACTCTGACTGCGGCGCGGGCGAGGCGTGCGAGTCCCGCAGCATCAACCCCTGTCCGTCCGACCCGAACGGCGGACCGGTGTGCACCGCGTGCGGCATGCAGGTTCAGGTCTGCGTCGCGGCCACGCAGCCGCCGCCCACGAAGTGCACGGACTACCTCCCTGGCTGCGGGCCCAATCCGATCCCGGCCGCCGGCTGTTACCAGACCTGCGCTGCGGACTCGGATTGCTCCGCCGGTGCGCAGTGCCAGCAGCGCAGCATCAACCCATGTCCTCCCAGCCCCAACGGCGGCGCGGTCTGCCTCGCGTGCGGGATGCAGGTGGGCGTCTGCTTGTAGCCGCTCGCTAAGAGCCGATCTGCTAACAGGGCCCCATGCCGTCGGGTCCCCTCGTCCAGACCATTCAGAGCTCCTTCACGACGGCGCTGGTGATGGGCGCGATTGCGCTCATCTACGCGGTCGTCGTCCGGTTCGCCTGGAAGGTCCCGTGGACCGAGGTCGCGGCGCGCATCGGCCTTCGCGTCGGGTCGGGGCGGTACTACGGCTACGCGGCGGTGGCGCTCGTTTTGGGCGTGGGGGCCACGCTGGCGCTGCAGTTCGCTGCATCAAACGAGACGAACAGCGCGTCGCCCTATCTAATCTTCCGCGGGCAGGCGCTCTCGCCGCTCGTGATGCTCGCCATTTTTTCCTACGGCATGGTCAACGCCGGCTTCGCCGAGGAGCTGCTCTTCCGCGGGCTCATTGCCGGGGCGGTGGGCCGCCGGATGTCCCTGCGCAACGCGAACGCAGTACAGGCGGTGATCTTCCTCCTGCCCCACCTGCTCATCCTGCTCGTCGCCCCCAACCTGTGGTGGGTGCTGATCCCCCTCGTCCTGGCCCTGGGGCTGATGCTCGGATGGCTGCGCCTCGCCTCCGGTTCACTGTGGCCGTCGGTCTTGATGCACGGCGGCGGCAACACCCTGGTCGGCGTGCTGTACCTCGCAGGGGTTCTCTGATGCGGAGTCGTTGATCAGCGTCTGACTTTCTCGAACGCGAGCTTCCGAAGGGTCCGGACCAGATTGGCTCGGAAGCGATCCAGCTCCGCGGGGTCGGTTCCACCCGGGAGCGCGGCGTCAGGCCCGATGGCGACTTGTTCGAGCACCCAGGCGAGTGTCGCGGCGTCCGCGGCCGCATCCTTGAGCTGCGCATCAGCAAGCGCCTGTTCCAACGAGGTGCCCGACGCGAGGATGTGCTTCAGATCCACCAGGTCCTTGATCTCGCTGCGCGAGATCAGCGCGCAGGTCTTGTTGGCGGCGATCTCCCGCAACGGATCGATCCGGACTCCCTCCCTGACTTCCTTCTCGGACAGGATCATCGGTGCCTGATCGATGACGAGGTCCACGACGCATGACTCTTCTGCCCGGCGGGCGACGAAGCGGCGGAACGTGGGGAAGCTGCGGACGGACTGCAGCGTGGCGCCGACGGCGCGCGAGGCTGCCTCGAGCGACATTGCGGCTTCGGCGAGGTTCAGGCCTGGTGGCGAGAAGAAGTCGAGGTCCTCGGTCGTCCGGTGGCCGAAGTGAAAGCCCACCAGCGCCGCGCCTCCGGTCAGGAACATCCGCTGCTCGCGTGCCGCGAATTCTCGCAGCAGGTCCTGCTGAAGCGGAGTGAGCGAGCCGCTACGGGGCGATGAGCCCATCGTCTCGCCACCCCTGCAGCAGGAACTCCCAGAAGGCACGCATCCGTCCGAGGTGCCGCTGAATACGCGGCCAGTTCTCCAGGAGCTCGGACAGCGTGACGTACTGCCACACCTCCTCAAACCGGGCTTCCCGCAGGAGCCGCCCTTGCCACTGCGCGCGTATGTCCAGATTCTGGTGCCGCAGGCGCGCGCGGAACTCATCCTCCGTGACGTCCATGTCCCAGAGGAACCAGGGCTTGTCGGAGGGGGTCGGCATACGTGGACAAGAATAAGCACGCGACGGAGGGCCCGCGAAGGGTTCTCCCGTCACATCGCCCACTCGGTAGGGAATCGATTGAAGGTGTCTGCGATCGGTTCGAGGCCCTGCGCAATCCAACTCCAGCGAAAGACGCCACCGGCATTCAACCGAATCCGGATGCAGAAGGGGTTGCCGGTTCCGTCGTCACCAAAGGCGAGGAGAGATGTGGGTAGGGTTCCCTTCCTCCACGACGTGAGGTTCTCGCTCGTTAGATGATCCAGAGGCCAGACCACCCACCACTGTCCATCGGACCGAAAACGACCATCGCCGCGTCGGTAGAGCTCGCGAAGCTCCGCCGGTAGGGCAAGGCGTAACGGATCCTCTGACGCAGCGCGCTCGGTGTTCACCGCACGGTTCGCCCAGTTCCACCATCCGCGAGAGGATAGACCAGCCCGAGCAGCGCGCCGTAGACGCTGGCGTGCTCCGGGCGGCAGATGGTGTCGCAGGTGGAGCGGGTCAGAGGAGGAGCTGACCCACTCCGCTGACCCGCGGCGCGCCGCCCGCCAAGAAGGCGAGCGCGCGCGGCACGGGAGAACTGCGGGCCCTCACGACTGGCGGGGCCCTCTCCCAGAGGGAGATGGGGGCAGTTACTTCGCCTTCCCCTTGCCGGAGGCGGGCTTCACCGCGCCCTCCTTCGCAGACGGGAGCGGGAAGCCGCGCTTGCGCATCAAGGCCTCGATGCCCGCGTCGCGGCCGCGGAACTGCCGGTACGCGTCCGCAGGGTCCACCGTGTTGCCCACGCGGAAGACGTTGGCGCGCAGCTTGTCACCCACCGCGCGGTCGTAGGGGCCCTTGCCCTCGGTGAACGCCTCGAACGCGTCCGCGGTCAGCGTGTCCGACCACAGGTAGCTGTAGTACCCGGCCGAGTAGCTGTCCCCGCTGAACACGTGCATGAACTGCGGCGTGCGGTGCCGCATCACGATCTCCTTCGGCATCCCCAGCGCCGCCAGCGTGTCCCGCTCGAACGCCGCAGGGTCGATGTCCTTGTCGCCCGCCAGGTGCAGCTTCATGTCGATCAGCGCGGAGGACAGGTACTCCACCGTCTGGAAGCCCTGGTTGAACGTAGACGCCTTCCGGATCTTCGCCACCAGCGCCTCGGGCATGGGCTCCCCGGTCTGGTGGTGCGTGGCGAAGCGGCCGAGCACCTCCGGCGTGTCCAGCCAGTGCTCGAGCAGCTGCGAGGGGAACTCCACGTAGTCCCGCGCCACCATGGTCCCGGAGAGGGTGGGGTAGCTCACGTCGGAGGACAGGCCGTGCAGCGCGTGGCCGAACTCGTGGAAGAGCGTGGTGGCGTCCTCCCAGCT
>CAZQVZ010000098.1:0-15974 GCA_964596895.1 uncultured Myxococcaceae bacterium
GCGGTGTACTGCTCGAGGAGGCGGATGCCGTCCGGATCCTTCGGCATCATCCGCCGCACGGTGGGCACCCGGTCCCCGAGCGACACCACCATCTCCGGCAGGGCGATGGGGGAGAGCTCCCGGCCCACCAGCCCGAACGCGGTGGCATAGGGCGGGTGGGCGTGCAGGACCGCGTTGACCTCCCGGCGGGTGCGGTAGGCGGCCAGGTGCAGGTCCAATTCGCCGAACGGCTTGTAGCGGCCTTCGAGCACCCGGCCCTGCAGGTCCACCACCAGCAATGACGCGTCGTCGATGTCCCGCTTGGAGACGGCGGTGCAGGTGATGAGCAGCCGGTCTCCCTTGAGGCGGACCGACACGTTGCCGTCGTGGTTGGCCACCCAGCCCATCTCGTGCAGCCGCCGCGAGGTGGCGACGAGCTGCGCGCGGAGCTTCGGCAGCAAGATGAGGCCCCCTTCGCCGCTCATTCGCGGGGGATCTCCACCGCGTCCACCACGCCCACGATCAGGGAGCGGATGGGCAGCGTCTTGTCGCCGAGGATCTGGCGGACCCCGCCGCCTTCGCGCATCACCAGCACCACGTCCCCTTCACCCGCGCAGCTCTGGTGGTCCACGGCGAGGAAGCTCTTGCCGTGCGGCTGGCGGTGCTCGTCCAGCGGCTGAACGATCAGGAGCTTCCGGGCATGGAAGGCTTCGTGCTTCTCGGTGGCGACGACGGTGCCCAGCACGCGGCAGAGGTTCATGCGGTGGCGTCCACGTGGTCTACGATCCCGACGATGGCGCTGTCGACGGGGACGAAGGAAGGTTCGAGCGCCAGCGCCGCCTCGCGGCTGCCCACGAGGTACACCAGCGTGCCGTGACAGGCGGAGACCGTGTCCACCGCCACCTCCGGTGGTCCGCAGGGCGCCTTCTGGTGGTCCAGCGGCTGCACGATGAGCAGGCGCTTCCCCTCCAGGCCTTCATATTTCACGGTGGCGACCACGGTGCCGACAACCCGTCCCAGGTACATGCGCGAGGCTTCTACTACATCGACCAGGGGTGAGGCTTCGTTTCGCGCACAGCAAGAAGCTTGACCCGCCGGGAGGGGTTCACTAAGGAGCCGCCGCCATGCCGGCCAAGGATCTCGGAACCAGGTTCACCTGCTTCAAGTGTCAGACGAAGTTCTACGACCTCAAGAAGCCGGACCCCATCTGCCCCAAGTGCGGAGCGGACCAGCGGGAGAGCCCCGCCAACAAGCCGGCGGAGTCTCGCCGGGGGCGGCTGAGCGCTGCCCGGGCCGCCGCGCCGGTGGCGGAGCCGGTGGTGGAGGAGAGCAGCAACCTCCTCGGTGACGACGACGAAGAGTTCGAGGACGAAGAGGTCGCCTCGGACGACGACGACGCTTAGCGCGTCGTCTGAACCGACCCGGCGTCAGGGCGCTTCGGGTGGCTTGTTGCCGCCCAGGCGCCGGACGACCTCGCGGATCCGCCGGTAGAGAGCCGCGCCCATGGCCTGTTCGCCTCGGGGCCGCGACACCGGCGCCCTACCTGCGTGCGAGCCCGCGGCGGCGGCCTGGGGCTCGAGCCTGGGTTGACCTTCTTGTGCGTTCGGACGTCTGCGCGCGCTCATGGGCGTCCTCCAAAGCAAGTGCGTTGCCAGCTTCAACGCGCGGCGCGCGCGCCGGATCTCGCGGACTTCCACGCCGCGGGCCAGGCGCAGGTGTGGCGCCCATGCCGCGGTGGACGCAAAGTGGTGCTGGATCCTTCGGAACCTTGTTGGTAGGAACCCGCGCGTGTGGCCCCCCGGGAGGCAAGGTTGAGGGAAAAGTTGTTGGCGCTGGTCGAACTCCAGAAAGTGGACCTGGAGATCGCAAACCTCCGCAAGTCGGGCGAAGTCTGGCCCAAACAGATGGCTGAGCTCGAAAAGGAGCTGGCGGCGGCCCGCTCCGCGGTGGAAGCAGAGCGAAACCGCGCGCTGGACATCGAGCGGCAGAAGCTGACGCTCGAGCAGACCATCACCGAAGAGAAGGACAAGGTGAAGAAGTGGGAGCAGCGGCTCAGCGAGCAGCGCTCCACGCGGGAGTACTCGGCGCTGGCGCGGGAGATAGACATCGCGCGCAAGTCCATCCTCACCAGCCAGGAAGAGGTGGTGGCGCTGGGCAAGCAGCTCAATGAAGCGCGCGAGTCCGTGAAGGTGAAGGAGCAGGAGTTCGCGCAGCAGCAAAGCCGCATCGGTGGCGACCTGGGCGGGCTGAGGAAGAAGGTGGACGAAGCGGAGAAGCAGGTGGCGCAGCTCACCGGCCGCCGTGACGAAGCCGCCCGCTCCGTGGATGCCACCTTGCTCCGCCGCTACGACACGGTCCGCAAGCGCCGCATGCCGGCCATGGTGCCGGTGGTGGCCGGGAAGTGCACCGGCTGCAACATGCACATCCCGCCGCAGCAGTACAACACGCTGTGCGCCACGCTGGGCACGGACGTGTGTCCGTCCTGCAACCGGATCATCCACGCGCAGGAAGCGCTGGAGACGCGGCAGCCGGCGTCCTGACGACCCGCATGTCCGATCCGAGCGACGCGGACATCCTTCGACACATCGCCCGCGAGGAGCCGCTCACGCAGACGGCGAAGGCGCTGGGGCTCTCACGTGAACAGCTCGGGAAGGCGCTGACCCGGCTCGCGGACCAGGCGGACGTGGCGGCGGCGCCCGCGGCCCCTGCGGTCCGGACCGTCTCTCGGGAGATGCCGCTGCCCACGGGCGCAGGCGTGAGCCGGATGCGGGTCTATTCGGATGGCGCGGCGCGCGGGAACCCCGGGCCCGCCGGCGCCGGGGCGGTCCTGGTGGAGCCGTCCGGCCAGGTCATCGACCGGCTGGGGAAGTTCCTCGGCACCCAGACCAACAACTTCGCCGAATACAGCGGGCTGCTCCTGGGCCTGCGGCGCGCGCGAGACCTCGGCGTGCAGGAGGTGGAGGTCTACGCGGACAGCGAGCTGATGATCCGCCAGCTCGGTGGGCGCTACCAGGTGAAGAGCCCGTCGTTGCGGCCCCTGTACGAAGAGGCGCTGGAGCTGCTCAACGGCTTTCAACGGGTGAAGCTCGTCCACGTGCCGCGGGAGATGAACGCCGCGGCGGATGAAATGAGCAACCGCGCCATCGACGAGCGGATGTAGGCCCCTTCGCCGGGGATGGACAGGCGCGCAGAACGGGAAACCACCGCGGAGGGTGCGGCAGTGGCGAGGATCCGCGCCCGGTGGTATCAGCGCCCTATATCCGCCCGGCCGGGGCGTGGTGGGGAATCCTCATGACCAGTCTTCGCGCAATGCTCTTTCTCGCGGCCATCGCCGTGAGCGCGCTGTTCACCTACGCGTGCAACGGGGAGAAGTGTGGCCCCGCCTCCTGTTCCACGGGCTGTTGTGACGAGGACGGCGAGTGCCGGTCCGGGCTGCTGGACGCCACCTGTGGGACCGCCGGCAATGCCTGCCTGAGCTGCAGCGGCGTCGAGGTGTGCCAGGGCGGCACCTGCGTGGCGCTCGGCGCGCAGAACACCGACGGCGGCAACCCCAACGCATCCTGCCTGCAGTCGTGCACGGGCTGCTGCACCGGGGGACAGTGCCTGCCGGGCAACGAGGACACCGCCTGCGGGCGCGGTGACGTCTGCGAGGCGTGCGGCTCGGGCGAGCAGTGTGTGGATGGCGAGTGCGTGCTGCAGGGCTGCGACGGCTGCAAGGCGACGGACGGCACCTGCGATGAATCCGGCGCCGACAACGCGAGCGCCTGCGGGCTGCACGGCGTGGCCTGCCAGTCGTGCGGCGCCAACTCGTGCGTGGGCGGCGTCTGCACCGGTTGCACCGGCTGCTACACGGACCTGGGCCTGTGTGAGGCAGGGACCACCAGGGCGCTCTGCGGCACCGGCGGCGCGGTCTGTGCCGCGTGCGGCGAGCACGAGGCCTGCACCAGCGGCGTCTGCGTCCAGACCTGCAAGAGCAACGGTGCGGCCTGCGCGGTGGGCGCGGAGTGCTGCAGCGACACCTGCGACGGCTCGGTCTGTGTGGCGCCGCCGGACGGAGGGATGTGCAAGAGCAACGGCGCTGCCTGCGCGGTGGCTTCGGAGTGCTGCAGCAACGCGTGCACGGGCGGGGTCTGCGGGACGGCGCCGCCGGATGCGGGGTCTTGTGGGCCTTCCAGCTGCCAGGGCTGCTGCTCGGCGTCGGGCGCTTGCGAGCCAGGCACCAGCGCTGGCGCCTGCGGCTCCGCGGGTGAAGCGTGCGCGGCCTGTGGCTCGGGCCAGGTCTGTACGACGGGGATCATCGGAGGCGTGTGTGAGGGCTCTGGCGGCAGTTGCTCGTCGCTGGGGCAGACCTGCTCGAACGGATCCCAGTGCTGCACCGCCTTCTGCAGTGGCGGGCAGTGCGCGCCGAACCCGAACGGGGGAGTGGTGACCACCTGTGGGGCGGTCATCGACATATGCGCCATGGGGGGCAAACCCAGCAGCCCTGGTTGTGACCCGTGTGTTGCAAAGATCTGCGAACAAGACGGCTACTGCTGCGAAACCCAGTGGGACGACGAGTGCGTCAAACAGGTGAACGGGAACTGCGACAACCGCTGCGCGCCCTAGCAAGCCAGGGATGACCTCCCGCCGGCCGCGGGTTATACAGCCCGGGCCGGAGTGGCCGGGGTGAACGCCGGCCGTCGCAGGAATGGACGGCGGGAGGAAAGTCCGAGCTCCAGAGGGCAAAGGTGCTGGCTAACGGCCAGTCGGGGTGACCCGCAGGAAAGTGCCACAGAAAATAAACCGCCGGTCCTTCGGGGCCGGTAAGGGTGAAACGGTGCGGTAAGAGCGCACCGCGTCCCTGGTGACAGGGGCGGCACGGCAAACCCCACCTGGAGCAAGAGCCGATAGGGGAGCGTCCCGAAAGGGACAGGGGCGGCCCGTCCCAGCCTCCCGGGTGGCTCGCTGATGAGACGTCCGGGCAACCGGCGTCCTAGACGAATGTTCGCTGCCCTTGCCGAAAGGCGGGGGTACAGAACTCGGCTTACAAGGCCACTCCGGCGTTTCTCTTCTCGAGCATGATAGGTGGGCGTTCGGGATGACCTCTCCGTCCGTCCAGCAGCCACACTCGCGCCTGTCCAGGCGCCTGGGCACCCTCGACGCCGTCGTCATCGGCCTGGGGGCCATGATTGGCGCGGGGGTCTTCGCCGCCATTGGCCCCGCTGCGCGCGCCGCCGGCACCGGGCTCCTCTACGGCCTGGTCGTCGCGGCCTTCGTGGCCTACTGCAACGCCACCTCCTCGGCTCAGCTCGCGGCGGTGCACCCGGAGTCCGGCGGGGCCTATGCCTACGGCCGCAGGCGGCTGGGCGACCTCTGGGGCTTCGTCGCCGGCTGGTGCTTCATCATCGGCAAGCTCGCGAGCTGCGCGGCAATGGCGCTCACCTTCGGCAGCTACGCGGCGCCCGATGCTGCGCGGCCACTGGCGGTGGGGGCGGTGCTCGCGCTGACGGCGGTGAACTACTTCGGGGTCCAGAAGACGGCGCTCGTCACCCGCGTCATCGTCCTCTTCGTTCTCTGCTCGCTCGCCGTCGTGGTGGGGGCGGTCCTCTTCGGTGGCGAGCTCGAGCCCGGGAGGGTGTGGCCGCCGGAAGCTCCCGGCGTCTACGGCGTGCTGCAGTCCGCGGGGCTGCTCTTCTTCGCCTTCGCGGGCTACGCGCGCCTGGCCACGCTCGGTGAGGAGGTGCGGGATCCGGCGAAGACCATCCCCCGGGCCATCCCCCTGGCGCTGGGCATCACCCTGCTCATCTACGCCACGGTGCTCATCAGCGCGCTGCTGGCGGTGGACGTCACGGTGCTCGCGGGGGCCCCGGCGCCGCTCGCCCGGGCAGTGGAGGCAGGCTCCTTGGCGGCGCTCTCGCCTGCGGTGAGGGTGGGCGCCACCGTGGCGTCTTTGGGCGTGTTGCTCTCCTTGATTGTCGGCATCAGCCGGACCTCCTTCGCGATGGCGGCGAACCGGGACCTGCCGCACTTCCTCGCGGCGGTGCACCCGCGCTACCGGGTCCCGCATCGCGCGGAGCTGGCGGTGGGGGCGGTGGTCTCCGTGGCGGTGGCGCTCGTGGATCTGCGCTCCGCCATCGGGTTCAGCTCCTTCTCGGTGCTCCTCTACTACGCGGTCACCAACGCCTCGGCGCTGCGGCTTTCGGATGCGGAGCGCCGCTGGCCGCGCGCGCTGGCGTGGGCGGGGCTCGTCGGCTGCATCGTCGTGGCGTTCAGCCTGCCGTGGCGGTCGGTGGCGGTAGGCGCGGCGGTGCTGCTCGCGGGAGTGGCCGTGTTCGCCGTTCGCAGAAGGCCCCCTGGCGGCCTCGAGCGTTAGGAGCCGGGACGGTCACCCAGGATCCGCTGCGTGGGCAGGTTCACCAGTTGGTCCACGGGCGCGAAGTCGTCGGTGAGCACCGGCGCGTCCCTGGGCAGCCGCCCCAGGAAGGGCGCATCCGCGGGGACCATCTTCGAAGCCAGCGACTGCAGCGTCACCTGGAGGTCCGCGTGGGAGGGCGGCTGGTGTGAGGCCACCAGGACCACGTTGCCGCCGGTCTGGCCCCGGATCACCTCCGGCCGCGCGAGCAGGGTGACCTCCTCGAAGACCTCCTGCAGCGTCGCCACCTTGGCGCCGAGAAAGTCGAACGGAGGAAAATCGATGACGTTCACCACGTAGACGCCGCCCGGGACGAGCACCCGGTCGATGTCGCGCAGCGCCTCCACGGTGGTGAGGTGCCACGGCGGCGTCCCGTTGCCGAAGGCGTCGCCCACGACGACGTCGAAGCTGTCCGCAGGCTCGGCGCGAATGGCCAGGCGCGCATCCGCCGCCACCACGCGCAGCTTGCCCCCTGCCCTCAGCCCCATCCGCCGGGCGCTGAGATCAATGAGCCCCTGGTCGATCTCGAAGACGGTGTTCTGCGAGCCGGGGTCCGTTTCCTCGACATAGCGAGGCACCGTCGAAGCGCCGCCGCCAATGTGGAGCACGCGGACGGGCCGGTCCAGGGCCGCGCGCGCCGCACCGACCACCGCGGCAAATACCTTCGTGTACTCGAAGCGCAGATAGGTGGGGTCCTCGAGGTCCACGTAGCTCTGCATGCCGTTGTTCACGATGAGGTACCGGCCGCTTTCGCGCTCGGGGTCGGGCTTCACTGACGCGCAGCTGTAGAGGGTCTCCACTTCACAGGCCGGAGGGAGCGGCAGGAAGAGCGACGGTACCGCCAGCAGGACCGCGACGGCGGTGACGCCGCCCGGCCGTCCCCGCCACCTCCGCGTGCCCACCCAGAAGTGGGTGACCCCGCCGAGCACCAGGAGCGACACCCCGAGCGTGGTGAGCAGCGCGCTGGTGGCGAAGTGGGCCACGAGCACGAACCCGGTGAGGAAGCTCGCCACGATGGCGCCCAGGGTCCCCAGGGCCGAGTACCGGCCGACCACGGAGCCTGTCCGCGCCAGGGTGGCGAGCTGCAGCTTCACCACCAGCGGCGACAACGCAGAGAGCAGCGCCGCCGGCAGGAAGATGGCGCTCATCGCCAGCAGCAGCACCGCCAACGGGCCGTGTCCTTGCAACGCAATCCCCGCCCACCGCACCAGCGGCAAGACCCCCAGCGTCGTCACACCCGAGACGGCCAGCGACGGGCCCAACGCCGTCCGTGGATTGGTCACGTCCGCCAACCGCCCGCCCAGCCACGCCCCGGCGGCGATGGCGGCCAGCGCCGAGCCGATGACCGCAGTGCTCACCTGCAGCGTCAGGCCCGCGTAGGGGGCCACCAGGCGCAGGCTGAGGATCTCCAGCACCAGCACCGCGCCGGAGGAGAGGAACACCAGCGCCTCGCCCAGACCTCTTGGCAGCGGGGCTGCCCGTCCGTCGTCCATGCAGGAGGCATACAGCCGGCACCGGGGCACCGCCACCTGCGCGCGCCTCCGGCGCTACGGCGGATGACCGAAGAGGCGCGAAAAGCGGCGCCGCGCGTGGGGCCTGGGCGTCCACTGCGCTCCGTCTGCGGGCAGCCAGAGCACCTGGACGTCCTGGGGCGGGCCTTCGTAGCGAAGGGCGTGAACGCCTGCCGGAAGCTCAAACCCGGCGGGATCGAGCGCCTGCCCTTCGAGCGTCAACCGCACCTGCGCATCTGCCCGCCGGAGGGAGAGGAAATAGGTGTCCGCGCGCGGGGCGCTGAAGGCCAGGAGGTCTCCGTCCTTCGCGCCCTCGAAGCGCATGCCCCACAGCCACAAGTCGCCGTCCCAGGGCTGGTAGTGCTCGCGGAGGAAGTCCTTCAGCGGCGGGGGCAGCCCCTTGTGGCGCAGGTCGCGGAGGTAGGCCATGCACCCTCGCGCGAGCAGGTCTGCGGGCACCTCGCGGGCGAGCTCTTCGGCCCGCTCTCCCCGCAAGAGCGCGTCTGTGTAGAAGAGAAAGCGGACGTGCGGCCTGGCCACGTAGCCGCCGCTGTTGTCGTAGACCGGATCCTCCGGCGCGGTGAGGCGGGCCACGTTCGACAGCACCTCGAGCTGCGCGGCGTTGTCCACGGTCTGGTGCGCGCGAAGGCGCATCCCCAGAAGCGCCACCAGCGCCAGGGCCGTCGCCACCGCCACGCCCCGGCCCCAAAGGCTCGACGTCAGCGAGGTCGCCAGCGTCCCTGCGCCGCGGCCGGCAAAGACGGCCAGGAGCGCGAGCACCGGCAGGTAGCTGTACGGGTAGGGCGCCTTCTGCAGGACCACGGAGGCGCTCGTCGTGAAGAGCGCCGCCACCAGCGCGAGGTCTGGATGACGAAGGAGGCGACGTCCGTCCGCGCGCAGCTGCCGCCCCGTCTCCCCAAGGCCGATGGCCGCCAGCGTCAGCAGGAGGACCTCCCGGGCGGCCACCTGGGGGAGGTACCTGGACAGCGGCACCTCCGGATACTCGAGCTGGTGCTCGGCCGCCCACTGGATGCACCAGCGCCACAGGGCGCCCGCAGAGCCCGTGCTGAAGAGGTAGAGGCAGATGGCCAGGAGCCCTGCGCCGGCGCCCACGAAGAACGCCCACCGCCGCTGCGCGCCGACGGTGACAGGCAAAAGCGCCAGCGGCAGCACCACGCCGTAGAACGCCGCCTTCTGCGCCGAGAACGCGCACCCCACGGCGAAGAGCCCTGCGAGGATCCCGGTCGCCCACGGCCACTTCTGCGCTCGGAGCAGCGCGAGGCAGAGGAGGAACAGCGCCGCCGCCAGCGAGTCCGGACGAACCTCCACCGCGAAGGCGATGAGGGAGGGGCTGGAGAGGAAGAGCACCGCGCCCGCGACGGCCCCGACCACGGTGAACCCGCGGTTGAGCTGCGCCGCCGCCGCTGCCGCCAGGAGCGCCACCCCCGCCATCGCGGCGCGCAGGGTGACGATGGCCAGCGGGTCATCCCCCGCAACGAGGAAGACCGGCGACAAGGCCAGGTACACGAGCGGGAAGTGGACCTCGAAGAAGTCGCGGTACGGAACCTGGCCGTGGCTCACCAGCCAGGAGGCGTGCGCGTACTGGAACTCATCCAGGCTGAAGGCCTTGTGCCGGGCCAGCCGCCACGTCTCCTGGACGAACCACAGGAGGGCCGCCCCGCCCAGCCCCCACCCCAGGGCCTGCCAGAGGCGGCCGGCACGCTGGGAGCCTGGCGGGACCGCGTGCACCGGGCGTCAGCGCCCTACCGGCGAACTGGCAGCCGCGTGAGCAGGATGCGGTCCTTGCCGTCGTTCTTCACCTGCTCCTTGTTGGCGAGCGGCAGCCGCGTGTCGGTGCCGGCGTGCCACAGGCCCATCCAGATGTTGAGGGCGTCCGCGGTGGAGGTGGGCGGGACGTACAGCGAGACCGTGTCCTCGACCGTCTGGCCCGCCTTCCACTGGGACGTGGGGTGGGTGCCACCGCCCGGGGTGTGGTCGAGGTTGATCCGCTCGCCGCGGCCCTCGCCGTCCTCCACGTGCATGAAGACGATGTAGTCCTGCTCCAGCGGCTCCAGCACCTTGAAGTAGGTGGTGATCTTCACCGTGTCGCCCGGCTGGGCGCGCCCGGGCTCCAGCTTCGCGCCCAGGATCTCCACCTTGCCGTCCAGGTTCGCGCCGAGCTTCACGTTGAGCGGCGGCACGTCCTTCACCACCGCCCGCGGCGTGGGGCCGGCGCGCCCGGTGCCGTCGGTGCCCGGCGCTTCGACGATGCAGCCGGAGAGCGGGAGCGCCGCGGCGGCGACGCAGCCGGAAGCGAGCACCAACCGAGTCATCAAGGCGGTGAGGGGAGCGCTGCGCATCGGCAGGAGGAATAGCGCAGTCGGCGCTGCAACCGCCACCCGCATGTTGTATGTGCGCCCATCGTATGCGCACCCCCTCGCTTCCCCTTCCACACCTGGTGACCGCGCAGGTGGTCGTCCCGGAGCAGCCGCCGCCCGAGCAGCCTGACCTCACCAGCGGCACCGGGGTGGGAGATCTGGGCAACTGGATTGGCGGCGGCGTCATCCTGGCCCTGCTGCTGCTCGTCATCGTCGCGCTGCGCAAGAAGCGGCGGAAGCCCGAAGCGCCCCGGCCCGGAAAAAAGGCAGAAGAGACGGCGGCGCTGCCGGAGGAGACGCACCCGCCGAAGCTCAAGGTGGAGCTGCCGCCTTCGGAGGCGGAGGCCGCCCGGCTTCGCGAGGCCGAAGCCGCGCACCAGAAGGCGGAGGAGCTCGCGCACAAGCGCCGGGAGCTTTCGGACGCGGCGAAGGGCGCGGACGAGGCGGAGCGCAAGAGGCTCGAAGACGAGGCCCGGGCGCTCAAGGAGGCAGAGGAGGACGCCAAGCGTGAGGAGTACCGCGCGCGCAAGGCGGCGGAGAAGGAGGAGCGGGAGCGCCACGCGAGGGAGCGCGAAGAGGCGGCGCGGCTCGAGCGCGAGGCGGCCGTAGAGCGTGAGCGGCAGGCGGAGGCGGAGCGGCAGCGCCTGCGCGAAGAGGAGCAGCGGAAGATCCAGGCCCAGGCGGGGCGCACGCTGGCGCAGGGGCTGGGGAAGACGAAGGAGCAGGGCTTCATGGCCCGGCTCAACCAGCTCTTCGGCCAGGCGCGCGAGGTGGACGAGGCGGTGCTGGGCGAATTGGAGGAGACGCTCTTCACCGCCGACATTGGCGTGAGGACCGCCTCCGCCCTGGTGGAGCTGGCCCGTGAGAAGGCGAAGAAGAACGAGTTGACCACCACCGCGGGGATGAAGGCGCTCATCCGCACCGAGGTGGAGCGGATCGTGGACCTGCCGCGGCCGAACACGCTCGCGGGCGGCGGGCCGCCTCACGTGGTGATGGTGGTGGGCGTCAACGGCGCGGGGAAGACCACCACCATCGGCAAGCTGGCGGCGAAGCTGACCGGGTCCGGCAAGAAGGTCATCGTCGCCGCGGGAGACACCTTCCGGGCCGCCGCCGCAGAACAGCTCGACGTGTGGGCGGTGCGCGCAAAGGCGGAGCTGGTGAAGGGCCCGGAGAACAGCGACCCCGGCGCGGTGGTCTTCGACGCAGTGAAGAAGGCGCAGGCTGCCGGGGTGGACGTGGTCATCGCCGACACCGCCGGGCGGCTGCACACCAAGGCGCCCCTGATGGAGGAGCTGAAGAAGGTGAAGCGGGTGATGGACAAGGCGCTGCCTGGCGCGCCGCACGAGGTCTTGCTGGTGGTGGACGCGACCACGGGTCAGAACGCCATCGCCCAGGCGAAGCAGTTCCACGAAGCGGTGGGGGTGACCTCTTTGGCCCTCACCAAGCTGGACGGCACCGCCAGGGGCGGCGTCATCATTGGCATCTGCGACGAGCTGAAGCTCCCGGTCGCCTGGGTGGGCGTGGGCGAGACCGTGGAGGACCTGCGCCCGTTCGACCCGAAGGAGTTCGTGGCCGCCCTGTTCGACTGACCGGCCCCGGCCCCGGCCGGACCTAGCTGCGGAGCGCGGCCTTGGCGCCGATGCGGGCCTTCATGAACTCGTCGCCGTGCTTCTCCAGGTACTCTTCGTAGGTGCCGGTGAAGTCGATGAGCCCGAACGGCGTGAACGCGAAGAGCCGGGTGGCGAACTGGGAGATCAGATCCCGGTCGTGGGAGACCACGAAGGCGGTGCCCTCGTAGCGCTCGAGCGCGTCACCCAGCGCCACGATGGACTCCAGGTCCAGGTGGTTGGTGGGCTCGTCGAGCACCAGCACGTTGTCCCTGGTCAGCATCAGCCGGGAGAAGATGAGCCGCACCGCCTCACCGCCTGAGAGCGCGTGGGTGGGCTTTTCGCCCTCTTCGCCCTTGAAGAGCATCCGGCCCAGCAGCCCGCGGACCTCCTGGTTCTCCGCCTTGGTGTCGAAGGAGTGCAGGTAGCTGGCGACCGTGGTGTTGCCGGGGATGCTCTCGCGGTGATCTTGCGCGAGGTAGCCCACCGACGCCTCGTGGCCCCAGGTGATGGTGCCTTCGTCCGGCTGCAGGTCTCCCACCAGCATCTTGCACAGCGTGGTCTTGCCCACCCCGTTGGGGCCGATGATGGCGACCTTCTCACCCTTGGTGACCAGCGCGCGGAAGTCGTCACAGACCACGACCTCCGGCCACCGCTTGGACACGCCCTCCAGGGTCAAGGTCTGCTTGCCGGAGGGGCGCTTCTGCTCGAAGCGGATGAACGGGCGTTCGATGTTGGAGCGCTTGAGGTCCGAGAGCTGGAGCTTCTCGATCTGCTTCTTGCGGCTCTGCACCTGGGAGGCGCGCGTGCCGGCGGAGAAGCGGGCCACGAAGTCCTGCAGCTGGGCGACCTTCTTGGACTTCTCCGCGTTCTCGCTCTCCACGCGGTTGCGCACCTGCGCCTTGGCCAGGACCATGTCGTCGTAGCCGCCGGTGTAGGTGATGATCGTCTCGTAGTCGATGTCCGCGATGTGCGTGCAGACCTCGTTCAGGAAGTGCCGGTCGTGCGAGATGGTGATCAGCACGCCTTCGTAGCCGGTGAGGAACTTCTCCAGCCAGCGGATGGAGTCCAGGTCGAGGTCGTTGGTGGGCTCGTCGAGCAGCAGCGCGTCCGGCTTCCCGAAGAGCGCCTGGGCGAGCAGCACCCGGACCTTGAGGCCACCGGCGATCTCCCGCATCTGCTTCTGGTGGAGCTTCTCCGGGATGCCGAGCCCGGCCAGCAGCACGCCTGCCTCCGCCTCGGCCGAGTAGCCGTCCTCTTCGGCGATGATGCCCTCGAGCTCGCCCAGCCGCATGCCGTCTTCGTCTGACAACTCCGGCCTGGCCAGCAGCGTCTCTTTCTCCTGGAGCACCGCCCACAACGGCGCGTTGCCCATCAGCACCGCGTCCATCACCTTCGCGTCCTCGAAGCCGAAGTGCTCCTGCTTGAGGACGGAGGTGCGCCTCGGGCGGTGGACCGAGCCCGTGTCCGGCTCCAGCTCACCGGAGAGGATCTTCATGAAGGTGGACTTGCCGGCGCCGTTTGGGCCGGTGAGGCCGTAGCGCTTGGCCTCCGAGAAGGTGACGTTCACGTCCTCGAAGAGCTTCTTCTGGCCATAGGCCTTGGTGACGTTCTGGACCTGGATGTTGGGCATGGTGCTTGAACCTCTCGTCGGGGACGAACTCGAACGAGCTTGAACGAGCGGTGGCCCATAACATGTTCCGCCAGAGGGCAAGCCGGAGTTTCACGCCCTCCCACGCCCGAGGCTGCCTGCCCCTCCGCGAGGCGGCGGGGCGCACGCTGCAGGAGGGTTTCGCGCGGGGGCGAATCCGGTAGAAGAGCCCCGTGGACGAGACTCGACTGACGTTGCTGGATGCGTTGCGAAGGGCAGGTGGGGAGGGGCTGGCCGGCTGGCTGGATGCGCACCCCCTCACCGCGGCAGCGGTGGGCCTGGGCGCGGTGCTGCTCATCGCCGTGGTGGCGCAGCTCTTTGCGCGCGGGGTGGTGCTGCGGGTCTTCACCGCCATGGCCCGGAGGTCCTCCGCGACCTGGGACGACGCGCTCATCGAGCACCGGCTCTTTCACCGCGCCGCCATGGCGGTGCCGGCCATGGTCTTCCACCAGCTCGCCGGGTGGGTGCCGCACCTGTCCCAGGGCGGCGTCGCGCTCATCGAGCGGCTCGCGCTGTGCGCGCTGGTGCTCATCTCCCTGCGGACGCTGGGGGCGCTCTTCTCCGCCGCCAACGCCATCTACGCCCGGTTCCCGATGGCGCGGAACCGGCCCATCAAGGGCTACCTGCAGGTCGTCCTCATCGTCGCCTGGATCTTCGGCGTGGTGGTGGTCATCGCCACGCTGATGGACCGCTCGCCGTGGATGCTGCTGTCCGGGCTCGGGGCGATGACCGCCATCCTGCTCCTGGTCTTCCGCGACACGCTGCTCTCCCTGGTGGCGGGCGTGCAGCTCACCACCAACGACCTCATCCGGATGGGGGACTGGATTGAGATGCCCCAGTTTTCGGCGGACGGGGACGTGGTGGACATCGGCCTGCACGCGGTGAAGGTCCAGAACTGGGACCGCACCATCACCGTCATCCCCACCCACCGGTTCCTGGAGCACTCCTTCAAGAACTGGCGCGGGATGCAGGAGTCCGGCGGGCGCCGCATCAAGCGCGCCTTCCATGTGGACATGAGCACCATCCGCTTCCTCACCGACGAGGAGGTGGCGCACTTCGGCGGGTTCTCGCTCCTGTCCGACTACATCGCGCGGAAGACGCAGGAGCTGGCGGAGTACAACGCCGCGCACGTGACGCCCGGGCTCATCTCCAACGCGCGGCAGCTCACCAACGTGGGGACTTTGCGCGCGTGGATCATCGCCTACCTCAAGCAGCATCCGGGCGTGCACCAGGACATGACCTTCCTCGTCCGCCAGCTCGCGCCGACGCCGGAGGGGCTGCCCATCGAGATCTACGTGTTCTGCAACGACATTCGCTGGGCGGAGTACGAGCGCGTGCAGGCGGACATCTTCGACCACGTCCTGGCCATGGTCCCCCGCTTCGGGCTGCGCGTGTTCCAGGCCCCGAGCGGTCACGACCTCGCGCAGATTGCCGCGTCGCCGGCCCTCGCCGCGGCGCTCAAGCACGCGGCCGCGCCTGCGCTGGAGGGCCCGGCCGGGTCCGGTGTCTCGGCGCCTCCCGCCGGCGGCCCTGCTCGCAACACGCTCCGGCAGGAGTAGACCGCCATGGAATCCGCCCGCGCCTCTCCGCCCGCACCGGCCTCGCCCCTTGGCTTCACGCTGGAGGCCCAGGCGGAGTGTGGCGCCCGCGCCGGCCTGCTGCAGACCCGCCGCGGTCAGGTGCAGACGCCGGCCTTCATGGCGGTGGGGACACATGCCCACGTCCGCAACCTCTCCATCGAAGACGTGAAGGCGTCCGGCGCGCCCATCATGCTGGGGAACACCTACCACCTGATGCTGCGGCCGGGCGTGGAGGTGTTCCACCGCTTCGGGGGCATCCACGGCTTCTGCAACTGGGAGCGGCCGGTCCTCACGGACTCGGGCGGGTTCCAGATCTTCTCGCTGCCCGGAGAGCGCGAGCTGAGCGAGAAGGGCGCGCACTTCCGCAGCTACTGGGACAACAGCCGGCAGCTTCTGAGCCCGGAGCGCAGCGTCGAGGTCCAGCAGGCCATCGGCTCGGACATCATGATGGTGCTGGACGTCTGCATCGACTCCACCACCGACGAGCCGGGCACGCGCGTTGCCATGGAGCGCACGCACCGCTGGGCGCTGCGGAGCCTGGCGAAGCGGAACGAAGGGGACGTCACCCAGGCGCTCTTCGCCATCGTCCAGGGCGGGGTTCATCCTTCGCTGCGCATGGAGAGCGCGGCCTTCCTCACCGCACAGCCCTTTGATGGTTTCGCCATTGGCGGGCTGGCGGTGGGCGAGACCCGCGACGAGCGCGAGTCGATGACGGAGCTGTGCACGGGGCTCTTGCCGCAGGACCGCCCCCGCTACCTGATGGGGGTGGGCACGCCCGTCGATCTGGTGGAAGCCGTCCGCCGCGGGGTGGACATGTTCGATTGCATCATCCCCACCAAGATGGCGCAGCAGGGGTACGCGTTCACCTTCCAGGGGC
>CAZQVZ010000099.1:0-15785 GCA_964596895.1 uncultured Myxococcaceae bacterium
TACATGTGCGCCACCGTCTGCCCGGCGCAGTGCATCTACATCGAGGCGGGGGAGTACGACGCCGCGGCGCCCGAAGCCGAGAGCCGCGTCATCGAGAAGTTCCCCACCAAGTTCGTCATCGACGAGCTTCGCTGCGTGGTCTGCGGCCTGTGCGTGGAGGCATGCCCAAAGGACGCCATCCGCATGGACACCGGCACCCACGCCAAGCCGGCCTACTCACGCGAGAGCTTCTCCCTCGACATCTACAACAAGGCAGGGCGGCCGGAGCTGTTGCAGGGCCCGCCGGTGTCTCACCCCTCTGACCCGTGGACGCGCCGCGACTCGTCGGCCACGCCGCCGCACCCGGTGAAGGAGGCGCACGCCCGCGCGGGCGAAGGAGATGTTCGCTACACCCGCGCTGGCGGCGGCCACGGTCACGCGGGGGCGCTGCCGTCAGGGACGGCGAAGACCCAGGTGGATACGTCGGGGCCGGTGCCGGTCACCAAGTTCCTCAAGTAGCAGGCGGGCGGGCGCGTCGCGTGCCCGCCCCCTTTCACGCGCGCAGCGTGGCGCGTAGGGTCCGGGGCGGATGAAGAGGTATCGCTTCTCCGTCTGCAAGGGTCCGGACTGCCGCCGCAACGGGGCGGACGCCGTGTTCGCTGCCGCGAAGGCCGCGCTCGCGCAGACGGGGCTCGTCAGTCGGTGTGAGCTGTACCGCGGCGGCTGCTATGGCCTGTGCCACCAGGGCCCCAACGTGGTCCTCCGGGAAGACACCGGCCGCAAGAAGGACCCGTTCTCGCGCGAGGACTTCCAGCTCATGGGCTGGCCCGACGAGGTCTACTACCCGCGGATGACCGTGGAAGGCGTCGAGCGGGTCGTCCGCGAGCACGTCGGTGAGGACCGGCCGGTGGAGCCCCTCCGCGAGCGCGGGTGATCCGCGCGCGGTCTGATGATCACGCCTCCGATCATCGGATGGGGTGCAGGATCCCGCTCAGCGTGCGCCTGATGATCAGGCCTCCGATCATCGGACTGCGTCACAAGAGCCCGCTCGGCGTGCGCCGGATGATCAGGCGTCCGATCATCTGCCTGCGCCACCAGAGCCCGCTCGGCGTGCGTCTGATGATCAGGCGTCCGATCATCGGCCTGCATCGCGGGACCCCTCAGGGGGTTGTGGCCGCGTGCGGCTTGACCTTGGGCGGGGGCGGGAGCCGGTCCATCTCGCTCTGGTAGCGCCCCTGCCTGCGCGCGAGCGCCGCACCCTCCGGCGACCCGGTCTGCTCGAGGATGGCGGAGAGCACCGGCCCGACAGACTGCGCGCGGTCCTCGAACCTGGGATGTGTGGCCCCGTACTCCTCGTCCGGGGAGGCCTTCTCCAGCCGCTCGAACACCCGGAGCATGGCGTTGGGGTCGTAACCCAGGACCTGCAGGTAGCGCAGGCCGATGCGGTCCGCCTCCAGCTCGAACCCGCGCGGATAGCCGGCCTCGAGCACCGCCTGCATCCGCTCGTTCACCCAGCCGAAGACCGGCAGAAGCCCGTCATCCCCCAACGCCATCAGTCCGTCTGCGCCCACGCTGCCCAGCGCCGAGCCCGCCGCTGCCGCCAGGTCCCGGCCAAGGGAGGAGACCTGCTCCTGCTTCGCCTGCTGGCACATGTACGCCTTGGTCAACTCCACCCCGTGCCCGCGCTGCACGTGGACCACCTCGTGCGCGAGCACCGCGGCCAGTTCGTCTTCGGACTGGAGAAGCCGCAGGAGGCCGGTGGTGATCATCACCACCCCGCCCGGCCCGCCGAAGGCGTTGGGCGCCTCCCGGTCCAGCACGATGAACTGGTAGCCCCCGAACGGGAACGGGCGGTTCTCCAGCACCCGCTCCGGCAGGTACGGGACGCGCTCGCGGCTGTTCCCCTCGCCGAGCGCCTCCGCCGCGAAGCCCAGGAGCTGGCCAACGCGGCTCACGTACCGGGTGACCGGATGATCCGGTCCCAGGTCCTTCGCCTCCAGCCTGGCGATGTGCTCCGCCGCCAGGGCTCGGCCCAGGTAGTACTCGCCGAGGCTCGAGTACTCGAACCTCCGGCGCGCCTCGAGGGTGCAGCCGTTCATCGCCTCGTCCATGCTGCGCGCTGCGGCGAGCGTGCGCGAGGCGCCCCGCTCCATCTGCTCCCACGCCGGCGCCATCCGGTCAGAGGCCACCTTCGCGCCCGACTTGAGCTGCGAGCCCAGCGCGTCCAGCGTGGACCGGGTGTCCGACTTCTTCTGCGCCCCCTGCCCCTTCTTCTGAGCCGACTTCGACTTCGACTTCGCGTCCGACCTGGTCTTCTGGGGCGCGGCCGCCGTCTGCGCGGAGCTGACGGCCGGCGCGGCCAGGCCCAGCGCCACGCACGACCCGAGGACGCGCCAGAGGGCCCGCCTCACCGCGCACCGCCTTCGCCCGCCGGGCCCACGCCCTCCCCTTCGCCGGCGCCCACCTCGGCCGCCTGCGCGTCTTCGGCGGACGCTTGCGCAGGTTCGGCGCGCTCCTGGCGGCGGAGGTCCCCCTCCTGCAGGAAGCGGCGCAAGGCGTCCGAGTCCGGCGGGGACAACCTCGCGCGGGCGGCCCGGGGCAAGGGTTTGCCCTTGTGGTCCTCCACCTGCAGCGGCATGTACCGGTCGATGATCGCGTAGCCGCGCTTCGCGTCTTCCGCTGACGCCTGGCGCTTTCGGGCCACCTCCTCGCGGAAGCCGCCCACTGCGAGGTTGTAGTGCCCGGAGACGGTGGACCTCCCCTCCAGCTCCTTCTGCTCCAGCTTGAAGGCCACCCGCCGGTCGTTCACGTAGGAGGCGTGCAGATAGCCCACCACCTTCTTTCCACCCTGCCGCACCGAAACCTGCAGCCACGCGCCCTGCTCCGGCGCCTCGAGGCGCACCTTCTGCCCGCGATGGACGGGCGTGGTGGACGCGCGCGGGGCAAGAAAGGACGGCTTCTGGACGAGGTAGACCGACGCCTTGGTGACTGTGCGCTCGTCGGTCCGCGCCCCGGCGGCGGGCGCCTGCGCGAGCGCACTCCCCACGAAGGCCGCGAGCGCCAGGGCTGGGATCATCACTTCTCCTTCAGCTCGTAGACCCCGTCCCAGTCGGAAGGAGGCGGGGTGGCCGCGTACTGACGGCACCTCGCGACGTATACCGCCGCCGCCGGGTCATTGAAATCCGACGCGCAGCGCGCGAACAGCGCCTGCGCCTCGTCGAAGGCGCCCCGGTGGTAGGCCTCGAGCGCCTGGCCGAAGAGCGCCGCGAGCGCGTGGTGCTCGGCGCTCTGCGCGGCCTTGTCGGACCGCCTGCCCATCAGCTCGAAGATGCGGGTGGGGACCGTCTTGCCCTTCACCCGGACCCGGTCTACCTCCCGGAAGAGGAAGTCCTCGCGGGCGCGCTCCCAGGTGGTCTCGCCGGCGAGGATCCAGGTGCCGTAGGTCTTGTTGGCCCCCTCCAGCCTGGACGCGAGGTTCACCGCGTCTCCGAGGGCGGTGTACGCCGCCTGCAGGTCGCTGCCCACGTGGCCCACCACCGCCTCGCCGGTGTTGATGCCGGCGCGGGCGACGAAGCGGTGCCCGAAGCGGGCCTCCCACTCCGCCTGGCGCTTGTGCACCGCGTCCCGCATCCGCAGCGCGCTCTCGCAGGCCAAGGACGCGTGGCGCGGGTTGGGGTTGGGCGCGTTCCACAGGGCCATCACCGCGTCGCCCATGAACTTGTCGAGGTGCCCCGAGGTCTCGCGCACCAGCCTCGTCATCTCCCCGAAGTAGTCCTCGAGCAGGTCGATGAGGAGGTCCGGGCTCATCTGCTCGGAGATGCGGGTGAAGCCCTCGATGTCGGAGAAGAAGACGGTGATCTCCCGGCGCTCGGGCCGGATGAGGGAGAAGTCCTTCGCCACCCGCCGGGCCACCTCCGGGGAGACGCTGCGGCCGAGCACCGAGAAGATGAACTCCCGCACCTCGCGCTCGCTGCGAATGGCGTGGACGGTGGTGAGCAGGAACGCGCCGCCCATGGCCAGCAGCGGCCCCGCCACCGCCACCCACAGCTGCCGGTCCACGAACAGCCAGCGCGCGAAGAACAGATACGCGGCCACGAAGGCCACGAGCGCGCCCACGTACAGCACCGCGCCCGAGCCGCTGCGCAAGGCGCCGCTGAAGGACAGGGCCACCAGCGCGCCCGCCAGGGCCAGCGCCAGCGCCGCCAGCGCGTCCCACCGCGGCGCCACCCGGACGATGCCCTCGGACCTGAGCATGTTGACCATGGCCTGGCCGAGGATGGCGCCCCCGGGCGTGACCTCGCTGATGGGCGTGGGGTGCCGGTCCTGCCCGTAGCGGGAGGTGTTGGTGAAGACGACGATCTTCCCGTCCAGTTCATGGAGCTTCGGCACGGGCCGGCCTTCGTGCCGGTCGAGCACGCGCTGCAGGACCTTCCACGCCATCACCGACGTCATCAGGGAGCCCTCGGAGCCCACCGAGTCCGCCTTGTCCCAGCGGATGAGCGCGTGGCCGTCCGGGTCCATGGGGAAGGAGGCGCCCTCTCCGACATGGAGCCGCCCGCCGGCGTAGCGCAGCGTGCGCGTGCCCTGCGCCTGCATCACCGCCGCCAGCGCCAGCGACGGGACGAGCTTCTGGCCATCCCGCGTCTGCACCCGGTGCAGGTGCGGCAGGCCGCGGAAGATCTTGTCCAGGTCCTGCGCGGCGTGGACGGCGCCAAAGCCGCTGTGGGGAGACAGCAGCCTGGGCGTGGGCGGCTCCAGCCCGGCCCGAAGCGGCACCGTCGATGGATCCAGCCCCTCCACCTCCACCGCGGAGGACCAGACGAGCAGGTCCTCGCTGGTGACCTGGTACTGGTTCTCCTGGTTGGTCCTTGCGCGGGTGACGAGCTCACCTGCGCGCGAGCGGTCCTGCAGGCGGAGGATGGAGCGCGCGCTCTCGGGCTCCTTGACCACCGCCCACACCTGGGTCCGGGTGCCGGCGGGGATGGCCAGGGCCGGGTGCCCGGAGGTGAGGACCTCCCGGACCACGTCCGCCACTTCGTCCCGCGAGGAGACCTGCTCCACCAGCACCAGGTTCTTGAGGATGCCGGAGCGGCCGGGCGCGGTGCGGCCCTCTGACCGGGTGCTGAACGCCATCACCGTCTTGCCCTTCGCCGCATCCAGGAGCGCGCGGAACGCCGAGTCGTCGTCCGAGTCCGCGGGCAGGACCCCGTAGGTCTCCGGCAGGTCCGTGGGGCAGTGCCGGGGCGACAGGTGCGTGTAGAGGAAGTCGAGCACCACCAGCTGCGCGCCCTGCTGCACCATCTCCTGCACCATCGCGCCGACGATCTCCCGCGGCCACGGCTGGGCGTTGATGCCCGGGTTCATCGACTCGGCGGCGGCCTCCAGGGTCCGGTCGTCGAGCGCCACCACCACCACGTCGCGCGAGGGCTCGGACACCCGCCCCAGCTCCCGCGCGCGCCAGTCGTACGCGCGCAGCTCCAGCCCTTCGAGCAGCCGCCGCGCCTGGGTGTACCAGGGCACGTCCGTGTCGTGTTCCTCCCAGGTGACGCGCGGCAAACGCCAGTAGAGCGCCACCCCGAAGAGGGCGCCAAACAGCGCGGCGGAGACGAAGGCGAAGCCGGAGCGGCGCAGGAAACGACGCGCCGCCGACGACCCGGGGGGCTGGATCACGGCGCGGAGGATACCGGCGCAGCGCGTCCACGCGAAAACCTTCCCGGCCGGCTGCACTCCTGCGAGCCGGCCGGGCCGTCGCCTCCCTGGGAAAGCTCGGAGGGGCCGGTCAGCCCGCGGTCAGCTCCACCTCCAGCACGCCCTGCAGCTTGAGCCGGAGCAGGTGCCCCGCGAGCCGCTCTCCCTCCTCCCGCGCCAGCACATTGCGGAAGGTGGCGCCGTCCTGCAGCTCCACCTCCAGCACCGGCCCGCGCTGCAGCAGTCGGTAGAACGCGTCTCCCACCCAGACCGGGATGAAGCCCTTCACCGGCAGAAAGTCCCCCTCCCGCTCGCACACCTCGCGCAGGCCCCGGGCGTCCGGGCGGAGGCCCTCGGGGCCCACCCCTTCGTCCGGGTAGAGCGGCGGCGGTTCGCGGGTGAGGTCGTCGGTGGCGTCGTCGAAGAGGTACCCATAGCGGGTGGGCGCCCGGCCTGCGCTCAAGGCGTGCAGGAGCAACACGGCCTCGTCCGGCTCCGGGCGCTCGGCGTGGAGGATGGTCTTGCCGCCCGAAAGGGGGCGCAGGATCAGCCGCAGGGTGGGCCGCACCTTCTGGGCGACGAGCGCGATGCGCGCCTTCGCGGCGGCGCGAATCTGCAAGAAGGCTTCGTCGTAGTGGGCGCGCTCGCGCGCAAGCTCCGTCTCCAGCGCCTGCCTGCGCGCGGCGAGCTTCTCCTCCGCGTCCGTGAGGAACGCGGCCAGGGGATCTGCGCCCGCCTTCGCCAGCACGTCTGCGCCGTCCGCGGCTTCCCAGGTGGGGGCAGAGGCGCCACCTTCGGCCGCCGCCCTCACCGCGCCGAGCAGAAAGCCGCCCTGCTCCTCCAGCCTGCGCCGCTCTTCTCCACAGTGGACGAGGAACGCGGCGTGCTCCACCCGGAGCTCGGCCCACGCGTCGTAGGCCTGCTCGATGGTCTCGGCAGCGTGAAGACGCAAAAGTGCGCTCTGCGCCGAGCGACCGGCGGAGCGCACCCTCTGCGGTGCTTCGAGCTGTGCGTCTGGGGGCGGCGAATCCGGCATGGCCGGATGCTACCTCCGGAGGTCGTTCAGGCGCGGTCAGACGTGCGGGCCTGCGCGTCCGCCGCCCCATTGTGGCCGAGCTCGTGCTCCGCCCCGGAGGACAGCCGCGAGCGCAAGTCCTGCCGCAGCTCCCGGCCGCTCTTGGGCGCCATCATCAGGCCCAGCCCGGCGCCCACCAAAAGGCCCACCGAGAACAGCCCCACCGCCGGGACGATGTAGTCCACCGTGGTGCGCCGCTCCTCCACACCGAACCACTTGAGGATGTCGTCCTTCTCCATGTTCGAGAGCTGCTTGCGAAGATCCTTGAGGTCCATTACCGGTCTCCTTCCGTTGTCGGGTTGTGCGACCCCTGCGCCCTTTGCGAGAGGCCTTCCACCGCTGCTTCGGCCATCCCGAGCAGCTCGTCCTTCACCAATGGCAGGGCCGCCAGCTTCATCCCCAGCCGCACCACCCGCGCGGTGGTGGGGGTGAAGAGCCCGCCGCCGAGCACGTAGCCCACGCCGAACGCCGCCAGCACCATCCCGTAGGGGTGGCGCTCCACGCGGCCGCGCAGGTCCAGAGACTCACCCAGCTGGTGCACCGCGCCCTTCGCCTCGTCCACGAGCTGCTGCGCGGAGGCGCCCACGTTGTCGAACTGCTGGCCCAGGCCTCGTCCGCTGTTCACCTGTCCGCTCCCGTTTCCGTGCGAGTTCATCCGTCCTCCGTCCTCCCGCTACCTGCGCGAGGCGATCTTCCCGACCACGAAGCCCAGGGCCAGCGCCCCCAGAAGGCAGGTGCCCGGGTTCTCGCGGATGAAGGTGCTCACCTTGCGGTTGAGCTCGTTGAGGTTCTCCTTCGCCTGCTCCAGCCCGGGCCCGAGCTGCTCCCCGAGCGCCTGGGCCCGCTCTCCCATCTGCTGCACCTTGTGCGTGTCCATCTGCCCTCCACTGCTGTGTGTTGCCGGCCTGCCCCTACGACCTGCGCCGGCTGCCAATGATGAAGCCCAATGTGAAAGCGCCAATGAAGAACGGCGCCGGATGCCTGCGGACCCACCGCCGCCAGTCCACGCTGCGGGACACCTCCGCCCTCAGCGCCTGGACCGTCTGGGCCAGCTCCGTCCGCGTCTGCTCGATGTCCGCGCGGATCCGCTCCGGGGACCGCTCCCCTCCCCCGTCCATCCGCGTCGAAAGCCGCACCTCGCCCTCACGCGCCAAGGTGCCGTCCTCCCGCGCCGCCGTCCTCCGCAGCGGCGGCCTTCGGCCCCCTGGCCGCGTGGGCGAGCACTTGCGCGGAGACCTGCGCCTGCGCCATCGCCTGGGGGAGCCTCGGTGTGCGGGTCTTGAGCCCGTTGGCCGCGAGATAGGCCCCAAGGGCCCCCACCGCGATGTTCAGGAGGCCCACCAGGAGCAGGGACAGCCACAGCGGCATCAGGTTCGCCAGCCCCGCTGCCAGCGCCGCGCACAGAAAGCCATAGCCCAGAAGGAGGAGGGGCACGAAGACCGCGACCCTGACCGCCCCCTGCCCGAAGGCGCGCGCATCCGCCTTGAGCTCCGCCCGAGCCAGCGCGAGGTGGTCCGCCACCAGCCGTGACAGCCCGTCGGTGAGCCGCGTGAGGGCCGCGCTCAGCCCGCCCTTGTCGTCTTGTAGGTCCATTCGCCGCATTGCGTCGCCAGGGGGCCGAAGGTAGGCACCCGGACGGGCAGGCACAACACGGGTCTAGGTAAAAGGTGCCTCAGGCGACGATGCGCGCGGGGTACTGCGCCTGGGGCGCCACCTCGCGGACAGTCCTGAACCGCAGGACCAGCGGCAAATGGTCGCTCGCCACCTGGGCTCTGGCACTGCGGTGCGCATGCAACGTCTGGGGGGCAACACCCCTGTCGACGAAGCAGCGGTCCAGGCGCAGGACGGGAAAGCGGGACGGGTAGGTGCGCTCCCCCTGGTGGAGCACATGCGCCACATCCCGGATGGCGTTGCGGACCATGGGCGGCACGGGCCCATTCGCCCAGTAGTTGAAGTCCCCGCAGACGATGACCGGATCAGACCGCACCGCGTCCCGGAGGATGTCCGCGGAGAGCAGGAGCGACTCCTGCCGCCTTCGCTCGCGGGTGGAGAGCCCCAGGTGCACGTTGAACACGTGGAGCACCTGCCCATCGCCCAGGTCGAGATCCGCCCGGAGGGCGCCGCGCGGCTCGCGCTGCTCGACGGAGATGTCGTAGTTGCGCGTCTTCAGGATGGGCAGCCGGCTCAGCACCGCGTTGCCGTACCGCCGCCCGTTGCGGATGACGTTGGGCCCGTACGCCATGTGCATCCCCAACATCCGGGCGAGGTCTTCGGGGTGATCTTCGCGCGCGGTGACGCCGCGGAAGTCTCCCACCTCCTGCAGGGCCACCACGTCCGCGTCTATCTCGCGCACCACCTCGGCGATGCGCTGCAGGTCGAAGCGGCCATCCGTCCCGATGCCGCTGTGGATGTTGTACGAGGCGAGGGTCAGCTCCATGCGCCGTGACAACAGGCAGACCCTCGCCGTTGATTTCGCCGCGTCGGATTTCTCCCCCCTGGCTTTCGCCGGGCGCGCTACGCGTGGCGCGGGCGCAGGCGCGCCATGGCCAGGACCGCCACCTCGACCGGCAGGCGGGCGAGCCGGTAGCCCGCCGTGCCCATGTCCCGCCACCCGCTCTTGAGCATGCCCAGATAGCGCTGCGCGTCCCCCAACACGTCCGACCAGGCGGCGCGGGGCGGCGGCTCCGCGGCCGGCGGCACCGCGCCGATGGGCGCCCCCCGCGTGACCTGCTCGAGCACCTGGTGCCGGCTCTGCAGGGATTCCATCTTGGCCGGCGCGCCCTTCTTCGCCTTCGCCGCCTGGCGCTTCTTCGCCCCCGAGGCGCCCGAGGCGGCCTTCTTCGCCCCGCCCCCGTCGAGCGCGCCGTCCTGCCGCGCCAGCTCCTCGAGCTCCTTCTCCATCAGCCGCGCCTGGTAGAGCTCTTCGGTCTTCGCGAAGCGCTTGCCGTAGCTGATCTTCTCCTCTGCGCTGGCGGGGAGGTCTTTTTGTTTGGCCACCTTCTCGGTGGCGTCGCGCATCTTCGCGCGGCTCTGCGTCGAGGTGTCTGTCCCGCCCGGATTGAATTCGTAGGTTCGCCCGCCCGCCATTGCCCCTCCAGGTGCCGATGTTTGGCTCTGTTTGCCTCCAAGGTAGGTCCCCGTCCGCACGCCGAGAACCGCCGCCCGTCGGCTGGTGGACGGCCGAGACGGTGCGTTTGATTGCCCAGCGGGCAGGGGGGCGGGCTTTGGGGGGAATTGCACGCGGAGGCTTTGGTAGAACGCCTGGATGCTCACCTCCGCACTCGTCCTCGCTCTCCTGGCGCAGAAGCCCGCGGCCGAAGCCCCCCGGCCCTACGACGTGCAGCACTACCGCATCGAGATGCGGCTTCTGCCCGAAGACGTGTTCGACAACGAGGTGCAGGTGACGCTCGTTCCGTCTCGCGCGCTCTCTGCGCTCGAGCTCGACAGCTACGGGCTGGACGTGACCGCGGTGACGAAGGACGGCGCCGAGGTCCCCTTCACGGTGAAGGACGACCCCACCGCGCGCACGGGCCTGCTCACCCTGCGGCCGAAGCCTGCGGTCCCGGCGAAGAAGCCGGTCACCTTCACCATCCGCTACAAGGGCAAGGTGGCCTCTGCACACCAGGGCTTCTTCAAGTCCGAAGGCGGGTACTTCACCCACTTCCAGCCGAACTACGCCCGGCGCTTCTTCCCCTCCAACGACCGCCCCGACGACAAGGCGACCACGGAGCTGTTCGCGGTGGTGGACGCGAAGTACCAGGTCCTCTCCAACGGCAGGAAGGTGAAGGACGAGGCCTTCAGCGACAAGGGCGACAACCTCCGCCGCGTGCACTGGAAGCAGGAGACGCCGCACTCGCCGTACCTGGTGGCGGTGGCGGTGGGCACCTTCGAGGAGGTGAAGGTCACCGCCTCGGCCCCTGCCTCGGTGTGGGTGGCGCCCGGAGCGGCGGACCGCGCCCGCTGGGCGGAGCAGGCCACGGAGCACGCGCTGGCCTTCCAGCAGAAGTTCACCGGCGTGAAGTACCCCTGGGCCCGGTACGACCAGGTGGCGGTGCCGAAGTTCTTCTGGGGCGGGATGGAGAACACCTCCCTGGTGATGATGCGGGAGAACGGCCTGGTGCTGGAGGAGAAGCACTACATCCACGGCCGCACCCGCATTTCGTCGCTGGTCGCGCACGAGCTGGCGCACCAGTGGTTCGGGGACCTCGTCACCTGCAAGGACTGGTCGGACCTGTGGCTGAACGAAGGCTTCGCCACCTTCATGACCTGGAAGACCGAAGACGCCTTCTACGAGACCGACATGGTCGAGGTGTCGCGGCTCGTCCGGCTCGTGGACTCGTACTTCCGCGAAGAGGCGGGGCCGCGCAGCCGGCCTCTGGTGGACCGCTCCGGGGGCGAAGGCTACAGCGCCACCGCCTACACCAAGGGCGCCAGCGTGCTGCGGATGCTGGAGCACTGGGTGGGCGAGCCGGCCTTCAAGAAGGGGGTCACCGCCTACCTCAACGCCTACGCGCACAAGAACGCCACCAGCGAGCAGTTCTTCGACGCCTTCATGAAGGCCACCGGCACCCAGAAGGAGCTGCGCGCCTTCAAGGAGAGCTGGCTGTACCGCCGCGGCTACCCGGTGGTGACCCCGGACTGGGAGTGGGACGGCGAGGCGCTCAAGGTCACCCTCGAGCAGACGCCGGTGCACGCCGGCGAGAAGGGCCACTTCACCTTCAAGCTCCCGGTCGTCTTCCACCGCCAGGGCGTGGGGTCCTACGCGGAGGAGCGCGTCATCGTGATGGACAAGCCGGTCGTCACCGCGCGCTTCGAACTGCCGGCGCCGCCGGAGTGGGTGAACTGGAACAAGGACGGCACCGCGCTGGCGGTGGTCTCCTCGCCCGCCGTCTCGGAGGAGCTGTGGACCCGCGCCATCCGGCATGACCCCGATCCCACCTGGCGCACCCAGGCCGCGTTCGTGCTCCTGGGCGCGCTGGGAGACCGGGACGCGCCCGAACAGAAGATCCCGTCGGACGCCGCCATGGACGCGCTGTCCCACCTGCTCCAGAAGGACCCGTCGCCCTACGTGCGCCACGCGGTGCTGGCGCGCCTGGCCGCCTCGAAGTGGAGGCGGCTGCCGGAGCCTCTGGCGCCCATCGTGCTGGACCTGGCGAAGCGCCCCACCGGCCTCGCCGAAGACGCGCTGGGCATCGTCCGGGTGCGGCGCGCGGCGCTGGGGGCCCTGGGCAAGTTCGACCACAAGCCCGGCCGCGCCTACCTGGTGGAGCAGATCCGCAGCGCGGAGTTGAACCTCAACTTCCTGCCCGCGGTGGGCCATGGCCTCGCCAACCTCGGGGACTCGGTGGCGCTCGCGGAGCTGAACGCGGCCATCACCCGGGCCAGGGGCAAGGGGTACCCCTACTACAAGGAGATGGCGCGGATGCTGGGGGCGGTCACCTCGCCGGAGGTGGTCTCGGATCTCGAGGCGCTGGTGAAGGCCAACCCCGGCAACGCGGAGCTGCTGACCGAGGTGATGTGGATGCTCGCCGACAACCACGCGGTCTTGCACTCGGCGCCCTTCGCCGGGTTCGTGCAGCGCTTCGTGGTGGAGAACGACGCGTTCGGGGACGACGTGAAGGGCCGGATGGTCCGCACCCTGGACGACGTGAAGACGCCGGCCGCCCAGAAGGCTTTGGCCGCCATCGCCGAAGGCGCCGGCGCTTCGGGGCTCCGCCAGAGCGCACAGCGGGTGCTCGCCCGGAACTTCCCGCCGCCGCCGCCCGAACCGAAGGGCAAGGCGGTGCCCGCTTCCGGCAAGAAGAAGGGGAAGTAGGCGCATGGGGACGAGGGGAATCATCCGCGCGCTGCGGCCGTTCGCCCTGCGCATGAACCGCCTCCCCGCAGGATCTGCCCTCCTCTTCGCGCTCGCCCTGCTCCCCGCGGCGCAGGCGGCGAACCTCACCGTGACGCCCGAGCAGGCGCGGCCGGGGGACCTCGTGGTCCTCGCCACGCCACTGCCAGAAGGCGGCGGAGACTGCCCTTCGGGCACCGTGGGGGACCGGGAGGTCCGCTTCCACGTCCTCGGCAGCAGGTGCCAGGCGCTGGTGGCGCTCCCGGTGGAGGCCCCCGAAGGCGTGTTGGCGGTGCGGCTGGCCGGAGAAGCGGGCCCCTCTGCCCAGCTTCGGGTGCTGGCGCCGGCCTTCAACGTGCGGGAATTGACCGTGGCCCGGAAGTACGTGGCCCCGCCCGCGAAGGTGAAGAAGCGGATGGCGAACGACCGCGCCGCGTTCGCCCGGGCGTTCAACCAGAAGTTCGCAGGCCCGCTGTTCACCGAGAACTTCGACTGGCCCAGGAGGGACGTGATGACCGCGCCCTTCGGGGATCTGCGCACGTTCAACGGCAAGAAGCAGAGCCAGCACTACGGCATGGACATCGACGGGCGCATCGGGGACCCGGTGTACGCCGCCAACGCCGGGGTGGTGGTGATGGTCCGGGACAACTACGCCGCCGGCCGCACGGTGATGATCCACCACGGGCTGGACGTCTACACGACCTACTTCCACCTCTCGTCCATGGACGTGAAGCCCGGGCAGAAGGTGAAGAAGGGTGAATTGCTCGGCAAGGTGGGCAAGAGCGGCCGGGTCACAGGGCCCCACCTGCACTTCGGCGTGAAGGTGGGCGGCCTGTACGTGGACCCGGCGTCGGTGATGCGCGCAGACCTCCTGGACACCACGATGGCGGATGCCTCGCCCGCGCCGCCGGCGAAGGTCACCGGCGCGGTCGAGCCTGCCTCCGCGCCGGCACCGGCTTCGCGCGCCGCGCAGTAGCCCGCGTCACCACCCGAGCGCAAGCGGCCGAGCGCAAGCGGCCGGGCTCAAGCGGCTCGCTCCTGCGGCCCCAACCCCAGCGCCACCCGCGCTTCGGCCGGCGTCATCGGCTCGCGGCCCATGTCGCGCGCCATCCGCGCGGCCTTCTCCACCAGCGGGCCGTTGCCCTCCGCCATCTTCGTGCCGGCGGCGTCGAGGTAGAAGTTGTCCTCCAGCCCCACCCGGATGTTCCCGCCCAGAGCCAGCGCCGCGCCCACCAGCCGCCACTGCACCCGCGAGATGCCGATGACCTCCCAGGTGTCCTGGGGCCTTATCTGCCGCGCCATGTGCGCGAGGTTCTCGGTGGTGGGCGCGACCCCGCCCAGGACGCCGAGGATGAAGCTGTACTGCAGGGGCCCCTTCACCGCGCCCATCTGCAAGAGCGGCTCGGCGTTGTGGATGTGGCCCACGTCGAAGCACTCCAACTCCGGCAGCACCCCGCCCTCCTTCATGGCCTCGCAGACCATCAGGATGTCGCTGAAGGGGTTCATGAACACGAAGTCGAAGACGAACCCCTGCCGCTTCTCGGAGTACTTGGCGTAGTTCATGGAGCCCATGTTGAGGGCCGCCATCTCCGGGCGGACCTTCCACACGTACTCGAGCCGGCGGCGCTTCTCGTCGTCCCCGTCCACGCCCATGTTGAAGCCGCCGGTGGAGAAGTTCACCACCACCGGGGAGCGCTTGTTCACCTCCTCCTTGATGCGCCGGTAGACCTCGGTGGACCAGGTCTGGTCGCCGGAGTCGGGTTCGCGCGCGTGGATGTGCACCACCGAGGCCCCGGCGTCGTACGCGCGGCGCGCCTCTTCGCCTATCTCCTCGGGCGTGTACGGCAGATGGGGGCACTGGTCCCGCCGGGCGAGTACCCCGGTGAGCGCGCAGGTGATGATCACCTTGTCCCTGGAGAGCGGCATGTCAGCGGTCCTTCCACCGGGGCGGGCGCTTCTCGAGGAACGCGGTCACCCCTTCACCCGCGTCCTCGGCGAGGACATTCAATGAGAGCTGCGAGGCCAGGTGCTCCACCGCCTGGGGCAGCGCCATGTCTTCGGCCGTGAAGAAGGCGCGGCGCCCCAGCGCAAGGACCGCCCGGCTCTTGTCGGCCAGGGCCTGCGCGAGCCCGTCCACCGCGGCGTCCAACTCTGTCTGCGGCACCGCGCGGTTGAAGAGCCCCCACTCCACCGCCTGCGTGGCAGCGAGCCTCTGCCCGGTGAGGACCAGCTCCAGCGCCCGCTTTCTGCCCACGTGGCGCTGCAGGAGCGCCATCACCGTCATCGGGAACAGGCCGCGGTCCACCTCCGGCAGCCCCACCTGCGCACTTTCCGAGGCCACCGCCAGATCGCAGGCGAGCACCAGCCCCACCCCGCCCGCCAGGGCGTGCCCGTTCACCCGGGCGATGGTGGGGCGCGAGCAGTCCTGGATGCGCCGCAGCAAGAGCCCATACGCGCGGCGCGCCTCGTGCCCGTCCAGAAAGCCGTCGCCGCCGCCCATGGACGACAGGTCACCGCCCGCGCAGAAGATCTTCGACCCAGCGCCGGTGACCACCACCACCCGGACCGCGTCGTCTGCTTCGGCGCGCGCGAGCCCTTCTTGAAGCTGCGCGAGCGCGGTGGCGGAAAGCGCGTTTCGCTGCGGCTCCCGGTCGATGGTCAGGTGGGCTGCGGCGCCCCGGCGCTCGTAGCGGACTTCCCGTTCCCGTTCGTCCATCTGCCCTCCTGTGCGCCCGGGGGCAGGACGCCGCCCAGTATCAGCTCGGCGATCTGGTGCTGCACCCGGTCGATGGCCTCTGCGTCATCCTTGTCGAACAGGCCCACCACCAGCGAGGTCAGCCCCATCTCGATGGCCCCGAAGAGCATGGCGGCGCACAGTCGGGGGTCGAGCTCCGCGCGCAACTCGCCCTTCTCCCGCGCGTCCTGGAACATGCCCTCAGCGAGGCCGATCATGTCCCCGAACGCCGAACCGCGGTCCACGCGGGTCCCGGCCGGCGACCTCGCGATCTCGAGGATCAACACCTTCACCGCGCGCGGGTCCCGCTGGTACGCGTCGAACGCGACCCTCGTGGCCCCGCGGACCTTCTCCGCCAGCGGCGCGTCCCCTGAAGCCACCTCCATCAGGCGCCCCACGAAGCCGCTCCAGGCCCCTTCGAACACGGAGGAGAGCAGCTCCTCCTTGTTCTTGAAGTAGTGGTAGACGAGCCCGTA
>CAZQVZ010000100.1:0-15675 GCA_964596895.1 uncultured Myxococcaceae bacterium
ATGTCATTCCTGACCCGGTCCGCGCGCGAATCCCTATCTGCCGCGTAGTCGGAGCACGCGTCCACGCAGCGGCCCACGTCGAGCCCCTCTGACCAGCACTCCTGGTTCCGTTCACAGTAGGCGTCGCAGTTGCTCTTGCAGCCGCTCGCCGTCAGCGCCAACGCGCCCAGCACCAGTCCCTGCAGCAGGATTCGGATCATGGCGGGAGAGTGTGGGAGAGCGTCGGGGCCCTGTCCAGCCGAAGGACGCCGCGGGTTAGACTCCCCGCCTCCGATGCGCTGCCCGTTCCGCTTCCCCTTCAATACGTCCGTCCTGCTGATTGCCCGGGTGATTGCCCAGGCGCGCGCTCTGGTGCTCACGGGGGCGCTCGTGCTCGCGCTGCCCGCTTTGGCGCAGGCGGCAGAAGAGGCCACCGCGGTGGCGGTGATGCCGTTCCGGGACCTGACGGGGGCGAAGGGCGCGGTGGGGGACGCCATCCGCGAATCGGTCACCACGGACCTGCGCGGCGTGCGCGGCATCCGCGTGGTGGAGCGCGGGGAGATTGACCGGGTCCTCGCCGAGCAGAAGCTCCAGGGCGCGCAGATGGACCAGGATCCCCTGGCGACGGTGCGGATCGGCAAGCTGATTGGAGCGGACCTGATCTGCGTGGGCGCCTACCAGCAGGTGGGCCGGCGCGTCCGCCTCACCGCCCGCTTCGTCCGCACCCAGACCGGCGAGGTCGTGGGCACCGCCAAGGTGGACGGCAACGTGAGCGACTTCCTCGCGCTGCAGGACAAGGTGACGGTGGAGCTTCTGCGCTCGGCGAAGCTCGCCCCGAAGGTGGTCGCGCGGGTGGCGCGCCGTGCGCCGCGGCCGAAGCTCCGGAGCCTGCGCGCGGTGGAGTTGTATGGGAAGTCGCTCACCGAGACGAAGGAGCCGATGAAGCGCGCGCTCCTGCGCGAAGCGGTGATCGCCGAACCTGCGTATTCATACGCCAAAGACGCGCTGGTGGAGATTGAAGAGAAGCTGCGCGCCTACGAGGCCCGCATGGAGGCCGCCCGCAGGGCGCAGGCGCAGAAGGCGCATGACGCCTTCGATGCGGCGACGACGCCGGGTGAACGCCTGATGCAGGCCCCCCGCCTGGCGGGGATCCTCCGGGAGGCCCGGCGCTTCAACGAGGCGCAGAGGATGTGGTCCACGCTGGTGCAGGAGCTCTCCTCGAGCAAGGACCCCGAAGATCAGCAGAAGGTGCCATGGGCATGGCAGCAGGCGCTGCTGGCCCTGGACCCTCTTGGCCGGCACGACGAGCTCTTCGACGGCGGCCAGAAGATGCTCGCGCGCTACCCGGAGGCGCCCGAGTTCGCGGTGGTCAAGACGGTGATGGAGCGGATCATCGAGGAGCGGCGGAAAGCCGAAGCGGAGCAGATCCCACCGGACGCGTTGCTCCGCAGCATGCATGAGGAGCGCAGGTGGGACCTCTGCGAGGTGGCCAGGGAATACGGCCGCCGCAAGCAGCGCGAGCAGGCCCGCAGGCTCTACCTGGCGTGCCTGGAGACAGGCAGCGGAGATCCATTGGAGGCGCTGCGCGAACTGGTGACGGTCTCAATGGACCTCGGGGACCACGTCTCGGCGAAGGGTTACCTCGAGCAGTTGGAGGCGCAATCTCCGGTGGCTCATCAGACGGTGCTGGACCTGGTGCTCGCGCGACTGGCGGCCGATGAGTAGCCGCGCACCCTCCTCTGTTCTTGGCGGGCTGCTGCTGGCGTTGGCGGTCTGCGCTCCTGCTGCCCGGGCAGAGCGGCGGGACCCGCCGCCCAGGACGCCGGAATTGGATGCGCAGCGAGATGCGCTGGTGGCGCGTCTTCTGGAAGCGGATCCGCGGGACTTCGAGAAGGCGGTCACCCGCTACCGGGCGCTGCTGGAGCAGCGGGACGCGCGCCACCCGACCTCACACCAGGCGAGGCGCGTGGCGAAGGAGCGCCAGGACTTCCGCCGCGCCTGGGACGCGGCCTACCGGAAGACCGCGGACCACGACGTCTCCTGGCGCTGCCGCCTGTCCTTCGACCCGAAGACGCCGCACCGCATGCTGGATGGCTGGCGGGGAGACTGGGGGAGGGTGACGCGCAAGCACAAGGTGCGGCTGCCGCCGAAGAACGCGCTCGACGACGGCGAGGAGTGGGAAGTCTACGAGGTGAAGGGGCAGGCGCGCACGTACCGGTTCCGGGCGCACCGCTTCGGCGTGAACTTCCGTGACTTCCACGCCAACGTCGGTGACCTGGCGCTGGTCTGCGACGGCGGGCGCACCACCGAGCGAAGGCTCCCCGAGGACTGGGCGTCCGACTTCCAGACCTCCGGGTTCGCGGTCAGGCTGAAGGCCCCGCCGAAGATCACCCAGAAGGAGAGGTGGCGGCCCCTGCACATCACCGACAACGCGTTGTTCTGGGCGGTGAAGGACGTGCGCTGGAAGTTCCCGCCGGAGGACTACGTCTTGAGCGTCATCGACGTGCGCGAAGACCTCGGCGGCGGGCGCTTCCTCATCGACACCCTTCAGGACATCACCTTCATCGCCGAAGTGCCGCCGGGCACTCCCAACGCAGGCGTGATGAGTCCAGACCGGAAGGTGTGGGCCATCATGGGCAACGCCCGGTTCGACCGGGAGCTGAAGGCGCTCGTCCTCACGGTGGTGGACGTGGAGGCGAACTACGTGGAGGAGGAGTCTCCCCCGGATGAAGACTGACGGCCGCGCGCGCAGCTTCTGGGGCTGGGGCTACGAGGACCGCAGCCCTGACGCAGCGGCCCTGGCGAAGCTGGCGCGCCGGGTGAGCGGGGCGCTGGGGGGCGAGCTGTCGGTGACGGCACCACCCAGGCTGGAGGACGTCCGGGTTGCCCCGTCCCGGGTTCGAGCACCCCGCGCGCTCGCTTCCTTCACCACCGACGACCGCGAGGCGCGCATCCGCCACACCCATGGCCGCAGCTTCGCGGACATCCTGCGCGGCTTTCGGGGTGACTTCTCCAACGCGCCGGACCTGGTGGCGCTGCCCCGAAGCGAAGAGGACATCCACGCGGTCCTCGCGTGGGCGCGACAAGAGCGGGTGGCGGTCATCCCCTGGGGCGGTGGCACCAGCGTGGTGGGCGGCGTGGAGGCGGCGCTGCCGGAAGGCTACGCGGGCACCTTGAGCCTGGACCTGTGCCGCCTGTGCCGGGTGCTGGAGGTGGATGAGATCTCGCGCGCGGCGCGCATCGAGGCTGGCGCGACGGGGCCGCAGATTGAATCCGCCCTGGGGCAGCGGGGCCTGACCTTGCGGCACTTCCCGCAGTCCTTCGAGTTCTCCACCCTGGGCGGGTGGATCGCCACGCGGGCGGGCGGCCACTTCGCTTCCTTGCACACGCACATCGACGACTTCGTGGAGTCGGTGCGGATGGTGACGCCTACGGGCGTCTGGCAGTCGCGCCGGCTGCCGGCGTCTGGCGCGGGGCCTTCGCCAGACCGCCTGGTGCTCGGCTCCGAAGGCATCCTCGGCGTCATCACCGAGGCCTGGCTGCGCGTTCACCAGCGGCCCGCGTGGCGCGGCTCGGCGTCCGTCCGCTTCGCCGAGTTTTCCTCCGCCCTCGCCGCGCTGCGCGACATCCTCCAGGAGGGCCTCTACCCGGCGAACTGCCGCGTGCTCGATTCGCAGGAGGCGCTCCTCAACAAGGTCGCCGACGACGGCAGCGCCGTCCTCCTGCTCGGGTTCGAGTCCTCCGGAGCGCCGCGCCACGAGCCCCTGGAGCGGGCGCTGGAACTGGCGGGCCGTCACGGCGGCGCTGCGCAGGCCCGGACCTCCGACGACGCCACCAACGCCACGACCAACGGCCCCAGTCGAGGCGCACCCGGCTCGACAGACGCCGAATCCTGGCGCGCCGCCTTCTTCGACGGGCCGTACCTGCTCAACGGGCTGGTGCAGCTCGGCCTGGTGGCGGACACCTTCGAGACCGCGTGCACCTGGGAGCGGTTCGCCGCGCTCCACGAAGGCGTCTCCGCCCGCATGCTCGCGGCCCTGGAGGAGCACTGCGGCGCGGGCGTGCTCACCTGCCGCATCACCCACGCGTACCCGGACGGGCTCGCGCCGTACTACACGTTCATCGGGCTCGGGCGGCCCGGCGCGCAGTTGGAGCAGTGGCGCGCGCTCAAGCGCGAAGCGGGTGGCGCGGTGCACGCCCTGGGCGGGACCATCACCCACCACCACGCGGTGGGGCGGCTGCACAGGCCCTGGTACGACGGGGAGCGCCCCGAGCCCTTCGCCCGCGCGCTGCAGGCAGCCAAGCAGGCGTGTGACCCGGGTTGGACGCTGAACCCCGGCGTGCTCGTCCCAGGACCTAATCAGTAGCTGAATAGGCGCGGCTGGCCTACGTCTAGGGCCCCGAAGTTCGGGCCGGACTGGTGGGAGGTCAGATGGGTCGCAAGATGTGGATGGCACCGTGTGTTGCCGCGCTGCTGCTGCTGCCGGCTTTGGCCGAAGCGCAAGCGCGTGGCCGCACGGATGGACCTGAGGGTTCCGAGATCGGCAAGGGCGGCTACCGCTCTCCGGGAGAGGGGCCCCTCTCGCTGGCGTTCACCTGGGGCGCTTCGCTGCCGGGTGACCCGGGCCCGCCGCTCTTCGCGGGGGTGACCGGCACCCTGTGGCTGGACGAATGGTTCGTATTCGACCTGGCGCCGTCGTACCTGGCGAACTCGCAGCGCTTCAACCTGCTGGCCGGGCCGAGGTTCCGGACCTTCGGCTACCCGGTGAGCGGCTCGTTGGGGCTTCACGCCGGCGCCATCGTCACGCCGGACGTGGGCCTGCGCTTCGGGCTGTCGCCGAACCTCGGCGTGGAGGCGTTGTTGGACCACTACCTGATGGGCCTGCACTACGCGTTGGACCTGCCCATCGGCGGGGACGCCGCCCCCAACCACCGCGTGTACATGAACATCGGATACAGGTTCTAGCCATGCTGACCTTCGCGCTCCTCACCACGGCCCTGTTCGTCGGTCAGGCACCGGCGGGGGCACCGGCACAGCCGCGCGCCCAGCCCCCGCAGGTCTCGCTGCCGTTCCCCACCGGGCAGACCCAGACCATCAACATCCTGAACTGGGACACCAACCAGCTCCCGAAGATCTACGAGCGCAGCGATCAGCTGCCCCTCAGCGACGAGGAGGTCCAGAAGCTCGTCCGCGCAGGCTTCGACACCCAGAGCGTGGTGAAGATGATCGAAGAGCGGCGCTGCGCGTGTGATGCGTCCGCGGACGGGCTGATTGCGCTCAAGGAGGCGGGCGCGGCGAAGGAGATCATCGCCGCGGTGTCGCGCCACGGGCTCGCGCCGAACCGCGCCATCACCCTGGACGTGGTGCTGGACTTCTCCGGCCAGGGCAACCGGGCGCGCGAGGCCTACCTCTACGTCTTCGCCGAAGACGGGGACCTGACGCGGGTGCTCAGCGTGAACCTCGCGGACCTGCTCGGCCGCAAGAACGCGCACGAGCAGATGGTGGACCAGAGCGACCTGCTCATCGCCCGCCAGGTGCGCCGCGTCCGGCTGCCGGGGACCTTGCCGCTGAAGACCTACGGCAAGCGCACCATCCTCGTGGCCACCTCCGCCAACCCGACCCTGACCCATCCCTCCGAGCTCTCCGCGGCGGAGCGGAAGAACGCCCAGACCTATACCTTCGACTACCCGCGCGCCTCGCTCCAGAGCGTGTGCCGCCTGACCGCCGGCTACCGGCGGGACCCGGTGCTGGCGCACAAGTGGAACTTCCAGGGCAGCCGCTTCGAGTGTGAATGGAACTGATCATGAAGACCCGCACCCTCCTCACAGCCTGCGCGCTCGTCGCGCTCACCACCACCGCCTGCTTCGGCCCGCGCGCCTACACCCGCGGGACCTATGAAGACCCGAACGTGATCGAGATGCTGAGCGATCACTTCAACGAGAACGACCTGCAGCTCATCGCCAAGATGATGGTGAACTCGCTCTCCGAGTCGCCCGCGTTCGGGCAGATCGAGGGGAGGCCGGTCATCGTCATCGGCCGGATGAAGAACAGCACGTCCGAGCACATCGACATGAAGTCGTTGGCGGACAAGATCCTCGTGGACCTGAGCAAGACCGGGAAGTTCGCCTTCACCGACAAGGACAGCCGGATCGACGTGGCCGAGGAGTACGAGTACCAGGGCTCCGGCTACGTGGACCCGAACTCCGCCCAGGGCCCCGGCGCGCAGCAGGGCGCCGAGTACATGATGACCGGGGAGATCAGCTCCATCGTCCAGCAGGTCGGCAAGGACAAGCTCGTCTACTACAAGATGACCTCCAAGCTTCACAACCTGCGCACCGGCCTCATCGAGTGGACCGACGAGAAGCAGCTGCGCAAGAAGTTCGTGAAGAAGGGCGTCAGCTGGTAGCGGCCCATGCGCCCGTGGCTCCTCGCGACCGCCGCGCTGGCACTCGCCGGCTGCGCGACGGACTACGTGTCTCGTACCCAGGGCGTCCGCCAGGCCTACGAGTCCTATGACCACGCGGGCGCGCTGACCCGCCTCGAGGAGGAGGGCAAGCGCGAGCGGGACCGCGACGGGCTCCTGCTCCTGATGGACAAGGGCATGGTGCTCCACGCGGACGGGCAGTACGCCGAGAGCAACCGCGTCCTCGAAGAGGCGGAGCGGTTGGCGGACGGGCTGGACGTGGTCTCGGTGTCCGAGGAGACCGCGGCGCTGCTCACCAACGAGCGCCGGCGCGCCTACCGCGGCGAGGACTACGAGCGGCTGATGCTCAACGTCCTCAAGGCGCTCAACTATGCCGCGCTGGGCGAGGACGACGCAGCCCTGGTGGAGGTGCGCCGGATGAACGAGCGCCTCCGGGTGATGATCGCGGAGGAGAAGAAGCCCTATCAGCAGCTCGCCATCGCGCGGTACCTGGGCGGCGCGCTGTGGGAGGACGAGGGGAACTGGGATTCGGCGTTCATCGACTACTGGGAGGCGTACGGGCGCCAGCCGGGACTGGGGCACCTCGCGGGTGCGGTGATGCGGGTCGCGAAGCGCGCCGGCCGCGAGGAGCAGTACCAGCAGCTCAAGGCCGCGTTCCCCGACGTGGACGATGCGCCGCTTGCGCCCGGGGAGGGCGAGGTGCTGGTGGTGGTGGAGGCGGGGCTGTCGCCGCAGAAGGACAGCACCCGGCGCGCCAACCCCAGCGACGCGTCGAACCTGCTCGTGGTGCCGGTGTTCAAGGACCGCGGCCAGCCGGGGCCGGCGCAAGTCAGCGTGTCTGCGGAGCAGTCCGTGCCCACGGTGACCGTCACCAGCGTCCGGGACGTGGCGCACCACCATCTCAATGACCGGATCGGCCGGTACCTGGCGAAGAGCTTCGCCGCCACGGCGACCAAGGCGGGCGTCGCCGCAGGGGCGGGAGCGCTGACCCGGAGCGCGGAGGTGGGGCTTCTGACCTTCTACCTGCTCACGCTCACCAACGAGGCGGACCTTCGAAGTTGGCTGTCTCTGCCGGCGGAGTTCCAGTTGGCGCGCGTGAAGTTGCCGGCCGGCGCGCATGAGGTCCGGGTGGACTCCCGCGGCAAGACGACCGTGCACCCCGTCGAGGTGGAGGCCGGCCGCATCTCGGTGATCGTCGTCCGCCGGTACTGAAGGTTGGTGGTGTGGCCGCAGGACGTCCGGGGCGGGCGGGGGTCTCCCAGCGCAGCCTGATGATCGGGCCTCCGATGATCAGATTCCCGCAATCGATGATCGGACGCCTGATCATCGGACCCCCGCAATCGATGATCGGACGCCTGATCATCGGACCCCCGCAATCGATGATCGGTCGCCTGATCATCGGACTCCCGCAATCGATGATCGGACGCCTGATCATCGGACCCCCGCAATCGATGATCAGACGCCTGATGATCGGGCTCCGCTGGGAGACCCCCGCGCCGGGGGGAGGGGTGCCCGGCGGGGGCTGCCCAGAAACGGGACAGCGCCCCCTCGAGGCCGGCGGGAAGCTGTCCGAAGCGCAGCCATGGCGTCTCGAGCCCGGGCGCCCTGAGGGGCGTTGAAGCGCTCCCAGCCAGAGCCCGCTCGCCCGTCCCGAAGCCCCGGTGAGCCGTGATAAACGCGCGTCCATGGGAACCACCGCGCGAACGACGTTCGCTGCCCTGGCCGTCCTGGTCCTGGCAACCTCCGCAGGTTGCATCCGCACCGCCGAAGACGTGCAGCGGGACTACGCCCAGAGGCTTCGGCCGGTGCAATTGGGCGGTCAGACCACGCCTGTGCCCACCCACCCACCTGTCCAGACCAGACGGGTCCGCGTCTACGCCGACGAGGACTACCAGGTGCAGGCCGGGGACTGGCAGGCCCGCGTGCTCGCCCAGGTGCAGCGCGCGAACCAGGCCCTGCTGACGGACCTGGCGGTGGTGCTGGAGGTGGAGTCCCTCCGCGCCTGGCCGCGCGAAGACCGCGGTCGCTCGCTGGAGACCGCGCTGGCGCAGCTCGAGGCGCTCGACCCCGGAACGGACGTGGACTGGGTGGTGGGGCTCGTCTCCTCCAGTCGGGTCTTCTCCGCGTCACACCACGACCTCGGTGTCGCCCGGCTCTTCGGCCGGCACTTCGTCCTGCGCGGCATGGACTCCCCCGCGGAGGCGCAGCAGCTCTCACGGGTGCTCGACAAGCTCCCGGTGGATGAGCGCTTGGCCCTGTTCCGAGCGCGCCGCCTGCACAAGGAGACCGCCGTCTTCCTGCACGAGTGGGCGCACACGCTGGGCGCCTTCCACGACCGCACCGTGGACTGGCTGATGTCTCGCACCTACGACGAGCACCAGGCGCTCTTCTCCGAAGCCACCGTGGGGCTGCTCCGCGTGGGGCTCGCGCACCGGGACCGGGCGTCAGACCCTGAGGGCCGCAAGCTGTGGGCCGAGGCATACCGCGGCCACGTGCACGCCCACGCCTCCCCGGACTGGCACCCGCAGTCGAAGGAGGAGGCCCTGAAGGACGTTGCGCAGATGCTGGAGGGGCAGGGCGGCGGCCAGGGCGCACGGCTCAGTGAAGCGGAGCGGCTGCGCTTCAACGAGGCCGTCCGGACCTTCAACGCCGGCCAATTCGACGAGGCCGACGCACAGCTCTCACCGCTCGTCACCGCTCACCCTGCGCACGCGGACCTCCAGGAGCTGGGCTGTCTCGTCGCGCACCGGCGCGCGCCGAAGGCGCAGCAGACCCTGACCCGGTGCGCGACCGCCGCGTCCTTGCCCTCCGCGCGGCCCCAGGCGCATCTGGTGCTCGCGCACGCGCGGCTGGATGCGGCTGACACGCAAGGCGCCCTGGCGGAGCTCTCCCGCGCGCAGGCGAAGCTGGCCGCGGGTGGCGCGGACGCCCACGGTTGGGTCTACCTCGCTTCTCTGGGCCGGCAGGCGCTCGCGCCGCACATCGTCGAGGCGGCGGTGCAGCGGGTGCCCATGCACGAAGAGGCGCCGAACCTCTCGGACTGGGCGGTGAGGCTGCGGCGCTGGGCGGCGGTGCCGCGCGGCGCTGCCGGGATGACGCCGGAGCAGGAGCCCCACGTCATCGCGGCGGTGCTCGCGGCCGAAGAGGCGCTGCGCGCGAACAAGAAGGGCCCCGCCCGCGCCCAGCGGGACCTCCTGCGCGCGGACTACAAGGACGCGGCGGCCACGCGCCTGGTGGATTGCATGCTCGCGCTGCACGAAGGCAGGCGGGACGCCGCGCGCAGCGCCTGCCAGGCGGCGGTGGCGAAGGACCCGGAGGCGGTGATGGCCGTCCACGCGCTCGGGCAGCTCCTCCTCATGGACAGAAACCCCGCCCTGGCGAAGCGGCGCTTCGCGCGGGTGCTGGAGCTGGCGCCGCACATGGAGTCTGGCTGGGTGAACCTGGCGCAGGCCCTGCGGACCCTGGGGGAGACGGCGGCGCTGGCGGACCTGGAGCGGCGCTTCCAGGCCCGCTTCGGGCGGCGCTTGCCGTAGGGCACGCAGTCTGCGAAACGCTTCGGTCCCGTGCCCTTCGGCCCGCAGCTCGCACTCTTCTCCGGCGTGATCGTCCTGGGCGCCGTCGCCGGCGCGGCCATCCCGCTGTGGGCGAAGGCCACCCGCCTCATCGCCTTCATGGCCTTCGCCGCCGGGGTGATGTTCGGCGCGGCCTTCTTCCACATGCTGCCGGAGGCCTACCACGGGGGGGGCATCGAGGCGTTCTGGCTGGTGCCCGCCGGCTTCGTCTTCCTCTTCCTGCTCGAGCGCTACGTGCTGGTGCACGCCTGCGAAGAGCCGCCGGACTGCGCCGAGCACGTCCACTCCCCGGCCATGGGGCTGTCCGCCTTCCTCGGGCTCGCCGTGCACACCCTGTTCGACGGGGTGGCGCTCGGCAGCGGCATCGTGGAGGGGGTGGGGTTCTCCACCTTCGTGGCCATCGCCGCGCACAAGATCCCCTCTTCGCTCTCGCTCGCCGCGGTGCTCAAGTCCGAAGGGCGTACCACGAAGAGCATCCTCGGCTACGCGACGCTGTATGGCCTGATGGTGCCCGCGGGCGCGTCCGGGTGGTTCCTGCTCAACGCGCTCCTCCCGTTCGAGCGCTTCTCTCCGCTCGCGCTCGCCTTCAGCGCCGGGTCCTTCCTCTACATCGCCGTCAGCGACCTGCTCCCCCACATCAACCGCCACGGCAAGGACAGGCGCCTGCGCAACGTGGTGGGGCTGCTCCTGGGCCTGGCGCTGATGTTCGTGCTCTCGCTCTTCCTCGAGGACCACGCGCACTGATGCCCGCACCCAGCCCCAAACCCAGCCCCAGGCCCCAGCAGGACGACTGGTACCGCCACCCGAAGTACTACGAGGCGATCTTCGACGCGGACACCCAGACGGAGCTCGACTTCCTCGAGGCCGCCAACCGCCTCTGGGGCACCGGCGGGAAGCTCTGGCTGGAGCCCGCGTGTGGCGCCGGCCGCCTGGTGGAGGGCGCGGTGCGCCGCGGCTACACGCTCATCGGCTACGACCTCACCCCCGAGATGCTCGCCCACGCGAAGGCGCGGCTGCCGGAAGACCTCCGCCACAAGGCGCACCTGTCCGAAGGCCGGATGGAGTCCTTCGCGCCGAAGAAGTGGCTGGGCAAGGTGGACCTCGCCTTCAGCCTCGTCTCCACCTTCCGCTACCTGGATTCACAGCAGGCGGCGAAAGCGCACCTCGAATCCACCCGCGCGCTGCTCAAGCCGGGCGGCGTCTTTGTGCTCGGCTTCCACCTCACCGACTACGCGCGCACCTGGCCGGAGCACGAGCGCTGGGTGGGGCAGGTGGGCGACGAGAAGGTGGTCTGCAACACCCGCGAGTGGCCGCCGGACCGCCGAGCGCGGCGCGCCCGCATGCGCAACCGGCTCACCCTCTCCGGCCCGGCGGAGAAGGCCGGGCGCCGCACCCTGGAGACGAACTGGTACTTCCGCACCTGGAGCCAGAAGGAGGCTGCCGCGCTGCTCGCCGAAACCGGCTGGGAACTGCTCGCGCTCTATGGCTTCGACGCGGACCTGGCAGAGCCCCAGAGCTGGGACGGCGACCGGCTCGACCGGCTGATGGTGCTCGGGCCCGCGTCGTCCTGACCGCGGGCCCGCTGGCTCAACAGGAAACGAGGCCCCCAAAGCCGCCCGGGGGCGGCCCTGGGGACTGGACCTACGCCCGGCGGCGCCGCCCGAACGCCAAGGCCAGCATCCCCATCACCGCGAAGGCCGACAGGCCCAGGCCGCCAGCGGAGGAGCCGGTGCTGCTGCAGCCTTCGGGCGGGGGCGGGGCGCGGACCTCGAGGACGAAGGAGTTGAGCCCCTTGGCGCCGATGACGTCTTGGCCCTCGACCGCGAAGTTGTAGGTCCGGTGGGGCGCGTCCTCGGAGATCGTCCCGGTGAGCTTGCCGTCCGCGGACAGCTCCACGCCGGGCGGCAATTCGCCGGAGAAGACGCGGAAGTGGGTCTGGCCCGCGCCGTCGGAGAGGAAGCCCAGCGCCACGGTGTCACCCGGGAAGAAGTGCGAAGGCGCAGCCTCCCAGGACACGCGGACCGCGTTGGAGTGGACGACCATCACGTAGGAGGCGGTGTCCGAGCGGTTCATCCCGTCGGTGACCTGCACGGTGACGGGGTACTTCCCGGCCATTTCCGGCTTGCCGGTGATGAGCCCGGTGGTCTGGTCCCCCGCCACGTTCAAGGACAGCCCCGGCGGCAGGAACCCTGCGACCACCTGCCACTTGAGCGGCGGGGCCAGCGTCATCACGGTGCCCATGGTGGCCGACATGTCGGAGATGTAGTCCTGGCCCACCAGGCCCTCGGGCAGAGACAGCGTGGAGATGGCCAGGGCGCCCGGCGGGAGGATGCGCAGGCGGAGCTGGCGGGTGACCTCGCTGCCCATGGCGTCGCGCACGCGCACCACGAACGGATGCTCGCCAACCATCACGCCCGGCTTCAGGGTGCCGGAGACCACGCCGGTGGTCCCGTCCAGCACCAGCCCGTTGGGGAGGGTCCCCGAGACGAGCTGCCACTGGTAGTCCTTCACGCCGCCCACGGCGGAGAGCGCCGCCTGGTACGGCTGCAGCGTGGAGCTCACGTGCGGCGGGAGGTTGTCGGTGGTGATGGTGAGCTCGCGGGTGGGCGGCACCACGCGGATGGTGATGACCCGGCGGGTGGTGAAGGTCCCGGAGCGGGCCTCGGCGATGAAGCCGTAAACGCCCTGTTCGGTCGGGGTGCCGGTGATGCGGCCGTCGGTGCCGAGCGTCATCCCGGTGGCCACTCCCACCTGGTTCCAGGTCACCGGTCCCACCGAGGAGACCGTGGCGAGCTGGAACTGGTAGGGCTGGCCCAGCGCCGCGTCTGGCACCTGCGCGGTGAAGATCTGGAACGCCTGCGCCGCGACCTCGACGGGCGCCGGGCTGACGCCGGTGTTGTTGTCACGGGTCAGCTCGGAGAGCGTCTGATCCGGATCCACGATGCAGCCGATGTAGTAGTCGCGGCCGGGCAGCTCGCCGGGGACGCGGACCGTCTCGGTGCGGGAGTCCGACGCGCCGCGGGCGAGCGTCAGGGTGCGGCGCTCCACGGTGCTGATGCCGTCCGCCTCCACCAGCGGGAGGAGGAAGTCCTGGGGGGTGATGATCTCGTTGGCGGAGGCGTAGCAGGCGTACTCCACCGGCTGGCCATTGGAGGTGCCCAGGTTGCGGATCTGCCGCTCGAGGAAGAGGGTGTCACCGGCGGCGGCCTTCAGGGGCGCGCGGACGCGGGTCACCGCGTAGTCCTGCGCCGGGGTGCGCAGCCGGACCGGACCCACCGCGAGGCTGTTGCTGTAGTTGTCCGCCTCGTTGATCTCGTTGATGGCGTTGAACTCGTCTGCCAGGGCGAAGAAGTAGAAGTCCGCGGTGACGTGGTCGTTCCCCTGCTTGTCCTGGGTGGGCAGCGTGGTGGTGACCTCGAAGGTCACCGTCTGCCCCATCGGGATGGCGGCGGTGGGCGCGAACCCGATGCGCTGGTCGCTGATCAGGGAGAGGCTGGCGTCTCGGGAGATGGCCATGCCCACGTCGGTGGGGATGGCGTCGAAGTTGCCCACGTTCTTGATGGAGACGCGCAGCTTCACCTCTTCGCCGAAGTCGGCCACGCGCACCGGCTGGCCGGTGTGCAGGTCCACCAGGTCCGTGGCCACCATCTGCAGGTCTGCCTGGAGGATCTTGGACGTCGCCGCGGAGCGCGCGGAGTTGTTGGTCTCCAGCGCCTCGGTGATGGCGTTGGCCGGGTCGAGGAAGGCCGCCCAGTACACGTCGCCGCCGGCGATGCCCGGGGGCAGGACGATGGGGATGGAGAGGTTGTGGACCTGCCCGCCGGAGAACGTGAGGTTCGTGGAGTAGACCTCCTGGTCGGAGGCGGAGGGGACCTCGGCGCGGCTGGCGACGATGCGCAGGGCCACCGGGATCAGGTCGTCGTTCGCGTCCTTCACCGCGTCCACGCCCTGGTTGAAGACGCTGACCGCGAGGTTGAAGGCGTTGCCCGGCTGCGCGTTGGCGGGCCCGTTGCCGATGGAGGTGGCGACGAGATCCACGCCGTTGATGAAGTAGTTGGGGGTGGAGCCGACGTTGTTGGTCTCGTCGAACTCCGCGACGGCGTTCGCGTAGTCGGCCTCGACGACCACGTAGTAGGCGCCCGGCGGCGGCCTCGGGTCCATCAGGATGGTGGTGGAGGAGACCGTCTGGGTGCTGCCGGGGTTGAGCGCCGCGTCGAGCGAGACCGCGGTGGAGGAGGTGAACAGCAGGGTGTCCGAGGCCTCCAGGGTCTTGTTGGTGGAGAGGTACGCGCGCCACTGGAAGGGACCGGTGGCCACCGCGCCCCGGTTGTGGAAGGTGGCGTCCACGGTGAACTCCAGCGTGTTGGGCGCCGGCGTGGGGTTCATGGTCAGCGCCACGTCCTGCACGAGCAGGTCAGGGACGTTGGGCGGGGCGATCTCGAAGGCCATGTTGCCGCCGTTGAACAGGGCCCACGCGCTCTGGGTGCCCGGGCAGGAGGAGCCGGAGGACATCCGCGCCTGCCACTTCCACTGGCCGACGGTGGGCTGGAACACGAGCCCCACCGCCTCGACGTCGGTGGCGGACTTGTTGCCCTGGTAGATGCCCGCCGAGTGCGTGGGCGTGCCGGTGAAGTTCTGGCCAACCGGACGGATCTCCAACTGGACGTCGTAGCAGCCGGTGCCGTTGGTGGCGCCCGGCATGGTGGCGGTGAGGAAGACGTTGGTGCCAGTGGGCAACAGCCCGCTGGAGGCCCCCGGCACGATGGCGGGCCCCGTCCCCGAGCCCTGGTGCTGGCGGAGGTTGGTGGGCACCACCGGGTGGACCGCCCATGCGGGCGCGGCGGCGAAAACAAGTCCCGTGGCGATGACCGCGACCGCGGCCTTCAGTGCAGCGTAGTGGCGCATTCTTGATTCCTGCGAAAGCAAGAGGTGAGGGTCCAAGAGGACCCCGGCCCTGAGAAAAATCGGGGGGATGGTCTGGGATTGCGCAGGTCAGGTCAAGGACGGACGGGACTGCTTGCTTGCCCGTATCCATGACGCGATGCGCCTCAGCGAGGGCCCACGGGTGCCGCCCCGGTTCGCGCAGGCCCCGCTCCCCGCGCGCGGAGGACGGAAGTCTCGGAGACTCCGAGTCGGAGTCTCCGAGTCTCGAGCAGTTTCTTCGGCAGCGCGAAGGACCCCAGGCTCCCTGCGCGGCCGGTCAGCGACGGGGCGTTCACGGTCAGGTCAAACGCTTCCGGCGCGGCGGGGGAAGTTGAAGGCGGCGCAGTCGTCGCAGAGGTACTCGCAGTCGAACCAGGTGAAGGTGGGGGAGCGCGCGTCATCGAGCGTGGCCGCGTAGATGACGTAGGTCGCACTCGAGGCGCAGCGCAGGCAGAGCGTGAACCAGTCGTGCGCGAGCGGGTGGATCTGGCGGGCGACGCCGGCGCCCACCCAGGTCACGGTGGCGCTGCCCTTCGGCGTGACGCGCTTCACCGGCGGCAGGTCGTAGAAGTTGTCCGGGGCGTAGGAAGGCCCGAGCCGGAAGTGCCAGAAGCGCGGTGACCCTTCCGCCCAAATCGCGCGAGGGAGGACCGGGCGCAGCAGGGCGCGGGGAAAGGCGCGGCGAAGCCTCTCCTGGTGGGAGTCGATGAGCGCAGGGGAGATGCGGAAGGTCAATTCGTTGCCGAGGCCGCGCAGAAAGCGCGCGTTGCGCAGGA
>CAZQVZ010000101.1:0-3282 GCA_964596895.1 uncultured Myxococcaceae bacterium
TTCAGCGACGCGGCGCGGATCTTCTTGATGGCCTCCGCGTGCTGCTCGTGTGAGCCGTGGGAGAAGTTGAGGCGGGCCACATCCATGCCAGCCGCGACGAGGCTCTCCAACACATCCTGGTCGAGGCTGGAGGGGCCGAGGGTGCAGACGATCTTTGCTCTACGCATAGGGAGCCGGGGAGGATCGAACCCCCTCCCACCGAGGTCAAGGGTGATGGACGCGGAAGGGCAGAAGGATGACCGCTGCCCTCCAGCGCCCCGGGGTCAGCCGCGGAGCAGGAGCTTGAGGTTCTCCCGCTCCCAGCAGATGGCCGCCGCGTAATGCGGGTAGGCGCGCTCGCGGTCCCGGAAGGCGCGCGGGTGGTGCACCCTTCGGCCCGGTCCGTTGGAGGACGGGAAGAGCTGGTGGAGCATCTCGTGGAAGACGATGAACTCCACGAAGAAGCGCGGCACCTCGGGGCGGTCCAGCGCGGGGTGCACCCGGATCTCCCGCGTCTGGTGGTCGTAGACGCCGAGCCGGATGGACTTGCGCCGCCTGCGCCCGCCGATACGCCCCCACCCGATGGCGGCGGTGATGCCGCCCTGGAAGAAGCGCTCGTTGAGCCCGTCGAACATCTCCTGCAGGTCGTAGACGACGCCGCGCGGCTGCAGCCTGGCGGAGCCTGCGTCCCGGGTGCGGCGGATGAGCGGCTGCCGGTCCCGGATGTAGTCGTCGAGCACGTTGCCGGCGGCGCGCCGTCCCCGCCCGGCGTAGTCCGCCAGCGCCTGCAGCACCGGCTCCGGCGCGTCGAGGAACATGTGGTGCAGCCGCAGCCGCAGGGACGACGAGGCCCGGCGGAAGCTCACCATGGTGGAGCGGTTGTCCGTCACCGCCAGCCGGACCGCCAGGCCGAGATCCGTGGACAGCCGGTGGGCGAGGCTCTCCGCGCGCGCGAGGATGGCGCCGCGCTCCGGGGGCTCCGCCCGCTCCGGTGCCGGCCCCGCTGCCCCCGGCCGAGACTCGGGCTGTGGCGCCTGCGACGGCGCCTTCGCCAGGGCGTTCACCGCGGCGCCACCCTTCGCTCCAGGAGGGAGCGGCGCCGGCGAAGACCGGGCCCCTGGCGAAGAAGACGGCGCGGCGCGTCCTTTGGGAGCGCCGTCGCCGAAGCCAAGGGTGAGCTGACGAGAGGAGGTGCTCACGAAGGGCGAATCCTACCGGCGGCGTGGGGTGACTCAAGAACCGGCCCAAAGGGTCGACGTCAGCCTGCCTGCACCTCGCGGCGCAGGGTCTCCCCGAGCGCCTCCACCGTGCGCCGGGTCAGCCCGAACGCGCCCAGCAGCGTCCCCATCCCTGCTGCCTCCTCCACCGCGAGGCAGCCCTGCCCGCTCGCCGCCGCCGCCTCCACCGAACCATGGCGAGAGACCAGGACCGACCAGCGACCGTCGGCCAACAGGTCGAAGGGATAGAGCCGGCAGGCCACGGGCCGCGTCTGGTCATCCAGCGCGCAGCCCCTCTCCCGGTCCAGGAACACGCACGCCCCGTCGTCCCGCCGGCGCAAGGTCCTTCGCAAGGGTCCGTGGCGGAAGTAGCCGCGGTACAGCGGGCGCCGCGCTTCGAAGGCCTGCGCCTCCCCTTCGTCCACCCACTCCTCCTCCACGAACGCTTCGGGCCGGCGGCGCACCGCGTCCCGAACCCGGGCGATGTCCGCGGAGGTCAGAAGCGCCAGCCGCTCGTCCCCCTTCGTCTCGCAGCACGAAGTGCCGAGCAGCTTCGGGCAGCGGGCGCAGGGGGAGAGGTTCATGGCGGGAGGGGCCTGAAAACGGCGAAGCGGCGCCCCGGGGGTTTCCCAGAGCGCCGCTCGCGCTATCAGTCACCCGGGCCTAAAGTCATGGCGATGGGCAGTATGGAAGCGGTCTCCAAGCGTACTGTCCGTCTAGGTTTACGATTTCAGCGACCGTCTTTCCATCGACTTGGAGCTCAAGCCCTTTGAGTTCGATGGTCGGAACTGCCTCCATCTCCCAAGTCTTTCTGCAATCCAACAAGCAAAACCGATCGTCGCTCGGGGTGGATTCGCCTTTGTTCCACTGACAGAGCCCATCGCCACAGACGGGCACTTCGGGCTCGCCCTGCTGCACTGATGGACTGCCTTTCATTCCCCAAAACCGGCCCTCGGTTACCCAACCGCAGGGCCCTGGGAGACCTAGCGCCTCAAGGCAATGAAACATCACGATCTTGGATTCGTCCTGTCGGGATCCAATCTCGTCGATTGCTCCACTGTCTTTCCCGCAGCCAGAAATGCAAAGCAACGTCGCTGCCATTAACCCGCTTCTCGACATTTTGCCTCCCATTCCGCGTCCGTCGCGGCTGCCAGATCCTAACTAATACACGTTTCTCTCGTCAATCGTTGACGTTCCCAGCTTGATTCGGAATACCAAGCTTCTTCAGCGGGATGGTCGCAAACAGTAGTGCGCGGACAAAGAGAAACGGCGCCCCGGAAGGACCCGGAGCGCCGCATCTGACTGCTTCAGCCGTCGAGGACTACCAGTCCCACAGCGCGTCACCGAAGACGCCGTACATGCCGCGCATCATCTCCAGATTGCGCACGGCCTCGCGGGTCTTGCCCTCGTACTCCACCGCCAGCTCCGCGAACTGCGCGCGCTCTTCGGGGGTGAGGAGGGGGTCCTGCGACTGCTGGACCTTGAAGTCCCAGTCGCTCTTGAGTTCCTGCGCCCGGCGGATCATCCAGGCGCCGGCGGGCGGGTGGGTGGTCCCAATCACCTGCGTGGCCGCGTAGGCGTAGCCGCCGCCGAACGGATCCTCGAAGGTGACCAGCTCGTGGTTCGGCCCCGGGGTCAGCGTCTCACCGTCGCCCAGGCGGAAGACCTTGTTCTGGTCCGCGAAGTCCTGGTTGTAGATCTCGGTGAAGTACTGCATCCCCATCAGCTGCGCGAAGAAGCGCGTGGACCAGGTGGGGTTCGGATCCACCGGCTCGTTGACCATGGGGTCACCGGAGACGGGGGCGGGCGCCGTGGCCACCGGGTACTGGAACCCGCGCACGTACTTGTCGGAGCGGATCTTCGCCGGCAGCCGGATGTCGCCCTTGCCGTCCGCGGTGCGGATGAGGCCGGCGCCGAAGCGCTCGGTGTCCTCCAGCCAGACGCCGGAGACGAGGTCCGACATCTCCTTCTCGAAGAGCAGGAAGTAGGGCAGCGAGTAGCGGGTGGCGTCCGCGCCACGGTCCGCGCCGATGATGTTCGACTCCGCCTGGGTCAGCGCCATCAGCGCGCCGTACTGGTCCCAGAA
>CAZQVZ010000101.1:3382-15607 GCA_964596895.1 uncultured Myxococcaceae bacterium
TGATGTTCGACTCCGCCTGGGTCAGCGCCATCAGCGCGCCGTACTGGTCCCAGAAATGGCCCAGCTCGTTCACCCGCCGGTAGAAGTCGTACCCGTCGTTGTCGAACAGCGTGTACATGCTGCGGCCCGGGCCGCGGGGCACGTAGACGATCTCGGAGTACGCCGGGCTGGTGCCGGTGGTGAGCGCATCCCGCAGGGACTGCTCCGCCGCCGCGGTGAACCGGGTGTTCTGCCCGTTGTTCTCCTTGAGGTGCACCCAGCGGCCAGTGGCCACGTCCTTGCCCAGGTACCCGGCCGACGGCTGCGACAGCTCCGCGGTGAGGTGGTTCACCCCGTCGAAGACGGCCATGGTCCAGTAGTTCTGGTAGATGGGATCCGGGCCGCCGTACTTCTCGGTCACCTCGTCCGCGGTGAGCTCGTAGACGTCCGCGTACTGCCAGATGTTCATGAACCAGTGCTGATACACGTTCGGCAGGTTCGCCGACAGCCGCGCGTACTTCCCGTACATGGCGTTGAAGGGATTGAAGTTCAACCGGTCGCGCCGGAAGTTCGTGAACACGTAGTACTCGTTGTAGCGCTCGATCCAGTCGCGCGTCATTTCGTACATGTCCGCGCCGGAGTCCCACACGTTGCAGGCCACGTTGGACATGCGCTCCCGGTCAGAGCAGTACATGTACGGGACCTCCACCGGCATCCCCTGCATGGCGTCCTTCACCACCGAGGCCGCGCGCAGGTAGTCCGCGGGGCTCTGCTCGTAGTAGCGGAGGATGAAGTTGCCGTCGCCCTTGAGGTCGCTCTCGAGCAGCGAGAACTCGATCTGGCCGTACATGTTCCGCAGGTCCGAGTACTTCCGGTAGCTGCGGCTGTTCATCCGCTCGATGCCCTGGTCCAACGCCGCCTCGAAGGAGCTCTGCACCGTCGAGGTGTCCGCGAAGAGGAACGGCAGCGTGGTGTAGTGGAACCGGTCCGAGACCATGGTGTGGATGGGCGTGCGGTGCTCCACGTGGGTCAGCGGGATCTCCGCGTGCGCCCCGCGGACCACCAGCGGCTTCATGGTGTTGGTGGTGGGCACCTTCACGTTCGGATCCGCCCAGGCCGAAGGCCCTTCGGAGTCCGCGCGGGTCTGGTTGAAGACCTCCACCCAGCCCACGTCCGGGCCCCCGGAGTACGCGAAGAGGATGGCCGCCTCGTCGTACTTGCCGATGCCGTGGTTGTGGATGGGGAAGCGCGCCATGTAGTCCATCACCGTGGAGTACTCGTAGGACTGCATGCCGGCCGCGAGCTGCAGCTCGGTGCGGCGGGCGGCGTCCTGCAGATCCTGCGGATCCAGCGGCAGCACGCGCTTGCCACCGGCCATCACGCCGATGGTGTCCTTGCGCAGGTCCCAGTAGCCGTCCTTGAAGTTCATCGCGTCGAACGAGCCGATGAAGTTGTGGGTCAGGCCGAGCGTGTGGCCCACCTCGTGCGCCCCGACGAAGATGTTCACCGAGTTGCGCACCTTGTTCCAGGTGTCGGTCTTGGCCTGGGCCTTCGCCGCCTTCTCGCTCAGCCCCTGCGCCTGGTATTCAGTCAGCTTCTGGTCGTAGAGCGACTTCATCTGCTGCGCGAGCTGGAGGTAGGCCCCGTCGCTGAACTCGGCCAGCCAGATGGACTCCATGCCCGCGCGCAGCTGCCGCTGCTCTTCGAGCTTCACCAGGTCGGAGTAGCGGACCATGGTGTCCCGCGCCACCTGCCGGTAGAAGGACGCGTCCGACATCAGCTTCTGCCGCCAGGTCTCACCCGGCGCGGACGCCAGCACCGCCGCCCGGACCTCGGGGGCGTTGATCACCGCGTCCTCGAGGAACGGGTGCTGGGCGATCTTGTCCGCCATCATCGCCCGCCGGTCCTGCTTCATCTTCGGCAGCGAGCCCTCGAGCTTGGTGGCCTTGAGCCGGTTCTTGAGCACCCCGTCCGGCCTCGCGAAGGAGGCCACCTTCTGCGTCCCGTCAGAGGTCAGCCCGCCCTGCGACTGCGCCGGGCCGTTGTCCCGCCGCGGGTCGGTGGGCTTGCGGTTCTCGGCGAGGAAGTCCCGGACGTTCTGGCCGCTCATGATGGCGTCCAGGGAGGTCTCGCCGGTGAGCACCTCGAGGTACTGCAGGGTGTCCCCGGCCACCCGGTCCACGCCGGCGCCGTACATGTTGGCCACGCCCTGGATGATCTCCCCGGTCTCCGGGTCGGAGCCGGAGGGGCCATAGCCCAGCGGACCGGCCATCTGCGGGTGGTCCACCCAGTTGAACATGTTGTAGCGGATGTCTCCGGGGCGGACGAACCGGCCCTCAGGGCCGCACGCCGCGGGCGCACCGGCCGGCACCGGGTTCTCGCAGAGGTAGAACATCTGCGGGATGTCAGCCACCTCGAGGCCGCGGGGCACCGCCACCGCCTTGCGGTAGGCGCGGTCCCACTCCTGCTCGATGACCTGCGCGGACTCCATCAGCGCCTTCGGGTAGTTCTCCGAGAGGTAGTAGACGATGGGCTTCGGGTCACGCGCCTCGACGGGCAGGGAGTTGCCGTTCGCGTCGCGGGACTTGCGCCAGATGTTGTGCCGCTTGGCGTGGAGCAGGCGCCCCGTCAGCGTGATGCCGTAGTTCCGGTCGTAGGTGGGGCCTTCGCCGTAGTTGCCCCAGCCGTTCCGGAAGAGGCCGAACTTCTTCATCATCTGGTCGCTGTAGACCAGCGGCTCGTAGTCCTGGACGTGGGTCTCGTCCACGCGGCGGATGGAGGTGCGCACCTTGATGACCGCGCCGCGGCAGTCCACGCTGGGCTGCAGGAGGCAGTACGGGATCTCCCCGTAGCCCGGGTAGAAGGTGGTGGGCGGGTCCCAGAACTGGCGGACGGTGAAGTCGAAGTACTCCAGCCGCTCCTGGCCATCCACCTCGGCGTAATCCATCACCAAAGCGTCGTCGCCCGGCTCCTGGTCAATGGGCTGCACCCAGGTGTTGAACTCACCGGGGCGCCCGCCCTGCCGCCACGCCAGCGACATGGGGCCGATGCCCTGGTAGTTCGTCGCCGCGTTGCGGCCCCAGTCCACGCGCATGAAGTCGCGCTCGTACCAGGGGCGGTCGCTCATGTTCTCGACCAGCACGTTGGACTGCTCACCGGTGGCGGGGTTGTACTCGCGGATCCGGTCGAAGTGGCTGGTGATGCGCCACGCGGCCACCGGCGCGCCCTTGTAGGGCTTGCCGTCCACGGTCACCACGTTGCCGATGCGCGAGTTCTTCGTGTCCACGCGCGCGTCGGAGCCGGGCAGCCACTCGTAGGTGCGGTACGCCACGAGGTAGTGCTCCTGCACCTCGAAGCGGACCTTCTCCACGTCACCCTGGTAACCCTCGAAGGTGATGGCGGAGGTGGGCGGCACGCCGACGACGGTGTCCCGGAGGTACCAGGTGCCTTCGAGCAGGTCGGCCTTCTTCACGTAGTTGGGCTGGGTGCGGTCCACCATCTCCGGCCCGCGGCTGCAGCCCGCGGCGACGAAGACGGCGAGGACGGCGGAGGCCCACGACAGGGTGCGCATCATCTTGGTAGCTCCCATGTTGCTGGAGTCAGAAGCGGAGGTGGTCATGGCTAGAACGCCTTCCCGTACATGCCGTAGAAGCCGCGCATGATGTCGAGGTCACGGATGCGGTAGCGGATCTGACCGATGGCCAATTCCCGCCCCTCCTCCATCTTTTCGGGGTCGGTGGCGTAGGCGCCGGTGGTGGCGTTCCAGACGTACTTCGGGTTCTCGTGGTACCAGTGCCAGAGGTTGACCTCCTTGATGAGGCGAACCGCGGGCGTGTCCCGGGTGGAGTCCGAAGGCTGCGTCGCCACGTAGCGGGCGCCGGAGAACGGATCCACGGTCTCGTAGGAGGTGTGGCCGGCCGGCACGGTCACGGACTCACCGCCGCCCAGGCGGTACACGAGGTTCCGCTTGGCGTAGTCCATGTCGTAGTTGGCGTTGAAGAACGCCATGCCCCAGTACAGCGCGTAGATGCGGCTGCTCCAGGTGGTGGAGATGTTCATCTCCGCCAGGCCGAAGGCGTTCTGCGGGATGGCCGGCGGGTTCGGGTAGGTGAAGCCCTGGATGAACTCGGTGCCGCTCACGTGCACCGGGAACACCACCGTGGCCTTGACGTTCGTATTCCACTCCTGGCCGGCGTCAGGCGCCCGCTCCAGGTACATCCGCGGGCGGATGCCGATGCCCTCCTGCCCGAGGTTGTCCCCCAGCCAGGTGGCGCCGAACACGTCGTTCAGCTCCTGCCTGAACATCAGGTAGTACGGGATGTTGTAGCGGTTCATGTCCGCCGTCCGGTCCACCCCCGCGAAGTTCGCGTACGGGTAGACCGCGCCCAGGGTGGCGCCAATCTGGTCGAGGTAGTGGCCGGTCTCTTCGATGCGGCCCTGGAACCCGAAGCCGCTGTTGACGTTGAACCGGCTGTACATCCGCCGCCCGGCGCCGCGCCGCAATTCCGCCGCCGCGGTCCCGCCGTAGAGGCCCTGGTACTTCTGCTTGATCTCGTCGCTGAGCTGCTCGTAGTCCTGCGCGGCCACCATCGAATCCCAGCGGACCTCGCTGAAGAGGGGGCCGTCCGGGTTGTTGAAGTCGCGCCGGTTGGTGGTGCGCAGCAGGTGGTAGTTCGAGTCCGGCATGGACAGGACCTTGAGCAGGTCGTTGATGCCGTCGATGACCGCCATGGTCCAGTAGTCCTGGATGAGCGGGTCGTAGCCGAAGGGGCCGGAGGCGAAGTTCGGGATGTTCTGCTGGTTCTGGCCCTGCCCGCCGTACAGCGCGTGCATCCAGTGCCGGTAGATGTCCGCGGACTCGATGAAGGTGTTCGCCGCGCGGCCGAAGGCGAAGTTCGGGCTGTAGTTGTACCGGTCGCGGCGGAAGTGGGTGAAGACGTAGTCGTTCCAGTAGGACTCGAGCCGCGTCTTGTTGATCTCGTAGAGGTCCGGGCCGCGGTCCCACCGGTTGCAGGTCACGAAGTAGCTGGTGTGCGAGTCCGTGCAGAAGGCGTACGGCACCTCCAGCGGCGTGCCCTCCACGGCCTCCGGCGCCGGGATCGGGTTGGCCTTGAGGAGCTCGCGGAGCTGCAGGGTGGCCGCCTGCACCTCGGACCACTTCATCAGCTGACGCGCCCGCAGGTTCTGGATGCCGCTGGCGATGACCTCTTCGGTGTCGCCGTTGATGGTCCCGAAGCGCAGGGGCACGGTGCTGTAGTGGAACCGCTCGGTGTAGTTGGGGACCGCCGAGTTGATCCGCAGGGCGTTCACCACCGGCAGGTCGTAGCCGGCGCCGGTGATGGGCAGCGGCCGTCCGTCAGAGCCGGGGAAGTTCCGGGTGTCGATGCGCAGCGGGGCGGAGAAGACCTCCACGTAGCCGGGGCTGGTGCCGCCGGAGTACGCGAAGATGATGGCCGCCTCGTCGTACTTGCCCACGCCCTGCCAGTCGGCGTTCACCTTGCCGCCGTAGTCCATGATGGACGAGTACTCGTGCTCGTGGATGCCGGCCGCGAGCTGCAGTTCGTTGCCGTCCGCGGCGATCTTCAGGTCCGCGGGGGTGCGGGGGACGACCGGGTTGCCGTTCTGGAGCACGGTGAGGGTCTGCTGGCGCAGGTCCCAGTACGAATCGAAGTAGTTCACCGCGTCGTAGCTGCCCTGGAAGTTGTGGCGCAGGCCCAGCGTGTGACCGACCTCGTGCTCGCTGGTGGCGCGCCACACGTTCTGCTGGAAGCGGACGCGGATCTCCTCGTCCGCGCGCATCCGGGCGTCCCTGGGGCTGACGCCTTCGGCCACGAGCTGGGCAATCTTGATGGCGCGGCTCTGCGCCTCGCGCAGCGCCACCGACACCATGGTCCGGTCCTCGTAGAAGTCGTCCAGGTAGATGTTGCGGCTGGACGCGTACTCGAGCCGCGCCTCCTGCATGGCGAGGTAGTCCATGGGGTTGACCATCACGCTGCGCAGCGCGTCCCGGGCGGAGGACGGGTCCACCATGGCCTGCATCTTGAGGTGCGCAGGCAGCATCTCCATGGCGTCCATCACCATGTCCGGGTTGTCGAGCACGAGCGACTCGAGCTCGGGGTTCTGGCGCAGCTTCTCCGCCGCCGCCGACATCCGGTCCGAGGTGGCCTCGGGCAGGCCCCCGCCGGAGCGCAGCTGGGTGAGCACGCTCTTGCTGCGCGGGGTCAGCTTCGCGAACGCGCCCTGGCTGGGCTCGGCGGACTGCTGGACCTGGTCACCCTGCAGCTCCGCGAGCAGCCGACCGTCCGAGGTCACCCTCAGGGGGTCCAGCTTGCTGGCGTAGCTGAGGTTGGACAGCAGGTAGTCGCGGATGTCGTTGCCGGCCATCATCTGGTCTTCGGTGTAGTCACCGGAGAGGATGTTGACGACGTTGAGCGCCGTCTGCGCCTGCCGCGCCACCGCCGCGGAGTAGGTGTTGGAGTTGGCGGAGATGATCTCGCCGGTCTCCGGGTCTGCGGAGGACGGGCCGTACCCCAGAAGCCCGTTGGCGATGGCCTCGGGGATGGTCCACAGGAAGTTGCGGCGGAGGTCACCGAAGCGGGCCTCGAAGCCGGGCTGACCGCAGGCGGCCGGGGCGTTCTGGGGCACCGGGTTCTCACAGACGATGAACATGTCGGGCACGCCGTTGAGGTCGTTGCCCTGGCCCCAGGCCGCGGCCACCGCGCGCCGGAAGGCGCGGTTCCAGTTGGTCTCCAGCACCCTGGCCGCGTCGAGGTACTTCCGGTACTCCTCTTCGCCGCCCATCCGCCGCGCCGGAGGCACGTAGTAGGTGATGGGCTTCGGGGTCCGCTGCCGCATCGGGATGGGGCGGGACCAGTCCACGTTGCCCTGGGCGTCACGCTCGAAGGAGGACTCCCAGATGCGGTGCCGGTTGGCGAGGTACACCATGTCCGACTCGTTCATCCCGAAGCGGCGGTCGTAGTTCATCCGCTCGGTCCGGAAGTAGCCGAACTTGGTCATCATCGCGTTGTCGTAGACGAGCGGCTCGTAATCGAGCGTCTTGTTCGGGTCCACCTTGGCGATGGAGGTCCGCATCTTGATCTGCTGCGGCGCGCAGTCGTAGCCGTAGCCCACGTTCAGGAAGCAGAACGGGACCTCGCCGTAGCCGCGGAAGTACATGGTGTCCGGGCGCGCGTTGTAGCGGGCGGTGAACTCGAAATAGTCGAGCTTCTGCTCGCCGTTGCTGTCCTTGAACTCCTGGCGCGGCCAGTCATACGGGTCCGTCCCCGGCTCGTTGGGGAAGATCCAGCTCACGAAGTTGGCCTGGCCGGTGGGGTTGAGGATGCCCCAGCGCCCCAGGCGCTTGCTGAAGACCTGCGCGGTCCAGTTGACGCGGATGAACTCGCGCTCGTTCCAGGGCCGGTCCATGGCGTTCTCCACGATCACGTTCGTGGTCTCGCCGGTGGACGGGTTGTAGGTCCGCTGGATGTCGAAGTGCTTTTCGATGGGGTACGCGACGATGGGCGCGCCGTAGTACTTCTGGCCGCCCACGCACACGCGCTGGCCCGAGCCGTCGTCCTTGCAGACGCGGGTGGTGATGCCGGAGGGCGTGGACGAGTCTTCCACGTTGCCGTCCTGGCCCATGATCATGGGGTAGGAGCGGTAGCCCACCAGGAACTGCTCCTGGATCTCCCAGACGACCTTCTCGAGGTCGCCGGTCTCACCGGTGAAGGTGAAGCCGGTGTTCGGGGGCGTGTCGGTGACCGTGTTGCGGAAGTACCAGACCCCCTCCACCAGGTCCGCCTTCTTCATCACGTTCGGCTGCACATACGAGATGTCGCCGTTGCGCTGCGCGCAGCCTGCCACGCCTATGACCACCAGGGCGGCGACCGCGAGAGCGCGGGAGTGCATCCGGTTCATATTGCCTCCGTACTGAGTGCTGCTGAGCTTCATGGAAAGTGGGACCTAGAAAGAGGTGGAGAGACCGAGCTGGAGGCTGTTGTACGGGCCGGTCCAGTGGTCTGAGTGCCAGGGGAAGTTGACGCGCTCGTTCTCGGAGTTCCAGAAGCCCTGCGCGGCGGCGTAGCTGAAGGTGGCGGTGACGGTGTCCATCACCCTGTAGCTGGCGCCGATGCTCCCCATCATCGTGTCCATCTCCCCGGTGCCGGTGACGACGGACTGACCCGCGCTGTCCTGGATCTTCGAGGAGTATTCGTCCACCGGCTGGGTGAACGTCCGCCGCTTGGCGAGGTTGAGCCCCAACGAGAGCGTGAGCTTGTCCATCAGCGAGTAGCTGGCGCTGACGCCGCCCGAGAGCGCCCACAGGGTGGGCACCCCGCGGAGCAGGCAGCTCGCCTGATCACTGCGGCAGACGAAGATCTGGTTTTCGGCTTCGTCCCGGCGGGCCTGCTGACGGTCGCTCAGGGTCTGGGTGACCTGGGCATAGAGGGTCTTCGAACCACCAATGCGCGCGCCGAGGTTCAGCTTGCCGAACTGGCGCCCCACGCCGAGGCCGGCGGTCATGTTGGTGATGCTGCCGCGCCAGAGGCTCTCACGCGAGACCGGCACGGTGAGGCCGACGGTGGGGCTCAGGGAGATGCCGGTGAGCTCGTTCTTGTAGATGCCCGGCGCGCTCAGGTTCAGGCCCACGTCGTTCCAGTTGAAGCGACGGGCCATGGAGTTGTCCGGGGTGGTGTACTCGAAGCTGGCGGACGCGCTGGCCGAAGCGGCGAGCCTCAGCCCCATCGCCTCGAACGAGTAGCTCGGCGCCACCGAGAGGTTGCTGCCCACGAAGTCCGAGTGCTCGGGCCCTGCGAACGTGGCCACCCGCATGGAGTTGCCGAGGCTGAGGCCGACGCGGAACTTCTTGTTCGGGTTCCCGCCCGCCACCGCCGCCAGGGAGGCCGAGGGGCCGGTGGGATCTGCCGGGTTCACCAGCGCTGACGCCGCAGAGGCGGGCTTCGCCTCCACCTTGTCCTTCTCCGTGGCCCTGGCGGGGGTGACCTCCGCCTTCGGGGTCTGTGCGGGCGCAGGCGCCGGGTCCTCTTCCGCCCACGCCGCCGGCGTCAACCCAAGGGCGATGATGGCTGCCAGGAGCTTCCTCACGTCTGCACCTCCACGGGTGCGGCCCTCAGAGCAAGCGTCGTTCCATCTCCTACAGATGGGGCCGAGCCGCTCCAACCGACCGATATTTCAAGAAATTTCTGAGACCGCCCCGGCCTGCTCGAGGTACGCGAGGGGTTGCGGACGAGGGCCGCCGTTAGCGAAAGGAACAAGGAAGCGGGTCGCACCGACACGAAACCGTCACTACTCTCGGACCCCCTGGGGCCAGGTCCGGGACAAAGGCAGGGCGGGCGGTGTAGCACGCGCCAAGGGAGGCGATCAACGCAGCGTCCCCTACACGCGCCCGGCCGCTCGCTATGACGCAGTGCGCTCCTCCTTTATATAGGCGAAGAGCGCAGCAGCCGGCCGAGGCGCTCGGGCTCCACCCGGAGGAGCAGAACCTTCTCCCGGGTGTAGGTCACCGCGCCCGGCGCCGCGCCCTTCGTCTTGCGGACGTACCGGGCCTCCGTCCAGGCGACCTCGCCCACGGGCTCGTCCTTCCGCTTGCCGTGGTGGTGGGCGAGATGGGCGGCGTCCAGCAGCGCGGCGTGCGGCACCTCCTCGCCCTTCTTCCGTTCGAGCACCACGTGGGAGCCGGGCACGCCGCGCGCGTGGAACCAGAGGTGGTGCGGCAGGGCGATGTGGAAGGTGAGCGCGTCGTTCGCCTCCGAGCCCTTGCCCACGAAGATGCGGTGGCCGGTGCCGGCGATGAAGAGCTTGTAGGGCCTGGCGCGCTCGGGCCCCTTCTTCTTTTCGGCCGCCTGCTCCTGCAGGAGCCTGGGCGCTTCCGCCGCGAGGTCTTCGTCTGCGCGGGCGCGCAGCGTCTCCATCTGCGCTTCGACCTGGTGGAGCTCCGCCTGCAGCTCGTCGAGGCGGCGGCGGGCGTGGGCCTCACCGCGCTGCAGCCGGCGGTACTGGTGGAAGTGCCACTCCACCTGCTCCTTCGGTGAGCGGCGCGGGTCGAGCGTCAGCGTCACCTCTTCTGCGCCCGCTTCCGTGTAGCGGGTGAGCGTGACGGTGGTGGCGCCGCGCGGCACCGCGTGGAGGTTCTGCGCGAGCAGCTCACCCTTGTGGCGCTGCGCGTCCGCTTCCTGTGCCCGCGCGAGATCCTCATGGACCTTGCCCAGCGTGCGCCGAAGCCGCGTGGCCTTCGACTTCAAGGGTTGGAGGAGCCGCTTGCGGACGACGTCTGCGCGCTGGCCTTCGGCCCTGGGCGCCAACAGCGCCTGCGCGGCTTCGGCTTTGGAGGTGAGGCCCGCTTCGTCCAGGCGGGAAGGCGCGCCGTCATCTGGAAGCTGTGGGGGTGACCAGACCGCGCGCGGCTTCGGCGTGTTCGGGGTGCGCGCGGCGGCGGCGAGCAGCTGCGACCGTTCATCGAGGAAGAGGACGTTCGCGTCCGCGCCCGAGGTGACCAGCGCGAGCGTGCGCTTGCCGTCCCGGTGTTCGAAGTGGAGCAGCGCCACGTGTGGTGAGGGCGAGGTGATGGCGTCCAGCCGCGCGCCGACGAGTCCCTTGCGCAGCGCGGTCTGCAGCGGCAGCGGTCTGGGTGGCGCGGGTGGACGGTCTTTGGGCGAAGCGACGGCGAGCCTCGCCGCGTCGCTCTCTGCGGAGAGGACCAGCGTCACGCTGCGGCCTGGAACGCGGACCTCCACGAGCGCGAGCTTGGGCAACGGCGCGTGGACCTTCTGCACGAACGCGCCGCGCAGAAGCGCGTCGAGCTCGTGTGTGACCTCTCGCAGCTCTGTGGCGTTCAAGGGCATGCCCCGCAAAAGGAAAACGGCCCGACGGTTTCCCGTCGAGCCGTTTTGTACCGCGTGAACCGCGGCCTACTTCTTCTTCGCAGCCGGCTTCTTCTTGGCGGCAGTCTTCTTGGTGGCAGTCTTCTTCGCAGCAGGCTTCTTCGCGGTCTTCTTCTTCGCGGCCATTCGTTTGTTCCCTCCGTTTGGTCATCACTCGAAAACGAGTGAGTGAGTGGATGGTAGGGGACGGATCATGCAGTGTCAACGAAGCGCCTTGACGAACGACGATGGCGCGTTGAAGGAGCCACCATGCTGATGCCCTCGCCGACCCTCGCCACCGTGTTGCTCGATCCACCGACCGCGCTGCTCGCGGGAGCGGTGCTCGCGCTCGTCTCTTCGAAGCTCATCGCGCTGCAGCCGGAGCGTGAAGCCCTGCGCACCACGTGGCTCGGCGCTGCGTGGGGCGTCTTCTACGCGGGCTGCGTGGGCTGGCTCTTCTTCACCGAGCCGGACTGGATGCTCGCGTACCTGAAGGACGCGCGAGAGGTGTCGCTGCTGCCGGCGTTCATCGTCTTCGCCGCGCTCTGCGCCGCGCACGGCGCGTTCGGCGCGTTGGCGGTCTCCGCGTTCATTGCCCGAGGGCGGCTGATGCTCGGCGTGGCGCTGACGGTGGCCGCGGTGGCGGTGGTGGGCGCGGTGTTCTGGCTGCAGTGGCAGCAGTACTTCGTCATCGGCACCTTCGAGGCGTACTACCGGGGAGACGCGGTGCCGCTGCAGAACGACGCGGTCACGCAGATGAAGATGAACGTGGCGGGCGGGCTGACGGCGGTGGGGTCCATCGCCGTCATCGCCTGGCGGATCGTGCAGACGAAGCGGCTGGGGAAGCAGGCGGGCGCGCCGTCCGCCACGGCTTGAGTTAAGAGAGAGCCGTGACGTCTTCACTTCCAGAGGTGGTGCCGGGGCCCAACGAGCCGTGCTGGTGCGGTTCCGGTCTCAAGTACAAGAAATGCCACAAGAGCGCGGACGGGGTGGAGTTGCGCCGGCGCGCCGCCGCAGGCCCCGCCGCTTCGCTCGGCCGCTCTCCCCAGAAGCGCGTGAAGCCAGGCCTGGTGAGCCCGAAGCGCGAGGTCCCGCCGCACATCCCGCGGCCCGACTACGCGGAGACCGGCCGCCCGAAGGACCGCTCCATCCCGAAGACGATGGACGGCGAGCGGCTCGAGCGGATGCGGCGCGCCTGCCAGGCGGCGGCGCGGATCCTCAAGCGGTTGGGTGAGGAGGCGAAGCCGGGCGTGACGACGGAGAGCATCGACGCGCTGGCGCACGAGCTCTACCTCCAGGAGGGCGGCTATCCGTCCACGCTCAACTACCGCGGCTTCAAGAAGTCTCTGTGCACGTCGGTGAACGAGGT